>NZ_JAHGAN010000028.1:0-198312 GCF_030248625.1 Vibrio sp. D420a | reverse complement strand
GCCAACTGCGTATTATGTATATTATGTTAAATTGTGCACGTCTGAGCGAGATATAACTCCTTATATCCACACCCCACCTTCGCTTTGCTACAGGTAAACCAGTTCAATTTAACCGAAAATCTATTTACCATAAAATACCTAATAATCATATTCATAATCTTCGATTCAGAATACGTTTATTAGGACTCTACTAATAAACGATCGATCGCTTCTGTGATCTCTTTGGTTCTTACCGGTTTGGTCACGAAATCATTCATACCCACATCCAAGCATGAGACTTTATCCTCGTTAGATGTATGAGCTGTCAGCGCGACGATTGGTATGTCTATGTTGTTTTGTCTCATCAGTTTGGTGGTTGTTAAACCGTCCATTACCGGCATTGAAACGTCCATAAGAATAATGTCTATTGGTGCTTCTTCAGATTGGATAAAGTCTATTGCTTCTTGTCCGTTGCTTGTGATGAAAACTTTATGCCCTTGTCGTGACAAAATCAGCTGGATTACCATTTGATTCGTTGGATTGTCTTCAACGATTAACACTGAGTATTGAGCCCTGAAACATGTGTCTGTTGGGCAGCATATTTCTTCTTTCTCAGCGTTCTGATGTAATCGACTTAACACTGGTAATTGAACTTTGAAGTATGATCCCTTGTTGAGTTCACTCGCGACTTCAATCCTACCGTCCATTAACTCAACTAGGCGTTTGGTAATCGCTAAACCTAAACCTGTCCCACCAAATCTACGTGTAATGGTACTGTCTGCTTGAACAAATGGACTGAATAGCGAAGCTAACTGTTGCGGCTTCATTCCAATCCCTGTGTCTTCAACCGATATGTGGAATGCGCTTTGTTGGTAATGAATACCGATGTTGACTTCACCTTGCTCTGTGAACTTAATGGCGTTACCCACCAAGTTAAACAGAATCTGCGCAAGTCTAGTTTGGTCTATGTAATGTAGTTCGTTTTCAGGCATCTCACAGGACAGATTTAACGTCAGTCCTTTAGCGTCTGCTATCTTCTTTTGTTCTGATAATACAAAAGTTACAGTGTCTCTTACGTTGTTCCATTGAGGAGCCAGTGAAAAGCAACCGGATTCAATTTTGGAGAAGTCCAGTACGTCGCTAATTATAGCCAATAATAGTTCAGAAGATGTTCCCATGCTCTGAATGATCGAGCGTTGTTCGCAAGTAAGTTCTGAGCACTTTAGTGTTTCTATCAGTCCGATAATGGCATTCAGTGGTGTCCGGAGTTCGTGGCTCATCATTGCCAAGAATTCAGATTTGGCTTTGTTTGCTCGTTCTTCTTCTTTACGTGCAGAGATGAGCTCGGCAGTACGTTCTCTAACAGTCGCTTCTAACTTCTCTTTATTTTCAATGTCGAACACGGCACGTTCAATTAGAGGTCTGAAACGATTCAATGTGGCTTTAGTTTCAACACTAAAGTGCTTTGTATTGGAGTGAATGAATACGATAACCGACTGGGTTAAACCTGTATCGATACCTGTCATCAATACAGAGTTGATCTGATCAAGCAATATAGAGTTGAGTGAACTAAACTCCGGAAGATTTCGAGGCTCAAATAATATCGTGCATTCGCCATTAATAACACGAGACAGCTTTCCTGAGTCGCGCCAGAGGATATTTTCGTAAACACGATTGTTAGTTAGAAGCGTTTTAAAACTATCTCTATTATTGACACGCGAAATTACTATGAAGTCATCGAACTTTATATACTTCTTAAGCACTAGTTCTAGGCTGGAGAATATATCCGAGATTGAGTTAGCTTTACTAATTTCAGATATTGTCGACAAGATCACCCTATTCTCTTCAGCTAAACTGCGCTCTCGTGACTTAGCTCTCTCTAATTGAACAAGTGCTTCTTGCAACGCTTCTTGGTTGTCCGTACCCATTACTTTTTTAACCTATAAAATGTGGCAGATGACACCATCAAGTTACCATGTGCGTTCTCGCCACCACACAGACGTCCTTGTTCGCCAAAAGTGAATGGACATATATACGGAAGTCCATTAAGTGCTTGATTTATTTGGGTGCAGACTTCGCTCATATCTTGTTTAAGACTTAGCATCGGACCTGCGCAGAAGATGTTGATCGCGCCCAGTTTCTCTTCATGATCCATGTCGTTAAAGTAGGATGAATGTATGATATTGGCAGCTCTACTAATGATCTGCTTTCTAGATCCTTGCATGAGATGAATGACATCACCCTCATTAATATCGGTAAATAATTCAATGCCTTTACACTCAGTTTGCCTAATTGAATGAGATAACTTGAAATAAGGTGTTTTATACGAAGAACCCACCTTTCGTCCAAGCGGATAGACAGATGACTGTTCGAAAATAAAGCCATCATCTGAGCTTCCCAAGTGATAATTGGTCCATTCATTGTAGACATCAACAGCCGGCTTATTATCAATCTCTTGGAGTATACGATCTCGCGCTTTTGTTACTGTGCCAGAAAATTCAGTTTGCGTGTGTCCAGCATTGAGTGAGCTATATACAGATTGCGATGAGAAAAATACAGTAAGCGAAACACCATTAATAGAAACGAGATCTTCTGTAAATATACTCCAGTTTCCCGAAACCTTATTATCAGCTGCACTGCCACCAATTATCGGTACTTCGGTTCCGAATTTCGAATCAATCGCATCCATGACCGTTTCTTCATTGCCCGGCGTTGAATGAAGAAGAATAAGGTCGGGTACTTCCCCTGCTCGGTCTGCCTTTTTCAATGCTATATCAATAGCATCATAGGTGCTTGAGGTAACATCGCCATTGAAGCTCTTTATCCCCGTGCCATATGCATTGATTCCTGAATCATAAATGGCTAATACACCGATAACTGGACCTGAATGAAACCCAGTCTCTGTCATTATCCCATGACAGGTCGTACAACCTTGAATTGGTATATTTGGGAGGTGTTGTTTTAGCAACTCCTGAATCGCGAACGTGGAATACTCTTCGGTGCAGTAGCAGATAAGACAAGCGATCTCATGAGTTCGCTCTAAACCCGCGAGGAGCTCTTGAACAGCGATAACGTTGTCATGTGAGTAGGAAACTTTTGAGAGAAACTTCATAAACGCTTGATTAATTTATTAATCGCTCAGTTATAACATTTTGAGGCGTGAGTTTTTACTGATTTAGTACAAGTTTATCGCCACCTCCGACCTCATATTGACTATTTTGAGAGGGTGACCGAAACACTATGATCTTGTTGCGTGGTTGTGACTGTTATTTGTGATGTCGGTTCATCGGTTGTAAGCAACCAAGAAGATGGACTTTTCGTGACTAAAGACCCGCCTCCCTCATAGCTAATATCAATTTTGTTACTTTCAGATGTTTCGATTAAATAGTTGTGATTATCACTTGAAACTCTAACATTATATTTATCAATAGTAATTTCACACGGCGTAGAAAGAATACAGTCAACCGTTTCGTTATTTTCGTATGTCACTGTTCTCCAAGTAAATGCAGCTAATAAAATAGACAACATGACGATAATTTGTACAAGTCTGCCTTTTGTGAGCTTTTGTGCTGCCATTTTATCCTTTACTCCTTGTTACAAAGTTCAAAGTTTTTAAATAAAAATACATTTCCTGACCAACCGTAAGGTTACTACTCTGTCATTGATTTGTTAATTCAAGTATAGTGTCGCGTTGAAAATGCCACTTTTTTTTAAAATCAGCAAGCGGAAATAAAGTTCTGAATAGTCTGAGTTTCTTTTTCTGATTTGGGTGGCATTACGACGTGAGTCGTGTTGGAAGTAAAGTGTAGTAAATAAGAAATTGGAAGCATGCAAATGAGCCAAGAAAAGCAGCTTGAACAAAACTACAACTATACGGTCGTCCGTCAGTTCACCTTAGTAACTATTCTTTGGGGTATTGTCGGTATGGGCGTTGGTGTTTTGATTGCCGCTCAATTAGTTTGGCCACAGCTAAACTTTGATACGCCGTGGCTGACGTACAGTCGTTTACGTCCCCTGCATACTAATGCGGTTATTTTTGCGTTCGGTACAAGTGCCCTGTTTGCAACATCATATTATGTTGTACAACGCACCTGTCAGACGCGTCTCTTTGGTGGCCCTCTCGTAGCCTTCACCTTCTGGGGTTGGCAAGCGATTATTCTGTCCGCTGCAATTACTTTACCGTTAGGTTTAACCTCTGGTAAAGAATACGCAGAACTAGAATGGCCAATCGATATCGCTATCACGCTTGTGTGGGTAGCTTATGCAGTCGTGTTCTTCGGAACCATGATTAAGCGTAAGACATCACACATCTACGTAGCAAACTGGTTCTTCGGAGCCTTCATTATCACGGTTGCCGTGTTGCACATCGTTAACAGCCTAGCTGTTCCTGTATCTGCGTTTAAATCGTACTCGATTTACTCAGGTGCTATCGATGCAATGGTACAATGGTGGTACGGTCACAACGCGGTAGGCTTCCTGTTAACAGCTGGTTTCCTAGGTATGATGTACTACTTCGTACCTAAGCAAGCTGAACGCCCTGTTTATTCTTACCGTCTATCGATTGTTCACTTCTGGGCTCTAGTGTCTCTGTATATCTGGGCTGGTCCTCACCACCTACACTACACAGCACTACCTGACTGGACTCAATCTCTAGGTATGGTTATGTCTCTTGTTCTATTCGCTCCTTCTTGGGGTGGTATGATCAACGGTATCATGACTCTATCTGGTGCGTGGCATAAGCTACGTTACGACCCTATCCTACGTTTCCTAATCGTTTCTCTATCTTTCTACGGCATGTCGACTTTCGAAGGCCCGATGATGGCTATTAAGACGGTTAACGCACTATCTCACTACACTGACTGGACTATCGGTCACGTACACTCCGGTGCATTAGGTTGGGTTGCAATGGTTTCTATCGGTTCTGTTTACCACTTAGTTCCTAAGCTATTTGGTCAAGAACGTATGTACTCTGTATCTCTAATCAATGTTCACTTCTGGTTGGCAACAATCGGTACTGTTTTCTACATCGTAGCAATGTGGATCTCAGGTGTGATGCAAGGTCTAATGTGGCGTGCAGTTAACTCTGACGGTACGTTGACTTACAGCTTCGTTGAATCTGTAGAAGCATCTTACCCATTCTACTTTGTACGTTTCCTAGGTGGTTTCATCTTCCTAAGCGGTATGTTCTTAATGGCATACAACACGTACAAAACTGTTACAGCACCAAAAGCTAGCTTAAAAGCTATCGCGCAACCGGCTTAAGGAGATTTAAGAATGAGCTCAAATTCAAATAATCGCCATGAGTTGGTAGAAAAAAACGTTGGCTTGCTAGCAATCCTGATCGTTATCGCAATCAGCTTCGGTGCTCTTGTAGAGATCACTCCTCTTATCTTCCAAAAGCAGACAACTGAACCTGTAGATAACCTACGTGTTTACTCTGCTCTTGAGATGGAAGGTCGTGACATCTACATTCGTGAAGGTTGTAACGTATGTCACAGCCAAATGATTCGTCCATTCCGTTCTGAGACTGAGCGTTACGGCCACTACTCTGTAGCTGGTGAAAGCGTTTGGGAACACCCATTCCTATGGGGCTCTAAGCGTACTGGTCCGGATCTAGCGCGTGTTGGTGATCGTTACTCTGACGAGTGGCACCGTGTTCACCTAATTGACCCTCGTGAACTTGTTCCAGAGTCAAACATGCCTGGTTTCCCATGGCTTGAAGACAATGTACTTGATGGCAAATTGACTCAGCAGAAGCTTGAACTCTTCCGCAACCAATTTGGCGTTCCTTACACAGACGAACAGATTGCTAACGCGAAGCAAGATGTTGAAGGCAAAACAGAGATGGATGCAATCATTGCTTACCTTCAATCTCTTGGCCACGCAATGAAATAAGGAATGACTATGGACATTATTACATTTCAAAGCGTTTGGACTGTGACCGTTTTTGCTTGTTTTATCGGCATCGTTTGGTGGGCATTTGGCAAGAATCGTAAATCTCGTTTCGAAGACGATGCAAACCTAGTTTTTGCGGATGAAGCTGAAACGAGTTCAAAAGAACAAGGAGTGACTAAGTAATGAGTACATTCTGGAGTATCTGGGTTTCCGTAATTACTATCGGTACACTCATTGGTTGTGCGGTTTTACTTCGCTCATGCTTCTCGAACAAAACGGGTATTGAAGAAGGTGATGACATGGGTCATGAATACGATGGTATTCGTGAGCTAAACAACCCTCTTCCGAAGTGGTGGACTTACCTATTTATCGGCACGCTTGTGTTCGCGGTAATCTACTTCATCCTTTATCCAGGTCTAGGTAACTTTAAAGGCGTTCTAGGTTGGACGAGTTCTGACCAGACTGTTACTTCGGTAGCACAATCTCGTGCTTCTGTAGTTGACGCTCAACAGAACAAGCGACTAGACCAATATGCGAAAGAGCTAGACGACGCTAATAACTACTTTGGCGAAGCGTTTAACCAACTTGCATACGATGATAACGGTCTTCGTTCTATCCCTGATATCGCATCAGACTCTGAAGCAATTAAAGTAGGTCAACGTTTGTTCCTACAAAACTGTTCTCAGTGTCACGGTTCAGATGCACGTGGTCAGAAAGGTTTCCCTAACCTAACTGACGATGCTTGGCTATACGGCGGTGAGCCGGAAGCGATCCTAACGACAGTACTACACGGTCGTGTTGGTCAAATGCCAGGCTGGAAAGACGCTCTTGGCGAAGAAGGCGTAAAAGAAGTAGTTAGCTACACTCTTAGCCTTTCTGGTCGTAGCGTTAACGCTCGTGAAGCTGAAGCCGGTAAAGCTCGTTTCGTCGTGTGTGCAGCGTGTCACGGTACAGATGGTAAAGGTAACCCTGCTGTAGGCGCACCTGACCTGACTGACCGCGATTGGTTGTTCGGCGATTCTCGCGCAGATGTAACAGAAACTGTAATGTACGGCCGTTCTGGTGTAATGCCAGCATGGAAGGACATTCTAGGTGAAGAAAAAGTTCAACTAGTTTCTGCATATGTGTGGAGCTTAAGCAACTCAGATAATAAGTAACATTTCAATAACAGCCCCTTTCTTAGGGGCTGTCTTTCCTTTATTTTATAAGCACTTCTTTTTATTCTTTTTCGAGATCTTTTTTATGGTAAAGCCTTGGTATAAACAGTTTTGGCCGTGGTTCTTAATCGCGTTGCCTGCGACAGTTGTGGTCTGGACGATCTTAACGGTTATTGTATTTACACAAAACTCTGTCGACTTAGTGACTGAGGATTACTATAAAAAAGGGAAAGGCATTAATGTCGATATCTCTAAAGTTAACGTAGCAAAAGAGCTAGGCCTGTCAGCAGATATTTCTGAGCGTGGCGAGTCAATCATCATCTCACTAGATAAAGGCAAACTAGAGCACTTCCCTGCGATCAGTGCCATGTTTGTTCACCGTACTCTTCCTGACCGTGATTTCACGCAGTTGCTTACAGCAAACGCTCAAGGCGATTATGTGCTCAACACGCAGCATGAAATTGAAGGTCCTTGGTTCATTGAATTGACGCCACATAACGAAGAATGGTTGGTGCAAGGCCGTATTACCTTCCCTCTAGAAAACAAAATCAAGCTAGAGAACTAAAGTATGAGTGAATCCTGTTATCACTGCGGTGAAGATGTACCAGCGGAAACGGATTTTAAAGTAGAAATATTAGGCTCTATACGTCCAATGTGTTGCCCGGGCTGCGAAACCGTAGCCCAAACCATCGTTGATAGTGGCTTAGTCTCCTACTACCAGTATCGTACCGCTCCGGCTGAAAAAGCTGATCTTGTCCCAGAACAACTGCTTGCACTGAGTCATTACGACAATGAAGATGTGCAACTTGAGTTTGTTCGTAACTCAGAAAATACCTCTGAAGTGACATTGTCACTAGAAGGGGTCTCTTGTGCAGCTTGTGCGTGGTTGATTGAGAAGCAAGTCTCCTCTCAAGATGGTGTTTATGGTATCCGTGTCAACACGACAACCAACCGTGCCCTACTTAGCTGGGACAATACCAAGACGAAACTAAGTGAACTTCTGTCAGCCATTCATACCCTTGGCTACAAAGCGGCGCCTTTTGAGGCCGACCAACAAGAAGCAGCCTACCATCGCTCGATGAAGAACTACTTGTACCGCTTAGGCGTTGCAGGTTTGGCGACGATGCAAGTGATGATGCTCGCGGTCGCACTCTACCTTGAAGTATTCGGCAACCTTGAGCCTGAATTTAAACACTACTTCCGTTGGGTTAGCTTGATCTTCGCTACACCGGTTCTTCTCTATTCTGCTCTACCTTTCTACATTAATGCTTGGCGCAGTATTAAAGGTCGAACTCTCGGCATGGACGTACCCGTGTCGATCGCCCTATTGTTCGCTTATGTTGCGAGCTTGGTGGCTACAGTCACAGAGCAAGGTGAAGTCTTCTTCGAATCTATCTCTATGTTTACGTTCTTCCTGCTGTTAGGACGATTCCTAGAGATGCGGGCACGTCGCAAAGCCGCTGCGGCGAGTGGTAACCTGCTTAAACTCGTACCAGCGATGGCGACGACATTAGATGGCGAACAGATTCCTGTTAAGACGCTAAAAGTCGGCGACAAAATTCGCGTATTACCAGGCGAACATATTCCTGCAGACGGTATCGTACTTTCTGGCCGCGTTCACATTGATGAGTCAATGTTGACGGGTGAATCAATCCATGTGGTTAAAAACCAAGATGATTCTGTTTTCGCAGGTACCTTGAATGGTGATGAGTCTTTTGAGTTAGAAGTTAAAAGCTCTAAGGCCGACTCTGTTATCTCTAATATTGTACGTTTGCAAGATGAAGCGCAGCTCTCTAAGCCGCGTATTGCAGAAATTGCTGATATTGTTGCGCGTTACTTCGTTGCCGTGATTCTGATTATCTCGTTTGGCACCTGGTTGTACTGGCATCAAACTAAACCAGAAGATGCGTTCTGGATCATGCTCTCAGTACTGGTAGCGACCTGTCCTTGTGCATTGTCTCTTGCTACGCCAACGGCAATCACTTGTTCTACTTCGCGTATGGGTAACTTTGGCATCCTACTGCGTAAAGGGCATGTTTTTGAGACGTTGTGTAAAGTGAACCATCTGATTATAGATAAAACGGGCACACTGACCGAAGGCGATATCCGTATTAGCCAAACTGAAACGCATGCAGAGTTAGACAAGGATACTTGTCTACAGATAGCTGCAAGCCTTGAACAACACGCCAATCACCCAATCGCTAAGGCGTTTAAAGCCTACGAATCTGAGGACATAAAAGTAGAATCAGTGAACAACGTGATTGGCTCTGGTATTACTGGAGAATGGGACGGTCACAAAGTGGCTATCGGTAGTAGCGAGTTTATTCTTGGTCAGGCGCAGAATGATCAGAGCAACGGTATCTATCTTTCTCTGGATGACAAACATATCGCCACCTTTGTGTATGAAGACCCAATTCGTAAAGAGAGTATTGAGTTCATTCAGAAGTTTAAAGAAGCGGGTATTAAGACCACTCTTTTAACAGGTGATTCTCTGGTGAACGCCAAACCTGTTGCAGAAGAGATCGGTATCACTGATATCGTGGCGAACGCGAAACCAGAAGATAAGCTTGCTTACCTTAACTCTCGTGACGACAAAGACATCACTATGATGGTGGGCGATGGTATCAACGACGCCCCTATTCTGGCTGGTGCTCATCTCTCTGTTGCTATGGGTGGTGGTACAGACGTAGCCAAAGCATCGGCTGATATGGTTTTATTGGGTGATAAGCTAGATAGACTACTTCAATCACGTAAGTTGGCATTGAAAACGCGTAAAATCATCCGTGAAAACTTAGCGTGGTCATTAGGGTATAATCTACTTATACTGCCGCTTGCGGTTGCTGGCCTCGTCGCACCGTATATCGCTGTAGTTGGCATGTCAGCGAGTTCTATTATTGTAGTGTCTAACTCATTAAGACTTCTAAAAGAGCAAGGTAAATAATGGAAAGCTTATACATACTCATTCCTATCGCTATCGTCTTAGTGTGTATCGCAGTCGGCATCTTTTTGTGGGCTGTGAAAAGTGAACAATTTGAAGATCTAGAACGTCAAGGTCACAACATTTTGTTCGATGAAGACGCGAACGACCCTTCTTCAAAGAAACAACCAAGTAGCAAGAAATGACACCTGATTGGATTGGTGCCTTTGTTGTCGGCTTGATTGGTGCTGGCCACTGCATGGGAATGTGTGGTGGCATTGCGTCAATACTCTCTATCGGTGCTAAAAAGCCTTCCCCTATTACGCCTGTTCTATATAACTTCGGACGTTTATTAAGTTATATGGTGATCGGTGGTTTGATTGGCGGCGCAGTTTCGTCATTAGGACAACTAAGCGATTTCAACGCGGCATTAGCTTGGTTAAGACTTGTCGCTGCGGTGTTTATGATCGTTCTGGCGTTGTACATCGGTAAATGGTGGTTCGGGCTTTTAGCGTTTGAAAAAGTCGGGAAGCGTTTATGGCGCTACGTCTCTCCTATTGGACAATCTCTACTTCCTCTTAAACACCCAAGCCATGCTCTGCCATTTGGCTTTGTATGGGGGTGGCTTCCTTGCGGTTTGGTTTACTCTATGTTGACTTGGGCAGCTGTATCTGGAAGCTGGGTCAATGGAGCCGGAATCATGCTTGCGTTTGGCCTAGGGACATTGCCAGCAATGCTTACCGTTGGCTTTGGCGCAGGCTTTCTCAAGAAGCTGCAACAAGCTGACTTATTCAGGCAGTGTGGTGCAATTTTGATCCTTTTGTACGGTCTGTTTACTGCTTACCAAGCCATTCAGCTCATTATTTATACCGTATAGCAATGCTTTAAATGCGGTTTTTTTGCTATCCTTTAGTCTTAAGGGATGCTAAAATATTGACGTATATCAAATAGTGAAAGATTGTTATGATTTCTGAAAAGCCTGTGACGAAACGTGTTCAGTCTGGTGGCTGTGCAATCCACTGCCAGGATTGTAGTATTAGCCAGCTGTGTATCCCATTTACTTTGAGTGAATCTGAACTGGATCAACTAGATCAGATCATCGAACGAAAAAAGCCTATTCAAAAAGGCCAAGAGCTATTTAAAGCGGGTGACGAGCTTAAGTCTCTTTACGCGATACGCTCTGGTACCATCAAAAGCTACACGATTACTGAGCAAGGTGACGAGCAAATCACTGCATTCCACCTCGCGGGTGATTTAGTAGGCTTTGATGCAATTACTGGCGATCTACACCCTAGCTTTGCACAAGCGCTAGAGACATCGATGGTATGTGAAATCCCATACGAAATCCTAGACGACTTATCAGGTAAGATGCCAAAGCTTCGCCAACAGATCATGCGTTTAATGAGTAACGAGATCAAAGGTGACCAAGAAATGATCCTGCTTCTTTCTAAGAAGAACGCAGAAGAGCGTCTTGCAGCATTCCTTTACAACTTGTCTACTCGTTTCTCTCAACGCGGCTTCAGCCCTCGTGAGTTCCGTTTAACAATGACTCGTGGTGATATCGGTAACTACCTAGGTCTTACGGTCGAAACCATCAGCCGCCTATTAGGTCGCTTCCAAAAAGCGGATATCCTAAGCGTTAAAGGTAAGTACATCACCATCGAAGATCACGATGCACTGATGGAACTGGCTGGCGTTTCTAAAGAATAGTTCTAAATATCAATGATGTAGTTCAATAATGAGCTACATCATGTTTCTCTCCAAAAACCTCCTATATTTCTCTTAATCTCTTTATAACTACGCTACATTGTTTATATGTCCAGTCTGAAAAGTAGGCTTAGTTATGAGTATCTATAACAAAATCTTAGTGGTCGCCGACATCAATCATGATGAGCAACCTGCCCTAGTTCGCGCTATTCAACTTGCTAAAAAAAGCACTTCAAAAAGCCACGTTACTTTCTTTCTTTCCATTTACGATTTCTCCTATGACATGACATCAATGCTCTCTGCTGACGAGCGTGACGCGATGCGTAAAGGTGTGATTCATCAACGTGAGATCTGGATGAATAAAGTGGCTGAGCCATATCTAGATGACACTATCGAATTCAACGTTAAAGTTGTGTGGCATAACCGCCCATATGAAGCGATTATCGCTGAGGTATTTAGTGGTAAGCACGACATCCTAATCAAAGGCACTCGCAAACACGATACACTTGAGTCGGTTATCTTTACTCCGACCGATTGGCACTTATTGCGTAAATGTCCAAGCCCAGTCTTGTTAGTTAAAAACGAATACTGGCCAGATGACGCGAAGATTTATGCGTCTGTTCACGTAGGTTCTGAAACCGAATCTCACCTTGAGCTCAACGATGCGATGGTTGATCGCCTATTAGAGATTACTGGTCGATTAGACGCTCAGCCTTACTTAGTTAACGCCTACCCTGTAACTCCAGCCAACATCACGATTGAACTGCCTGAGTTTGATCCGACGTCGTACACTGATGCCGTTCGCGGTCATCATTTAACAGCCATGAAAGCTCTGCGTCAGAAACACGGTATGTGTGAAGAGCAGACAATTGTAGAGCAAGGCTTACCTGAAGATATCATTCCTAAGGTGGCAGCAGAGAACAATGCAGCAATGGTGATTTTGGGCACGACAGGTCGTACGGGTCTTTCTGCTGTGTTTATTGGCAATACTGCTGAGCATGTGATCGATAAAATCAACTGCGACGTCTTGGCATTGAAACCTGCTGGATTCATTAGCCCACTCGATCCACATACCTCGAGCTAAACTTTATCAATCATTAAAAAAGCGCCTCTAGTCTAACTAGAGGCGCTTTTCTATCTGTGTCTGTTCTTTCTAACGTAAATACTAGATGTTAGTTACGTCGATGAACATTGACTCATCGATGTTAGAAGATGAGATTTCAGCTTCTTGGAATTCGTACTCTTCACGCTCGCCGCTACGGTCTAGTGGAAGGTTTACGAAGTCAAACAGTTCGCGGTCAGCCAGTTGGCTTGGACTCACGTTTTGGATTGATTTGAAGATCTTCTCAACACGGCCAGGAGTTTTCTTATCCCAGTCAATCAGCATCGCTTTAATAGATTGACGTTGTAGGTTCTCTTGCGAGCCACACAGGTTACAAGGAATGATTGGGAACTCTTTGTGTTCAGCGTATTTGATTAGGTCCGTTTCACGACAGTAAGTCAGTGGACGAATAACAACGTTACGGCCATCATCAGAACGTAGTTTAGGTGGCATAGCCTTTAGACGAGCGCCGTGGAACATGTTAAGGAACATAGTTTCAACGATGTCATCCATGTGGTGACCAAGGGCGATCTTAGTTGCACCAATTTTCTCTGCGAATGAGTATAAAGTACCACGACGCAGACGAGAACATAGGCCACACGTTGTCTTACCTTCTGGGATCTTCTCTTTAACCACTGAGTACGTGTCTTTATCTACGATGTAATAAGGAATATTCAGCGTTTCAAAGTACTCAGGAAGAATATGCTCAGGGAAGCCAGGTTGTTTTTGGTCTAGGTTTACAGCAACAACATCAAATTTGATTGGTGCTGCTTCACGTAAACGTAGCAGGATGTCTAGCATAGCGAATGAGTCTTTACCGCCACTAATACAGGCCATTACTACGTCATTTTCTTCGATCATGTTGTAGTCGATGATGGCATTTCCAACATTTCTTCTTAGGCGCTTTTGAAGCTTGTTGAATTCGTGGATTTCTTTTCTGTTATCGTTTTGGTTCATTGCTATTCTCATACTGCCGGGAACACCGACTGTCGATTGCTAGGTGGTATGTTTTAGGGCGTGGATTATACGGATTTTTATTTAAGGTTGAAATAGTCAACGCGAGATTACCTCACCTCTTATTGACAATACTGTTCTATATCAATCAGATTCAAACAAAAACAGCAAGCGATGTGCTTGCTGTTTTGCCTAAACGTTAGAGCCCGATTTACTTATCAGCTGGAATATATGGCAACACTCGTAACGTTGGTTCTGGCAGTGTAAAGCTGCTCGCGCCGTCGAGTTCTGCAATGGTAAAGCGAGCACGACCTTGCTCAATTGCTATTGTTTTGCCATTTGAAAGGCTGATTTCACTATCGAGTTGATTTGGGAATTCCAGTGTTACACCTTCAATATCAGGTGTGAACCAACTAGAAAACATACCGCTGAGGTCTTCTAACATGGTCTGCATTTGCGGTAGAAGTGTTTCTATATCGCTAACCTGTACTTCGCCTTGTAGTGGCTTTTTGGTCATGACTACGAGTGAGTATGCGCACTCTTCTTCTGTTGTATGAACGAAGATTAAAGGGTTAGCTGAACGCAAGTTTTTGTCGATAGGAATCAGAAGCTCATTACCTGAAGAAACCTCTAGATCTTCGTAGTGCTCTTCTTTTTCCATCCAAGACTTACGAATGTGACAAGTCGTATTGTTGGCTTGGTCTACAAAAAATACAGCAACTTTTACGTCTTCGTGACCTTCTTTAAGATTGTTCTTTAGTTGCGTGTATAGTTTTGAATAGGTGAACATGTACTCTTGGGCAGCAGCGGGCAGAGACAGCCCAAGACTCAATGAGGCTAGAATAGCAAGCGTCGTCTTTTTCATGGTACTTCTTATAATTGTTGAGCTAGGAAACAAAAAAGAGCAGCGTTAACCAGCTGCTCTTTGTTCATTCAATCGGTTATTTGACCCAGTATACCTTGTTGTGGCGTATCATGGCTTGTAAATCAGTCACATAGTCGGCACCACGTTCAGAATATTTCAATAAACCTTCGGTTAGCTTAGTCGCAGCATCGAAAGTTAATAGGTCTTCGCCTTTGTTGGCCAACTCCGCTCTGATACCGCGTAGGTCTTGATAAGCCTTATTTCTATTTAAGTTCATGAAGTAGCGATGAACGGACTCTTGGCTAGAAGAAAATTTCGCCACTTCATGGGTGCTCCCTTCGTTACGCTGTAATGGTACTAACCCACACCCTTTGCTGTAACACCAATGCCCAAAGTAGTTGTTTGCTTCGGTCGCGAATCGAGATGTACCCCAAGCAGACTCATTGGCTGCTTGCGTCAGAACAAGTGCTTCTGGAAGCACGTTTACTCGATTCAGCATCTCTTGCAACCACGCCTCATTAATACCTGCAGTAGGCAGCGGTAAGCTGTAGAGCTTGGCTAACCTTTTCGCGTACGCTTTGTCTTCCGAATCTGCATTAGAGATGCCCTTATCGGCAAGGCTTTCTAAAAATGAGCGCTCTTTAGCTATGCGGCGGTTTTCAAGATTGATACTTGGACGTAAATAGTCGAAGAAGGCTTTTTTCTTCGCGTTGGTATCTTCAATTGCAGCGAAGTTAGGCTTCCCTGATGGCAGGTCCAATTCTGGGATGACATTTGTCGCCTTTGCTTCAGTTTTCTCGATAGATGCCTTTCTACGTTCCTCTTCCTCATTATAGAGGTAAGGACCAACTAAGGAGACCGAGCCTACCAATGCTAAAGCCGTAACCTTGAGTGCAAGAGAACGGCCTTTTTGTGTTGAATCTGAACTATGCATCGAAAACCTGTGAGTCGTTGTTATTATCGTCATCACCTTTTGGCTTATCTGAAGCGATAAGTTTCAGTTTGATGCCGAACATTTCACGATACAGAATGCCTTTCACATGGAAGAAGAAAGGTAAAACGAAAATCAAGCCAATACCGTATAACATTGCGGCCGCAATAAACATCAGCATCACCATCAGGTAAATCGCAGCAACCGTGAATATCTTTTTGTTCACTGCGCGTAGTGACAGCAGTAAAGATTGCATCGGCGGAACTTTCTTATCACAGATAAGCAGGATCGAATGAGTGAAGGCCAAAGAGAAGTAAATCGACAAGAACGGCAGAATCATACCTGCAATCCCCTGCAGCATTAAGCTAAATAGTGTTGCTAGGATCACTGGTACCGTAAATTGCAACCCTTTACCGATATGGCGCAGTTTGGTGTTTAAACCGGCAGCGTGGCTCATTGCCATTAGGCTGATGCCTGCGTATACCGGCGCGCTGATAACTTCGTAGCTAAAGTTAGCAATGAAAATCGACTCAACGATCTGTGGTGTAAATGCTTCAGGATCAATCACCGCATCAAGGATAATACCCGGGTCACCAAGCTGTAACTTCAGAGCGATATAAAAGATAGCAAGCTGGACAAACATTAAAGCAATAATGGCCGGCGAGAAGTTTAAGAAGTGACTAATCGTATGCTTCCAAGCTTCTTGGAAAACAGCTGTCGCTTTCAGTTCGTAGTCCCCAGAAAGTGCTCTGTCGATACTGCCGCCTAAATTAAAGTCTTTTTCGATGTCATTATTCATAGTGATACCTAGGTGCGCTAGCGAATTCGAAGCCACCTAACTTATTGATAAAAAATTGGCTTCATTATACTCATATGTCGAGTGCAAACTAAAACTTGATTCTGTAACAAGGCTTGCTTTTGTGCGTTAATGGTTAATAATTAAACACTTGTTCATGCAGAAATGCCTCAAATATCAGTATGGTAAAGGATGTTTACTTTTACCTGCGAAATTTTTTATCAACCAATGATAAAAAATGCTTTGAATTCACGATTTTGGTGATTATGATGCGCGCCTTAAAAGTGTGTAGCAACAGGTCTTGAAAAGGACCAAGGTGGAGAAAAACAGACGTTGAACGCTAAACAATCAGTAGGAAAGCCAGTAGTACAACTCACTGGTATTAGTAAAAGTTTCGATGGTAAGGAAGTCATCGGCAATCTTGATCTAAATGTCAATCACGGTGAGTTCCTCACCATCTTAGGCCCATCCGGTTGTGGTAAAACCACAGTACTAAGAATGATTGCGGGTTTTGAAACGGCAGATAGTGGTCAAATCCTATTAGCTGACCAAAATGTTACCCAAGTTCCTGCTGAACAAAGGCATGTAAACACTGTTTTCCAGAGCTACGCCCTATTCCCACATATGACTGTCTTCGACAATGTGGCATTTGGTCTACGTATGCAGAAAGTTCCGAGCGCCGAGATTGAACCTCGTGTAATGGAAGCTCTGAAAATGGTACGCCTAGAACAGATGGCGCAGCGAAAACCACACCAACTCTCTGGTGGTCAGCAGCAACGTATCGCCATTGCGCGTGCGGTTGTTAATAAGCCTAAAGTTCTACTGCTGGATGAATCTCTATCGGCGCTGGATTACAAACTTCGTAAACAGATGCAGATTGAGCTTAAGCAGCTTCAGCGCCAACTTGGTATTACGTTCATCTTTGTAACGCATGACCAAGAAGAAGCGCTATCGATGTCAGACCGTATTATCGTTATGCGAGACGGTGTTATCGAGCAAGATGGTACGCCACGTGAAATCTACGAAGAGCCTAAAAACCTATTCGTTGCGCGTTTCATTGGTGAGATCAACGTGTTCGAAGCAACCGCAATTTCTCGTCAAGACGAAAAGCGCATCGTGGCAAAGATTGAAGGTGAAGACTCTATTATCTATCACGATAAAGAGATCACTGAAGGACAAAAGCTGCAAGTTCTATTAAGACCTGAAGACCTTCGAATCGAAGAGATCAAAGAGTCTGAGCAGCGTGGCATTGTTGGCCATATTATCGAGCGTACCTATAAAGGCATGACGCTGGATTCAGTTGTTGAACTGGAATCTGGTATGCGCGTAATGGTAAGCGAATTCTTCAACGAAGATGACCCAGATGTTGATCACTCATTGGGCCAAAAAGTTGCTGTAACTTGGGTTGAGAGCTGGGAAGTGGTGCTAGAAGATGAGCAAGAAGTTTAATTTACAAAACGCCATTATTGCTTTAATCACTGGTTGGCTTGTTATTTTCGTGATGATTCCAAACATCATGATCATTGGTACAAGCTTTCTAACTAGAGATGAAGCGAACCTTATCGAGATGACATTCACGCTCGATAACTATGTTCGTTTAGCTGACCCACTGTACTTTAAAGTCTTAGCGCATTCGTTCTACATGGCGATTGTGGCAACCCTACTTTGTTTAGTGATTGGTTACCCATTCGCTTACATCGTAGCGAAAATGCCGGCTAAGTGGCGCCCTTTCATGCTGTTCTTGGTGATTGTTCCTTTTTGGACAAACTCACTGATTCGTACTTACGGCTTGAAGATTGTGTTGGGTACTCAAGGCGTGTTGAATAAAAGCTTAATGGCGTTAGAAATCATCGATAAGCCGATGCGTATTATGTATACCGAAACCGCAGTAATGATCGGCTTGGTATACATCCTATTACCATTCATGATTCTGCCACTCTACTCTGCGATTGAGAAGTTGGACGATACCTACATTGAAGCGGCAAAAGATTTGGGTGCGAATAAGTTACAGACGCTACTTAAAGTCATTTTGCCACTAACAATGCCAGGCATTATTGGCGGCTGTTTGCTTGTTCTTTTACCAGCGTTGGGCATGTTCTACATTTCTGACCTACTAGGCGGTGCGAAGAACCTACTGATTGGTAACGTGATTAAGAGCCAGGTACTGAATGCCCGAGATTGGCCGTTTGGTGCGGCAACCAGTATCGCGCTAACGGCAGCAATGGCTGTGATGCTTTATGCCTACTATCGTGCAGGCAAGCTATTGAATAAGAAGGTGGAGCTAGACTAATGGGTCGCACAGTTAAGTTCAGCTTTATGACATTGGTATATGGTTTTCTATATCTACCAATCATCGTATTAATCGCAAACTCGTTTAATGCGAACAAATTTGGCATGAAATGGGGCGGCTTCACCACCAAGTGGTATGATGCACTCATAAATAATGACAGCCTTATGCAGGCAGCATGGCACTCTCTCAATGTGGCTGTGTTCTCTGCAACAGCGGCGACAATCGTGGGCAGCTTAACGGCTGTGGCACTATTCCGATACCAGTTCAAAGGTAAAGGTGTCGTAAACACAATGCTATTTGTGGTGATGATGTCGCCAGATATTGTTATGGCAATCTCATTACTGGCTCTGTTTTTGGTAATGGGCGTACAGCTTGGGTTCTTTACCCTACTCGCGGCTCATATTACCTTCTGTCTACCGTTTGTCGTGGTGACAGTGTACAGTCGCTTGAATGGCTTTGATGTCAAAATGCTGGAAGCAGCAAAAGACTTGGGCGCGAGTGAGTGGACAATCTTGAAACAGATCATTCTTCCGCTAGCGAAACCTGCTGTTGCTGCGGGTTGGTTACTGAGCTTCACGTTATCGCTTGATGACGTGATTATCAGCTCGTTTGTGACTGGTCCAACATATGAAATCTTACCATTGAAGATTTATTCAATGGTAAAAGTGGGAATTTCACCAGAGGTTAATGCCCTTGCAACGGTTATGCTTGTGGTCTCGTTGATACTAGTTGTTGCTTCTCAACTGCTAGCAAGAGAGAAGATCAAGTAAACCTCACGTGTAATTCATAAACAGAATGGTGAAATCGCCATTCTGTTTTTCTATCTACTGCCTTTTAGGCAACGTTTAGTTCGGAGCTAACGTCAATGAAAAAATGGGCTACTTTATTAGCTGGTAGTGCATGTGCGCTTTCTATGTTCTCTGCGTCTGTATCTGCAGAAGAGAACAAAGAATTAGTGTTTATGAACTGGGGTCCTTACATCAACAGTGAGATCTTAGAGAAGTTCACAAACGAAACAGGTATTAAGGTTATCTACTCTACCTATGAGTCGAACGAAACCTTATACGCAAAGCTAAAAACGCATAACAAAGGCTATGACCTTGTTGTGCCATCAACCTACTTCGTGTCTAAAATGCGCGATGAAGGTATGCTACAAAAAATTGATAAGTCTAAGTTGAGTAACTTCACTAACCTAGATACTAATTACCTAGACAAGCCGTACGATCCAAACAACGACTACTCTATTCCTCACGTTGTTGCGATCACGGGTCTTGCTGTTAATACAGATATGTATGACCCAGAAGAATTCCAAAGCTGGGCAGACTTGTGGAAGCCTGAGCTTGAAGGCCAATTGATGATGATGGATGATACGCGTGAAGTGTTCCACATTGCTCTTCGCAAGCTAGGTTACTCAGGCAACACAACGGACGAAAAGCAAATCGACGAAGCTTACGCTGAATTACAAAAGCTGATGCCGAACGTACTTGTGTTTAACTCTGATAACCCAGGTGCGCCATACATGTCTGGCGAAGTTGGTCTAGGTATGCTTTGGAACGGCTCTGCTGCTGCTGCTCAAAATGAAGGCCTGCCAATTAAACTGGTATTCCCGAAAGAAGGCGGTATCGGCTGGGTAGATAATTTTGCAATTAGCTCTGGTGCTGTGAACGTAGAAGCGGCGCATAAGATGATCGACTTCCTACTGCGCCCTGAGATTGCAGAGCAGATCTCTCGTGACACTGGCTACCTAACCGCAGTAAAAGCATCGAACGAGAAGTTCAAAGATAGCCCTGCGCTGTTCCCTTCTCAAGAAGATCTAGACCGCGTTGAATGGCAAGCGGCTGTTGGTGACAAAACCGTGAAATATGAAGAGTATTTCATGAAGTTGAAAGCCGGCCAGTAAGGTCTATAATAATTTCAATGCAATAGGCAGCTTAGGCTGCCTATTTTCGTATTAGACTGCTATAATCCGACGCGATTTTTATAAATCGATTCACATTGGGTCCGCAACCCAGATTCAAATCAAACAAATGAACGGAACAGTAATGAAAAAAACACTGTATACCGGCGCATTGTGTGCTGCTACCTTACTTTCAACTCCTTCTTTCGCAGCTGACCAAGAACTGTACTTTTACAACTGGTCTGAATACATCCCTAACGAAGTGTTAGAGGACTTCACTGAAGAGACTGGAATTAAAGTTATCTACTCTACCTACGAGTCTAACGAAAGCATGTACGCTAAGTTAAAAACTCAAGGTTCAGGTTACGACCTAGTTGTACCTTCTACTTACTTCGTATCTAAGATGCGCAAAGAAGGCATGCTTCAAGAGCTAGACAAATCTAAGCTAACTCACTTTGCTGATTTGGATCCAAACTACTTGGACAAACCATTTGACCCAAGCAACAGCTACTCTATCCCATATATCTGGGGTGCTACGGGTATTGGCATTAACTCAGACATGCTAGACAAGTCTTCTGTTAAATCATGGGATGACCTATGGGATACACAGTGGGAAGGTCAGCTGATGATGATGGACGACTCTCGTGAAGTGTTCCACATTGCCCTAACAAAGCTGGGTTACTCTCCAAACACAACTAACCCAGATGAAATCAAAGCGGCTTACGAAGAGCTGAAGAAGCTAATGCCAAATGTATTGGTGTTCAACTCAGATTTCCCAGCAAACCCTTACCTAGCAGGTGAAGTTTCTCTAGGTATGCTTTGGAACGGCTCTGCATACATGGCTCGTCAAGAAGGTGCAACAATTGACATCATCTGGCCAGAGAAAGGCGCAATTTTCTGGATGGACAGCCTAGCGATTCCATCAGGCGCGAAAAACGTAGATGCGGCACACAAGATGATCGACTTCCTACTACGCCCTGAAAACGCAGCAAAAATTGCTCTAGAAATTGGCTACCCAACGCCAGTTAAAACGGCATACCCTCTTCTACCGAAAGAGTTTGCTGAAGACCAGAACGTTTTCCCACCACAATCTGTAATGGACAACGGTTTTTGGCAAGACGAAGTGGGTGAAGCGAGCGTTATTTATGACGAGTACTTCCAAAAACTAAAAGTAAACAACTAGTTTATTTTTAAATGAATATGAAAGCGGCGTTGGCCGCTTTCTTTTTATCTAAACTTTATATAGGATAAAAATAAACAACACGAAGTGCGATTTAATATGAAGGCAAACCCTATACTATTGATTGTCACTCTAATGCTACTAGGCTCCTTTGTGATGCTTGGCTTGAGCTCTGTGACAGACATAGATTCAAACTACGACTTATTCTTTGAAACCAATACACTGATCATCGTAATTTATGTCTATGCTGTTGCTCGAAAAGCGATACTTCCTCATAAGATCTTGCACTTCGGTGCTCTGCTCCTTATTTTCAACCTTTGTTATGACGTCGCAACAGAACTCGAGAGGCTTGATGAATGGGCAGACCGCCATGAACTCATTGATACTTTTCTTGAAGATGGTTTACTGCAGATCGCGTTTTTGCTTATCGCGATTGGTATTACCCAACTCACCTCCTCCATTAAAGCTCAGAGCCACATTGATGAGTTGACGGGCCTGTTTAACCGAAAGAAATTCGACGCAATTACACTCGCCGAGTTCGATGTTATCTATCTGGACCTTGATGGCCTAAAACGCGTGAATGATTTAAAAGGTCATAATGTAGGTGATCTCATGATTGTGCGCTTCTCTCAGGTACTTCGCCAAGCTGCGGTTCAGGACGAGTTACTATTTCGAATTGGTGGTGACGAGTTTGTCGTGGTTGCACTCAAAGGACGTAGCGCTGAATTTATAGATCAGGTTGTCAATCTGCTTCACGGCGAAAATATTGATTTTTCATATGGTGTAGCCCCTGCGACACAAGACACTTTTCAACAGGCCTTGGTTGCGTCAGACAAAGCGATGTACACAATGAAAAAGGCCAAGCACAGCTTGAAGAGTGTTTAATTTGCTGTAGAAGGAGCTTCGTTATAAGACAAAACACAAGTTTGTTTTTGCTCTGTAACTCGCACTTCGTGTGAACTATTGCTTGAGTCTCTGTTGGTTATGCTAGTCTTTTTTTGTTGTAGTTCAGAAGGATAAAAGACGTGAAGCCGATAGATGATATTGATGACTATGAAATTGAAACTGATCCAGAGATTCTTGCTGAGCTAGAAGAAAAACGTCAACTCGTTGACCTGATTCAAAACTACGGGATGACCAGTGAAGAAGCTATCGCTTTCTATGCCAAAAAGCACTAACTGTATATGAGTAGTGCTGTTGAATCAGACCAAAAACAAACAAGGCATCACATTGAATCGTGATGCCTTGTTTTTATACAAACCGATAGACTATTTTTCCTTTCAAGCTCTTAAACTTTTAGGTTCTTCGTATAGGAGTTCTGAAACTAATTTAGGAACTTCAATGCTTGCCTTACCATAACGCTTTTCAACAAATTCGCTTTCTACAGCGCTTGGCTCTAGATTAATTTCAATAGTATGAGCGCCATGCATTTTCGCATCGTGGACAAAGCCTGCAGCTGGGTACACTACGCCAGAAGTACCGATAGAAATAAATAGATCCGCTTCTTCTAACGCTGAATAGATATCCCCCATACGTAGTGGCATTTCACCAAACCAAACAATGTGAGGCCTCATCTGAGCTGGGATTTGGCAACAATGACATAGCTCACCAGTCAGAATGTCATCTTTGTGCTCAATAACCTGATTCGATTCACTGCAACGGGCTTTTAGGAGTTCGCCGTGCATGTGTATCACATTGTCGCTACCGCCTCTCTCATGAAGGTTATCGATATTCTGTGTGATGATGGTGACTTTCCCATCTAAACGCTTCTCAAGCTCCCCTAGCGCTTTGTGTGCAGCATTAGGCTCAATATCGGGGCTTTGCAGTCCTTTACGGCGCTTATTATAAAATGCTTGAACCAAATCAGGGTCTCGTTGAAAGCCTTCGGGGGTAGCCACATCTTCGATCTTGTGGTTTTCCCATAATCCGTCCTGCGCACGAAAAGTTTGTATTCCTGATTCTGCCGAGATCCCAGCACCTGTGAGAATCACGATATTTCTGTATGGGAAATTCATATTACGTCCTTATCAATATGTCACTTTGTAACAGCTTAGCATTGTTCAAATTCCAACAATAGTTTTGGGGATTAGACCATGGTCTTATGTGCATGTATCCATTGGTCATTTGTGAACTAGCTTGAGTTTTGAAGAGGAAACATAGCTCGGAGACGATTGTTGAATCGGTTTTTTCTCCTTATCGCTCTTTACAAAAAATGAAAAAAGCGACCGAAGCCGCTTTTAATTTCTGTATCTAGAGGTAAGAAGATTACTTTGTTTAAAGGTTAATCTTCACTTACAGATGAGATCTTGTGAATGGATAGATCCGCACCGTTAAATTCATCCTCCTCGCTTAAACGAAGGCCTGTCACTTTGTTTAGGATGCCGTAAACGATGAATGCACCGCCAACTGCAATGACAATGCCTGCAATAGTACCCAGAACTTGTACCACAAAGCTCACACCACCAAGTCCCCAGAATGCTTGTTGGCCAAAGATACCTGCTGCGATACCGCCCCATGCGCCACAAACGCCGTGTAGAGGCCAAACACCTAATACGTCATCAATCTTGGTTTTGTTTTGCATGTAAGTGAATAGGTAAACAAATAGTGCGCCTGCGACACCACCTGTTACGAGTGCACCGAGTGGATGCATCAAGTCTGAGCCAGCACAAACTGCGACTAAGCCCGCCAAAGGACCATTGTGAATGAAGCCTGGGTCGTTCTTGCCAGCAAACAGTGCAGCTAGAATACCGCCAACCATCGCCATGAGAGAGTTCATTGCAACTAAGCCGCTAATGCCATTGATTGCCTGCGCTGACATTACGTTAAAGCCAAACCAACCGACACAAAGAATCCATGCGCCTAACGCTAAGAAAGGAATGTTTGATGGTGCGAAGTTGGTGTGCTTACCCGCACGAATACGTCCTTTACGCATTCCCAGAAAGTAAACTGCGACCAATGCAATCCAACCACCTACGCCATGTACGACGATTGAACCTGCGAAGTCATGAAAGCCATAACCGAACTGCGCTTCGAACCAATCCTGTAGGCCAAAATTCCCATTCCAAATAATGCCTTCAAAGAACGGATAAACCAGCCCAACCGTAAATAAGGTCGCCAATAGTACTGGGTAGAAACGTGCACGCTCTGCGATACCACCCGATACAATTGCTGGAATCGCCGCAGCAAACGTCATTAAGAAGAAGAACTTCACTAACTCATAGCCATTTGCTTGAGCCAGGGTATCGGCATCAGCGAAAAAGTGTGCGCCATAAGCAACCCAATATCCGATAAAGAAATACGCAATGGCGGAAACGCCAAAATCCGCAAGAATCTTCACCAAAGCGTTTACTTGGTTTTTCTTTCGTACCGTACCTACCTCTAGGAAGGCAAAACCTGCGTGCATCAAGAAAACCATGATGGCACCAAGTAGTAAAAACAGTGTGTCCGAACTTTGCGTCAAGTTCTGTACTGCACTATGAACTTGCTCGACTGACTGGCTCATTAAAGCTAACTCCTTTTGCTTTATCATTTGCACTGATTGTGTGCGCGTTAAATGATGTAATTATTTAAAGACTCAATAGTTAGGCAAAATGCGTTCCAAACCACATGAACCGAATAAGCGCAGTTTGCACTGCTAAGTAAATTATTGATTAATAATGAATTTAATGTTTAGTGGCACAATTTTGGTGAGCAACAGGATGTAAGTTGTTAATTTTATTTGCACCAAGATAGTGAGATGCACCATAAAGAAGCGTGCAACATTAAGGAAAAAGCTTAGAGGATTTAGAAAGCAGACAATAAAAAACCCAGCAAAGAGCTGGGTTTCAAATAGAACAACTTAAGAGTGTTGTTATAAGTTTGGTCCTGTTGAAGCTTTTTGTGGCAAACCTTGCTTCAAGCGGGTCATTCCTTGGTACATACGAATAAACCAAACCACGATGGCAATAGCACCAAACAACATACCCACGTAAGGGATGTAGTATGCAATCTCATCGATGAAATGACTCTTATACCAGTAGTCGTTTACACCTTTCAAAACGCCATTTGATGTTGCAACAGTCACGATCAATACCACAAAGTAGGTCAGATTCAGGAAGAAAGTACGGATTAAACCGTAGTAATGGGAGTCAATGACCTCCCCATCCTCTCCTTTGTCTAGACGATAACCCGCATAGACAATAGCGATCACACCCGAAATCAGGCAGGTAAATGGCGTAAAGCAACTTAGTATGTAAGCAACCCAAATACCTTTATGAGGTTTGTTCATTCGGCTTTACCTCTTTTGCTGTTTGCGAGACATTTTCTGTGTTCGAACCAGTTGTGTCACCTTGTAGTGCTTCCTGTTTCTCTTTAGCCATGACTTCTTCGTACCAAAGGTCGTGGTGCTCTTTAGCCCAAGTTTCGTCAACTTCACCCGTTACCATACCTTCTAACGCCCCTTCCATACCAAACAGGCCGATATAAATGTGGAACACAAAGCCACAGATAAGGATCAGTGCCGCTAGCATGTGAACTAAGTTAGAAAGCTCCATATCACGACGTGTTTGACCAAAGATTGGAAAGTCTAGAACTAAACCACTGATCGCAACGACGGTACCTACAACGATAAGTAACCAAAACAGTGCTTTTTCACCAGCGTTTGAAAACTCTGCTGACGGGTGTGAGCCTTTATGCTTACCAACCATACCACCAAGCTTCATAAACCACTTAAGGTCGACCATCTTGAAGATAGACTTACGCCACCACTTCACTAGTACGCACATTAGCAGTACATAGAAAATTGGACCGATGTAGTTGTGGTATTGCTTAGCGAGCATGATGATAAAGCCCCACAAATCCGTTGGGATATAAGGCTTTAAGAAGTGCTTACCATAAACCAACATTAAGCCGCTGAAGGCCAAAGTTAGGAAGGTAAACGCCATGCTCCAGTGGAGCGCTCTGTCTAAACGAGACCAACGTTTTATTTTACGCCCTGTTCTCGGTGCACTTAACATCAGTGGACCAATCACAATGTACATCAGAGTAACAAAGGCAATACTACCGAAGATAGCAACTGCGCCTGCCGGAGACATCCACTTCTCTTTTAAGATGTACCACGTTTGTCCAGGAGTACTGATCAGCATGCCGTGCTCAGCAGATTGAGACGTTGTGTATCCTGTCTCACCTTCACGCACTTGTCGCCAAAAGTCTGCACCCGCAAGTTGGGTCATCTCACGCTCTGCGGTATTCGCTTTCGTCTCAGCAGCGTGACTCATTGGAGCCAGCATTGTCAGTGCTGCCAATAACGGCAGCACGACAAATGAGAGACGTTTTAACAATGAAAGCATACGTCTCTCCCTACTTAGCTCTTAGTCGCATCGTAAGATAGGTCGTTACCATTGGTCCAACCCGCGCCTTTTGCGCCACGCTCTACAACACGTTGACGGAATACATCAGAGACTTTCTCTGCGTCACCCGCTAGTAGTGCTTTAGTTGAACATAGTGATGCACACATTGGCAGCTTGCCTTCAGCAATACGGTTCGCACCGTACTTCTGACGCTCTTCAACAGAGCCCGCTTCAGTTTCAGGACCGCCTGCACAGAATGTACATTTGTCCATCTTACCGCGCTCACCAAATGCTTCCTGTTTAGGGAATTGTGGTGCGCCAAACGGACAAGCGAATAGACAGTAGCCACAACCGATACACAGATCTTTGTTGTGAAGTACGATGCCGTCTTCAGTGTGCTCGAAACAGTCTGCAGGACATACCGCCATACAAGGCGCGTCAGTACAGTGCATACAAGCAACTGAGATAGAGTTTTCACCCGGTTCGCCATCGTTCAGTGTTACAACGCGGCGACGTTGGATACCCCACTCTAGAGCATCATCGTTTTCGTTTTTACATGCAGTGACACAGCCGTTACATTCGATACAACGCTTAGTGTCACAAAGAAATTTCATTCTAGCCATTATTGGACTCCTTAAGCCTTACGAATGTTACAAAGGGTTACTTTCGTTTCCTGCATCAACGTTACAGGGTCATAACCATACGTGGTTGCTGTGTTTGCAGCTTCACCAATAACATACGGGTCAGTGCCTTCAGGATACTTAGAACGTAGGTCTTCACCTTGGAACTTACCGCCGAAGTGGAATGGAATAAATGCCAGACCAGGCTTCACACGACGTGTGACAAGAGCTTTCACCTTAATACGGCCTTTCTCTGCACCTTCAACCCAAACATCATCGCCATCTTTAAAGCCGATGTCGTTTGCGTCTTTCGGGTTAACTTCAACGAACATCTCTTGTTGAAGTTCAGCAAGCCAAGGGTTAGAACGAGTCTCTTCACCACCACCTTCGTATTCAACCAGACGGCCAGAGGTTAGGATGATTGGGTACTCGCCAGACTTATCTTCTTCTTGAATCGACTTGTACAAGGTTGGTACACGGAAGATCGCTTCTTTGTCGTCCCAAGTTGGGTAGTCAGCTACTAGGTCACGACGTGGCGTGTACAGCGGCTCACGGTGAAGTGGTACGCGGTCTGGGAATGTCCAAACAACCGCACGCGCCTTCGCATTACCAAATGGGATACAGCCGTGCTTAATCGCAACGCGTTGGATACCGCCAGATAGGTCGGTTTTCCAGTTCTTACCCTCAGCAGCCGCTTTTTCTTCGGCTGTTAGATCGTCCCACCAACCCAGTTGTTTCAGAAGCTTGTCACTGAACTCTGGATAGCCGTCTTTGATTTCACTGCCTTTCGAATAGCTGTCTTCTGCCAGTAGGTTTTTACCTTCGAACTCAACACCAAAACGGGTACGGAAGTTACCGCCGCCCTCTGCAACAGGCTTAGATGTATCGTAAAGGATATGAGTACCAGGGTGTTTCATCTCTGGTGTACCCCAACATGGCCAAGGCATACCGTAGGTTTCACCGTGAATTGGGCCGCCTTCCGCTTCCAACGTTGTTTTGTGGAATGTGTGCCAGTTTTGTTGGTGCTCTTTGATACGTTCAGGGCTTTGACCGGTGTAACCAATCGTCCACATACCTTTGTTAAACTCACGTGTTAAGTCTTCAATCAGTGGTTGATTGTTCTCAACGCGGATGTTTTTAAACAACTGGTCTGCATAACCTAGCTTTTTAGAAAGTAGGTACATGATTTCGTGGTCAGGCTTAGAGTCGAACAGTGGATCAACCACTTTGTCTCGCCACTGTAGCGAACGGTTTGATGCCGTAACACTGCCGTAAGTTTCGAACTGAGTCGTCGCTGGAAGTAGGTAAACGCCATCAGTACGATCGTTCATTACCGCTGCAACGGTTGGGTATGGGTCAACAATAACCATCATATCCAGCTTCTGCATCGCTTTCTGCATTTCAGGACCACGAGTCTGAGAGTTCACCGCGTGACCCCAGTAGAACATTGCGCGAATGTTTTCACGTTGGCGAATGTTGTCTTTGTTTTCTAAAACACCATCCACCCAACGAGATACAGGGATACCCGCACTGTTCATTGGTTTTTGACCGCCGTAAGCGTTGTCATCGAAACGGCCTTTCACCCAGTCAAAATCTAGATCCCAAACTTTCGACCAGTGGCGCCATGAGCCTTCAGAGAGACCGTAGTAACCTGGAAGTGTGTCTGATAGTACGCCAAGGTCAGTTGCGCCTTGTACGTTATCGTGACCACGGAAAATGTTAGCGCCGCCGCCTGATTTACCGATGTTACCTAGTGCAAGTTCAAGTACACAGTAAGCACGAGTGTTGTTGTTACCTGTGGTGTGTTGAGTACCACCCATACACCAAACGATACAACCAGGGCGGTTTTCAGAAAGGAGTTTCGCTGTATGGTAAACGTCCGCTTCAGATACGCCCGTTACGCGCTCAACCTCAGCTGGCGTCCATTTTGCGACTTCTTCACGGATCTCATCCATACCAAATACACGTTGGCGAATGAACTCTTTGTCTTCCCACTTGTTTGCAAACACATGCCATAGCACGCCCCAAATAAACGCGACGTCAGAGCCCGGACGAAGTGATACGTAGTGATCTGATTTTGCAGCCGTACGAGTACGACGAGGATCCGCAACAACGATCTTACAGTTGTTTTTCTCTTTCGCGATCAGGATGTGCTGCATTGCGACTGGGTGTGCTTCTGCTGGGTTCGAACCAATGAATAGCATCGACTTACAGTTGTGCATGTCATTGAACGAGTTAGTCATTGCACCGTAGCCCCAAGTGTTCGCTACACCTGCTACTGTGGTTGAGTGACAAATACGTGCTTGGTGGTCGACGTTATTGGTGCCCCAAAGTGACGCCATTTTACGGAATGCGTAAGCTTGCTCGTTGCTGTGTTTCGCACTACCAAGGAAGTAAACCGAATCAGGACCAGACTCTTTACGCAGCTCAAGCGCTTTGTTACCGATCTCTTCGATTGCTTGATCCCAAGAAAGTTTCTTCCACTTACCGCCTTCCAGTTTCATTGGGTACTTAAGACGACGTTCACCGTGGCCGTGCTCACGCAGTGCTGCACCTTTCGCACAGTGTCCACCAGCGTTGAATGGGTGGTCAAATGCCGGCTCTTGGCCAGTCCATACGCCATTTTGAACTTCAGCGTAGATACCACAACCCACAGAACAGTGAGAACAGATCGTACGTTTGATCTCAGTTTTCGCATCTGGATCAACCGATTTCGCTTGTGCTTTCTTCATCATACCTGGAGCAAATAGGCTTGCACCTACTACAGCGCCACCAGCAGCCAATGAAGTGTTCTTCATGAATGCACGACGAGATACGCCGAGCTGATTGGTTTCCTTGCTCACACTATCGGAGCGTTTGACTAGTTTCATCCTTTATCCCCTATAGTGTGTCGTAGTAGTCGCGAATATGTTGCGTTTCACGGTAGCCAGTCTTCTTCACGTCTTTTTTGGAAAGGTCAGGCGTTTCAGCTGCTGATGCCACTGTTGAAGTTCCAGCGACAACAGCACCCGCTACGGCTGCAGTTGTTAAGCCTTTGAGTAAGTCCCTACGGCTTGTATTTACTTCTTTATTATCTTTCATCATTGCTTCCTTACCTTACGGTAGATCTTTATGGAGGCTTACTGCCCCTCTATCGATATGATCGAGTACTGCTCGATTACTCGTAATCAGTGACGTTTTTCACATCAATTTTTGATTTGTGCTTACTGCTTTTGGTATTCACACTAAAACGAACTTGTTCTAGCGATAGGAATGCTTGGCATAGCTGAGCGGCCGGCTTGTAAAAGTTGGCGTGTTCCGCACTCTCCGTTTGACGAGTGAAAGATTCAAACCAAGGTGCAATATGTTTATTGAAAACAACTTGTTGAAGCTCTTCTTCTTCACCGGTTAGCATCGCCATGACTTCACAAAGAGCTGAAATATGATCTTCTGGCTCTTTTACGTTTTCGTCGCGCTCAATACCAAGAAGCTCAAGATCGTGTCGGATCTCAGCGAGTGGCTTTTCCATCATTGCGCCAGTCATATGCCATGAACCAAAAGGCATAACTTCACCACGGCCAATACCGATGAAAAGGTCTTGGTATTCGTCTTCTAGTGCTTCACGTTTAGATTGAATTGCGGCTTGTTGAAGCGCAATCCACGCTTTCTGCATAGCACTTTCCGACTCTTCAATTTCTAGAGATTTTAAAAAGTCGATCATCTCTTCTGTTGGAGCACTACGAAATAGTGCGGATAGAACTAGGTAGATATCTGTTCTTAATGTTTGTTCTTGTTCTGAATGAGTATCCAAAGCCAACTCCTAGTATTTCAGTTGTTTCAATGGGTCTTGAGCCATTGAATCGAACATATCGATGACACGGCAGTCTTCACACATAGCAATACGATTGATCGCTGCTTCGTCTGAAAAATGAGAGTGACCGCGTAACTTGTTTTGCAACATATCAATCATAGATTGAGGAGCAAAAGGCTTATGACAACGAATACACTCCGCTGCTTTCTCTTCATGGATCACAACGGCCTTCTGACGCTCCTCTTTCACCCAATTCATACGAGGCGTTAGAGTCAGAACATTTTCAGGACATGCTTTTTCACAAAGGCCACACTGAACACAATCTTGCTCAATGAATTTTAGAGATGGAGATGTGCCATCGGTATGAAGTGCACGAGTTGGACATACCGCCACACAACTCATACACAACGTACAGTCTTTGCTTTCACACGAAACGTTGCCGTAAGGTGCGTTCGATGGAAGCTCAACAATATTTTCGACAGGGATTCGTGATGTGCTTAGTGCATCTAGAGCAGTAAATAGGCGCTGGCGCTTATTTCCTTGAAGGTCGCCAAGTGCCAAATCAAACGAATCGGTACAAAGTGTAGGTGCACCTTCACGAAGAGATTCAAGGTAAAGGATATCTACGGTCTCTTTTGCTACACCAATTTGATCCAACAGTTCTTGAGCAATACCGACTTCGTTATTAAGAACACGAATAATGGTTTCGGGCATAAAGCGAGACGCTGCAAACAGAACCTGAGTTGCACCATTTACTAAAGCTGCAAACCACGTATCAATGCCTACAGAAGGAAGCTCTTCAACAACAATCGGAATAACATTGTCTGGAAGTGCTTTAAGTGCCATCACGTTATATGTTTCATGACGTGAGCTACAAATCAGAACGATCGGGTCTAGCCCCCCTGCTTTCTCATAGTTGGCTAACGTGCGTTCAATGAATTTTTGAGTGTCATCTGGATTAGGAAGTGCGTAACTGATCGCTTCAGTTGGACAGCTTGTTGCACAAGTACCCACGCCTTGACAAAGGTACGGGTTAATTTCGATGCGATGACCGGTTTTGTCTGTACCTTCACTTGATAGCGCGCCTGCAGGACAAGCATCAACACAACGCTCACAGCCTTTAACGCCACGAGAGCTATGCGCACACAAATCAGTATCTAAACGGAAGAATTTTGGCTTATCGAAAGTCCCCATTAGCGTTGGGATCTCTTCTAGTGCTTCAGCCAATTTCGGATAGCCACGTCCAACTGGGTAGTAACCCGGAACTGGAACTTCTTCAGTCATACAGCTGTTTAGGCATAGGTCTAACACAACATCAAAGCAATCGTGATTAATCGCAACTTTCGCTAAATTGCTCGTCGTCCCACGGTTTTCAATAACTACTTCAAACGTACCTAGGAAACCTGATACCTGAACAGAATTAGCGAAATAGAGTTCACTGTTTGAACCCTTCTCTCCATCGGTTGACAGCAAGGTAAGGCTAGTCAATTGAGGTAACTGCGCAGCCGCGCTCTCAATGATTGCAGTTGGCCCTATGATTAGGGTATTTCCACCACTTTCATAACTTACAGTTGGTGGAATAAGGTTGGTTAACTCTACGGTATTTTCAAAAGCATAGAGTCGCGCTTTACCATTATTTGTTGTTGCTTCTTTTAATAGTTCTTTAAGCATTGCTCAGTTCCATATAGCGTCATGGATAATCTGCTCAACCTTGATTGTAGTCAGCCTCGTATAGAATGCTGATTAATTGCTCAATTAATGATGTGTCGTATTTCAGCATCGATAATGAAACAATCTACTAACCTGTTGATTATGCTTGTTTATAGCAATGTATATGCCAACTTTATTTTGATTATATTTCAATGGTTTATGTTATTTATTGCTATTTAATAAGGACAAAAAAACCGACTGGGACAATTTGTCTCAGTCGGTTCATTGAGTGTTTAGTCAAAATGTACCTATTCTTTGTGTGGTATATTTTGTCCCAGTTAAAGACTCATACTTTCAGATGAAGTACCGATTTTATGAGTAACTGTGTATTTATACAGTTACTATTGTTTGGGAGACTTTTCAACCTTCTCAGTGTCTGAATTGAGGGCATCTTTAGGTTCGTTTTCAGAAACATCGCCCGCTTCTTGTGGAGCTTCTTCTTGGTCTGTTTCGGCTACTTCTTGTTCTAAGGTATCACCGGTCGAAGTTGACTCATCTTGAGCTTTAGTAGTGACAGGCTCACTATCCTCGACGGTATCTTTTACCCAGTCTCTTAACGTATCAGCAACGCCTTCAGTAAGAGACTTGAGATTGCTGTAGTCATCATCATAGTCATCTAAGCCATCACGAACGTTGAACTCTTCAGATAAGAACAGCTTTCTTAGTGCAGCCTTTTTGACGCTCTCCGATGCCTCAGATACCAGCAGCTGAGCAACAGAAGGAGACTCCCCTTCAACGTTTTTTACCGAATCATCAAGAGTTCCACTAGAAACATCCGCGGTTGTTTGTTCTGAATGAACCGAAGGATCTAGGTCATTAACGCTTGTGAATTCAGAAGGTTGAGCATCAGTGTTAGCGTTAACTGACTCTTCTGTCGCAACGTCTGTGGCCTTGTCTCCATCTAACTTACGCTGTGACCAACGACTAAAGAAACTAGTTGCCATTTGCGCGCCCTGCTCCTTTACGTTTCTTACGACGTTTTTCTAACAGCTCGCCATGGCGACCAATGAAGGCCTCCATCCAAGCTTGAACAGGTAAAGGCATATCAAACGAAAGAACCTGATTATCTCCATCCATATACTGACCTGCGACAGTTTGAGAGGCTGTCAGCAATTGGATAATAGGTACACCTGAATCGACGTTATCCATTACCAAGAAAAGCTTGGGTTGTTGTGAACTAAGGTTGAATCGATAGTCTGTACGTTCATCTTTATGCAGTTGCAGTAGACACACATCTTTTGAGTCACTGTTTGGGGATAGTTCAAACCCTGCAAGTTCCCATTGTGTGGTCGTCCACATGCCCGTTTTGATCTCTTTCTCGATGCGATGAACGCCTATCGACCAAGATGTCTCGGTTTTCTCATATTGTTGTTCTAGTTCTTTAGTTTCCGACATATCTCATCCAGTTGTTATTTGAAGTCGCTACCAATAGGACATTTTGTTCTATTTACAACATCACAAAATCTTTGGTTTACTACAACCAAGCAATAACCACGCCATAGCACCACCAAAATAGGCGAAGTCTCTGTTCAGGTTAGACCGATGTGACAGTTTTTGCGCTAAGTAAAGGTAATCATCCGAATAATTTGAGATAAAGAGCGCTTTGGAATAAGAATTGCTTTAAGCATTAAGACAAAGAAGCCGACACCCTCCGCGAGCTTCAAAAATAACGCCTAAACCGTCAACGTCAAAACGCGTGATGAGCGTATACACAACTAGGATATGAAAGTGGTTAAACCAAACATTATTAAAACCAGTGAAAACCCTCTACAAACCATTGAAGTGGAAGTGTTCGACGAGTATGGCGAAAAGCTAACAAAACAGATTGCTTGCGAACGCCCTCTAACCGTCATGCTTAACTGGAAAGAGATCGTGACTCTGATGACTTTGGGCTCACGTCCTGAATCATTAGTCTTAGGTTATTTGAAGAACCAAAGCTTCCTTTCTGACCCTGAAGCGATTGAATCAATCATCATTGATTGGGAAACCAGTTCAGCGGCGGTTGTAACGAAAGAAGATACAAGCCAGTTGGAGAGTGCGCTTAAAAAGAAAACCGTCACCTCAGGTTGTGGTCAAGGCACTATGTACGGCAACGTAATGAAGCAGCTGGAAAATTACCAAGTGCCTCAAACCAAGCTTAAGCAATCAGAAATCTACACTGCGCTTGAAGCGTTAACTCACTATAACGACACCTATAAAAAAGCAGGAGCTGTCCATGGTTGTGCTGTATGCAAAGACGACCAAGTGCTCTCTTTCGTTGAAGATGTCGGTCGTCATAATGCGGTAGATACGCTGGCAGGTGAAATGTGGCTGAATCAGGAAGATGGCTCAGACAAAATCTTCTATACCACTGGCCGTTTGACGTCTGAAATGGTGATTAAGGTAGCTCAAATGGGCATTCCAGTGTTGCTCTCTCGTTCAGGCGTGACTCAAATGGGCTTAGACTTAGCTCAGAAGTTTGGCATCACTACGATCGCTCGTGCTAAAGGTTTACGCTTCCAAGTCTTTACAGGTGCAGATAAGATTATCTTTGATGTTAAAGGCAGCCAACACGGCGAATAACGTATTTAAAAAGCACCGTAGTTTCTTTTCTAACGAAGCCTAATTAGGTGTAATTTGATGCTCTCAATTGCCGTGAACACTAATAAGAAGTATTCAGTATCAATGTGTTGTTGAGGGCATTTACCATATTAGAGCTTGTTAATATGCCTTCTTTAAGCTTGTTTGGGTAAAATTTTTACCAAACTGGTCCAATTCCTTGCGTTACTCCCTTAATAAGCTATTAGTTACATATCTATCTTTTATAAATACATCACTCAAATAAATAACAGATAGATATAAAACGTCATCGGCTAAAAGGAGTTGCCTATGGATAGGTCAACCGAAAAGCAGCGTTCTTCGCTGTCATTGTCTATACGAAGTAAATTTATTCTTATCAACATCACGCTATTTGTATCCGTGTTTGTTTATGCCGTATATGAACAGATGAGCCTTGACCGGCTGGAGTCACTTGAGCGTGCCGCCAATGAGAATCTGAGAAGCTCAGTCGACCTACTCATGCTCAGAAGGCACGAGAAAGACTTTCTAGCAAGGAAAGAACAGAAATACGCAGAGCGCTTTGATACTACCGCCGTAACACTGGATCAAAGATTATTAGATTTGAATCAGACGCTTATTTCCCACGAGTTAAACCTTTCTGACAACACCTCCAAAATCAGCCAAGCAATCGAGAGCTACGAATACCAATTTCGTCAGATTGTTCAACAAGTCAACGCGATTGAAAACCCTAATCCTTCTGTTGGCTTGATTGCAGTTTTAGACAAAAGACGAAATGAATTGAAACATGCGGTAGAGAAAGAGGTGAATCTCACACTGGAACTCGCATTGCTTGAGTTAGTAGAGAAAGATTTCCACTATCTCGCCCACACCAATGACCAAACCAGTCTCGCATTTGATGGTGCATTAGATGTGTTTACTCCCTATGCTCAGAATACAGATACGACAAAACAGGCGTATTTGAACTACCGAGATGCCGTCGAAAAGCTGCTCGTGGCGAATACGCGCCTTGGGCTGACCGAGGAACTGGGGCTGAAAGGAGAACTTCGTCGAACCGTTCATCAAGCTGAAAAAGCAATTAATGGAGTCCAGCTGGAAATTAACACGGCAATAAGCCAAGCCAGTTCTGATACCAAAAATACCCTGCATCTGTTCGGCTTTGCCATCGTTATTCTTTTATCGGCGTTATTGGCACTAATCGGTAAAAGTGTTTTAACTCGTATCAAAGCAATCAACCAAATGATGGAGTCTATTGCCAATGGTGATGGCGACTTAACGGTGCGTATGAACGCTAAGGGTACCGATGAACTGGCGCAACTCTCCCACTCCTTTGATGCGTTCATTAGTAAGCTACATGCAAACATCAAAGATCTTTCAGGAGTTATGACCGTGCTTACTGACAGTTCCTGTAGTTCAGAGCAAGCTGCGCAAAAAAGCATGAGTAACGCCGAGAAGCAAAAGCAACAATCTGAATCGGTAGCTACGGCAGTGAATGAGCTGGTTATGACTAGTAATGAAGTGGCCGCTAATATTGAAAACGCTGCACTGAGCGCTGAGAAAATCAAAGGAAACGCTCATCATGCACTGCAAGAGACGCACGCAACCGATGACAGCATTCAAGTGCTGGTTACCAACATCGAAGAGTCTCAGACCTTGATTGACCATCTCGAAGAGCAGAGCCGTGAGATTAACCAAGTGGTTACGACGATTCAGGGTATCGCAGAACAGACTAACCTACTCGCCCTCAACGCCGCGATTGAAGCAGCACGAGCTGGGGAACATGGCAGAGGCTTTGCCGTGGTGGCGTCGGAAGTGAGAGAGCTTTCACTCATGACCAACAACTCTACCCATCAAATTGAAACCACCATTCAAGGGTTAACCAGCGGGATTGAGAAAACCGTTGCTAAGATGTCGGAGAGCTTAGATCAAACGGAACACGTTAAACGCCAAACCAAGGGTGTGGTTAATGCGATTGAAGGTATTCATCTGCAGGTTGGTGAAATGTTTGACTTGAATAGCCAAATTGCGACCGCTTCGGAGGAGCAATCTGTTGTCTCTGCAGAGATTGACCGAAACATCACAGATATCGCCCATTTATCCGTCGATACGTATAAAGTGGTGTCAGGCTCTGTGCGTTGTAGTGAGCAGGTGTCTAATGTGAGCGTTAAACTGGATAAGATTGTCGCCCAGTTTAAATATTAGTGTTGTTGTAACGAATAATTCAGCACAAATAAAAGCGCCTTTATCGCAATGATAAAGGCGCTTTTTAATAAGCCTGTGTCGCTTAGGTAGCGTTAGAGGTTCAATTAACCGTCAATGCCGCGCGCTTTTAGGAACTCAGCGTAAGTACCACGGAAGTCATGGATCTGACCATCTTTGATCTCTAGGATACGTGTAGCTAGTGAGTCTACGAATACACGGTCGTGAGAAACGAAGAACAGTGTGCCTTTGTAGTTCTCAAGAGCCAAGTTAAGAGCTTCGATAGATTCCATATCCATGTGGTTTGTTGGTTCATCCATTAGCAGGATGTTTGGTTTATGCATCATGATCTTGCCAAGAAGCATACGACCTTGTTCACCACCAGAGATAACCTTAACTGACTTCTTAATGTCGTCTTGGCCAAATAGCATACGACCTAGGAAGCTACGTACTACTTGCTCATCTTCGCCTTCTTGACGCCATTGACTCATCCAGTCGAATAGGTTCATGTCTTCTTCAAAGTCATGAGCATGGTCTTGAGCGTAGTAACCGATGTTCGCATTCTCAGACCACTTGTATTCACCTGTGCGCGCTTCTAGTACACCAGCAAGTGTGTTTAGTAGGGTTGTTTTACCAACGCCGTTCTCACCGATGATTGCAACACGCTCGCCCACTTCGAAGATCGCATCGAACTTGTTGTATAGGTCTTCTTCAAAACCTTGAGATAGGTTTTCAACCACAAGCGCGTTACGGAACAGCTCTTTAGACTGTTCGAAACGGATGAACGGGTTTTGACGGCTAGATGCTTTAACTTCTTCTAGCTGAATCTTATCGATCTGTTTAGCACGAGACGTTGCTTGCTTAGCTTTAGATGCGTTAGCAGAGAAACGAGATACGAACGTTTGAAGTTCAGCGATTTGCGCTTTCTTCTTCGCGTTGTCAGACAGTAGACGCTCACGAGCTTGTGTCGCTGCCGTCATGTATTCATCGTAGTTACCTGGGTAAACGCGAAGCTCACCGTAATCAAGGTCAGCCATGTGAGTACATACAGAGTTTAGGAAGTGACGGTCGTGCGAAATGATGATCATTGTGCAGTTACGTTGGTTTAGTGTCTCTTCCAACCAGCGGATAGTGTCCATGTCCAAGTTGTTCGTTGGTTCGTCTAGCAGCATGATATGCGGGTCTGCGAACAGAACTTGTGCTAGAAGAACACGAAGTTTCCAGCCTGGAGCAACTTCGCTCATTAGGCCAAAGTGAAGAGACTCTTCGATACCTACCGCCAGAAGAAGCTCACCCGCTTTCGCTTCTGCCATGTAACCATCCATCTCTGCGAACTGAACTTCTAGGTCAGCCACTTTCATGCCGTCTTCTTCGCTCATTTCTGGTAGCGAGTAAATACGGTCACGTTCTTGCTTCACAGCCCATAGCTCTTTATGGCCCATGATAACCGTGTCGATTACAGAGAACTCTTCGTAAGCGAACTGGTCTTGGTTTAGCTTAGCAACGCGCTCGTTTGGATCGTAGCTTACGTTACCTGCGCTTGGCTCTAGTTCACCTGAAAGGATTTTCATGAACGTCGACTTACCACAGCCATTCGCGCCGATTAGACCGTAACGGTTACCTTCGCCGAACTTCACTGAAATATTTTCGAAAAGTGGCTTCGCGCCGAATTGTTGGGTGATATTGTTTGTTATAAGCATAAGACTTTGTTGTTCAGATGTTCAAAATTGCGCGAAGTCTATCACACATTCATCACCTTAACTAACCTAATCCATTGATAGCAGTATCCAATATAGTTATGACGGCGTAGTCGTCTTGGTCTACAAAGTAGTCTGGTTGGAATGTGTTACGGGCGTATGATGCAAAATCACCCGCTTGCTCTGGTTCTGATAGGTCTGTTTTTCCAGAAAATACCGCGTCGGTCATGTAACGCCAGAATACGTTTTTCACTTTCTCGGTGGCATTAGAGCAACCTTCTAGTGACTGCTTGCGGAGTTCTTCGAGTTTGTCTAGGTGAACATAAAACAGATTAGCGCCCTTGAAACCTTGGTTCTTGGCGACTGAAATGATCCCTAGGTCTTCTAGTTTCTTGATAGCTGATTTGATGGTCGTACGGCAGTAACCAAGTTTGCGCATAAACTGGTTAACAGATTGGCTGAAACACTCGATTTGATGAGTTTTCTTGAAGTGGTCGTCTAGGTATACGATCTGGTTCAGAACGTCGTTCTGTGCTGCGGTGATGTGATTTAGAGAAATGTTCATGGTGCTTAGTCCCATAAAGTAGAAAGGCACTGTATCGGGGTATCTCAATCAGAGACTAAGCATCTCCGGACGGTCTTTCGATCCCGCCTCTCACCCGATAAACAGTGCCTTTCAGAAATACAACTCACAACGGATTGATAGCCCACTGCAAGAAAGATTTCTATTGTGTGCGTCGTTGGTTGATGACCGTTGACGCTGCTTAGTTTTGATAATCAGTATGCTACACCACTAAGAAATGATTACAACTGAAATATCCGTATTATTGATTAGTTAACAACCAAACAGTTCAAATAGTTACAGTTTACGATCTTTAACAGTTTACCTTTTAGAGCTTTAAGATCTTTAAGGGGGGCAATTCGTGTAAATATCCACTACTGGGATAACTATTTTTGATAGTGTCCAGAAAAGACCAATGTTAACTAACCGGTTATTCACTTGTATCACTTCCTAGTTGGTCGGTAGCCCTGACCCCTTTGCACAGCTAGTGCAATCTGTTTAGGATACTTAGCGATCACTGATAGCACTTCGTCATCTATCGAACCACCTTGTATTGTCAACGGTGCTTGGATGTTAATACCACCTGATGAACCACCACCTTTCTCTGAGTCTAAGAAGTTCTGTAAATCTCTGTTTATGTCTTTTTGTACTACACGCTCACCTTCGTGAACCATAGCGGGCATGTCTCTTGGGATGTACTCTGAACCCTGTTCGAACTGTGGCATGTTTACAGCTCTGATCTCCGCAATGGTCGCAGCTGTCTCTAATGTAGCGAACGAAATAGCAGGAATGTTATACGGGAATGGTGCACTCGCTACCGCTTCGGAAATGGCCGCAGGTGCGTTAATCAGGGCTTTGCTCAGTTCTAGGTTTTTCTTAAAGTTGAATTGCAACCCGAATGCTTCGCCGATTGCGTCAACGTTACCCGCTGCGTTCTGCAACTCTTTCTCAGCTGACAGTTTATCCAGTCGCTCTTTTTCCAGTCTGTAACGGTCTTCAATAGCTTTCTTCTGCGCTTGGTACGCTTCGGTATTAATCAGACTCTGATCAAGATGTTTTATCTCGTAATCAGCTTGTAGCCTTAAACGTTCCTCGTAGCTCTCAGCGTAGATGATATCTGTTTGCTGTCGATAGTTCTCAGCGTCCGTGTAAGCCTGTGTAATCGCGTTTTGATAATCAACATAGGTTTGGTACTGTGCGTCATGGTCTGCTTGTCCTGTGCCTACTGTGGCTACCTCTGCGGGTGTTTCGCTTCCACCTGACCCGGTTGATTGCGTTGGAGCCGTTGGTAATACTAACCCGGTTAGTAACTTGTAGTTTTCCTGAAGTTGCTTGTACTCGGTTTTGTATTGGTTCAGTAGTTTCTCACGGGTCTTAATCTGACCATCAATGACACTATCCGGGGTCAGTACGGTGTCATACCATGCGCCACCATCTCTAAGCTCTTGCAACTCGCTTTCTGTTGTCTTGATCTGGTCATTCAGTCGAGCCATGTCAGACAATACTTGTTGTTGCGTACCTGCTTGCATTGATGCCCAGAAAAATGCAGCATTCTCCCCCGCTTTGATTAACCGTTCACTGACTGAAGCAAGTGCGGTCGCTAGTGCGTTACGCATGTTTTCAGCTACTAGAGTGCTCACGGTGTTTAGTTCACCCAATTGGAAAACGGTCTTTTCGTCTAGCGTTGTTGCTAGGCTACCAAAACGGTTTTCCAAACGGTTCAACTCTGCCGCGTTGTCTCTCAGCAATGGAAGTAAGTACCGGGCATCTGATCCCATACCCTCTAGAGCAAAGTTCATTTCTTCAGCTGAAGCACCCGCGTTCTCCATCTGTCGAACCATTTCGATCAGTACATCACGACCTGACAGATTTTGAAGTTCTTCAGCTGTCGCTTGTGCTTGTGCTTCAGTTAATCCCATTACATCTGCAAAGTCTTGGAAACCACCTCCACCCGTTGCAATGAAGTCACCGATCTTTTCTTCAGTATCACCAAGAATTGAACCCAGTTGATCCATGTCTACACCAACGCGAGCTGTAGCCACTGACATTTCTTTGAATGCACGTTGTGACAACCCCGCTGATTCTGAGAGACGTTCCATCTCGATCGCTGCTTGATAACTTTCGTTTGCTGCTGAAGTTACCACCGCTGCGAATGCTGTAGCCGATGCAACTGCCGGGTTAACCGCTGTTGTGAATCGATTGTAATCTTTCTGGATGTCGCCTAGACGACGCTTTGTTTCTCGTTGAGCTGCTTTCAGCTGCTCAATATATTGTGCGCTTGAAACGTTGAGATCAACGTTCACGCTTGATAGTTGTTGTGCTGCCATTTGTCACCTTTTCTTTTTTAGTGCTTGCGGTAACTTCGCGTATTGAGTCTGTGCGTATAAATCGACGTACTGACCCGCTTTGTAGACAAATATGTCTACAACTTTCGTTTTGTTTGCTGCTAGTGATCTGTGTTGGAATAGCAACGGTCTTCGGTTTGCTTCACGGTTAACCTTGTGTGCGTTACCAAGGATTGAGCGTCTTGTGTAAACCTGCGGAGGAATCCCGACTTCTTGCATGAATGGGTATCGGATTGGTTTACCTCTTGAGTTCCTTGGTGCTTCTCGGTTGAACTTCGCACCCAGTGTTGTCCCTATGTGGTACTCAGCTGCGAAGCCGAGTTTCTTGGGTGGTTTGTTTCGGTATCTGCTTGATGTTGTTAACGCTTTCGCTGTGAGTCCACCATTGACCGGGGCTAGTCGTCTAGCGTTTGCTAATACTGGTTTAAATGCTTCGCGTCCTGCTTTCTGAAATGCGTTCTTTTTCCATAGCCTACCGCGCTCGTCAGCTAATCCCTTGAGTGATTCATTTAAGTGATCCACACCTTGAATCTTCACTTTTTCTATTTTTATTGGCATGTTAGATCCTTACAAAAAAGGCCGCTGTTAGCGGCCTTCTTATCATATTTGATTCTGTACTAGTCCGAAGACGTTCCAACGGTTCAATAACCTTTTGATTGCATTCTGAATCGTAACCAGCAAGCAACTACTAACATAGGTGCTTTATCCATAGATATTGTAAATCTGGACGTATCTAAAAAAATTTAGACTTTGGTTTCAACGTTATCTTGAAAGTAATGAAATGACTTCCGTGGTAGACTAATCCCACATTATTTCAATACTAACTGTATTTATACTTCCTGAACCAGTGCCACAAGTGCGCTCGCGTCCTTTGCGACGGTAGCGTATTTGTTACTCTGAGTAATCTTCAGCAAGTTAGGCACCGTTACCGGGTCAACCGTTTGATTGCCCTGTAAGGATACAACGTCAAAAGCCGCTTGCATGTCGCCAAAATACATCGTGTTGTCATCAAGCTGATCACAGATAACCACGTCATAGCGTCCGAACAACTGACCACCTTGGATCAGCCATACTTGTTCAAACTGGTCAGTGACTGAAGCAACAAAAGTCGTAAAGTTGTTCTTGTTCAAGAATAGCTTTGAGTTACCGTCATACACGTCAGCAATGTTTTTAACGGCTTCAGCTAGTAGCTCATATGTTTGACCAACATCACCCCAACCTACACCCGGCGCAGTGCCTGTTTTGACTTTTAAGATGTCTTCACCGTACCCCATTTGATTTGGGTCGGTGATCGGTGTTTGTGTTTGTCTAGTCTGTAGATTCTCGACCACTAGCGTCGCAATCTCGTTTGCTGCAACGTTACCGACAAGCATTGAAGTGTTTTCTTCAATATCAAACTTTGATTGAGTTAGAACCTCGTTCGTAAACTCGATCTTAGACGCGATTTTAGTGAAGTCGCTTTCTGTAGTGTGATAGGTCTGTACAGTGCTTGATGGAATGTCATCACCCTCAATCACTCGGCTAATGCTAGGATGACGAACAAACACATTTCTGTAGCTTGGATTGTCAGCGATTTCTTGACCCATTTCAGCAAGCAATGAGCTTGTATTAAACGCTTGCTCTGTAATCTGGTCGCTTAGTTCCGGTGCGCTATACACCGGATCATACATCAATGATTTTTTAAGGTAGTTCTGTAAGTTCATACGTCACCAACCTTAGACGCACACTAGAGCTGCAACGGCTTCATGATCAGCAACTGTTGAACCGATATACATGTCCTGATAAAACTTAGTTACATCAGGTAACGTCCAGATATCGACCGTAAAGTGTGTTGCACCCTGTTCTGGTGTGATTCGCTCGTAACCTGCTTTTAAATCACCATACAAGATCACACAGTTTCCAGCCCCGATCTCGTCCATTTCTTCAGACAAGATGACCTGTGCGCCATAAAGTGTGATGCGACGTACCCATACACCGTAATCTTTCTCTAGCTCAATATCGACTAGTGAACGTCCCTGCGTATCTTTGAGATTCTGCATTAAGAAACTAAGAGTATTCGGGTGCATAACGAATGATGCGTTAGCCTGTGAGCGTTGCGGGACGGTCAGCATTAGTTGATATAAAAATGCCTCGATCTCTGCTGGAGTCGTACCAATATCAGCCGCGTTAGCTTGTACGGCACCGAATGTTTCACGGTTTCGCGTAGCTGCTGGCTTGAATGCTTCAACATAGCCGTTAGCGCGATCAATCGCTGCGTTAGCCATACCGCGTAACTGTTGAATTCCACCAACATTTGAGCCGTCACCATGTAAAAACTGATCTTGCATAGTCAATGCAAATTGTTCAGCAAGTAGCTTCGTAATGTTAGCCTGTACACCAACATCAGATTGCTCTAATGACTCCATAGTTACCCACGGATACGCGTACATCTTGGTATAAAGTGCCGGGATGCTTGCATAGTTCGACGCATCACTTTCTACTACCGCTGTAAAATCCGTGTTCTCTTTCGTCAGCTGTACATTAGGACGCTGTGTTAACACAGTACGACGGTAATCTAAGTTCTTAGAACCGCGTGCGCCTAGTGCCTGTAGAAATGCAGTATTAGAGATTGCTTGTTCTAATACGTTTGTATTAAGCTCTGCTTCGTATAACGCGGTATTACCATCAAGTGGTAAACCTTTGGTGAATGTCTTATATTCTTTTACACCAGAATCAATCCATTCTTTGATTTTAAAATCTTTAACCGTTTGTTTATTTTCTGTCTTAGCTGTGTATTGCTTCGGTTCTGCGTCTGCGTTAGCAACTTGGTTTTCTAAGTCGTTTACACGATTCTCTAAACCAATAGCTTTGTCGATTGCCTTCTGCAAAGCATCAACGTTCATTTGTTCTTTCATTTAATAATACCTTTAATGGGTTATTGTTATTTTTCGTTTCGTATTTCCCATACGCGGTAATAAAGCGGATCCCCCGCTAGTTCCCTTCTGGTATTATTTATGTATTGGTATATTGATTTATTAAGGTATAAAAAAAGGCCAATCCTCATAAGAGAATCGGCCTTATTTTTGGTTAGTCATCAGATTGCTATAAGCAAAACGGGGATATATGACTTAACACTAAACCTACGTAAAAGGTATGTTTTGGTGAACATGAATAGAAGTAGCATAAATCACAACAAGTTCTATTTGCTTAAATCTTATTCTCTTGACTTACAACTATGTACATTCAACATGGTAGGTTGACCTAAGCGATCAACGTTGTTAATGGTTATGATAAAAATATCATCGACGTATCACCGTTGATGGTAATACTCAACTAAGAAAATCTTTTAATATTTCGAAATGCTAGGTGCAAATGATGTCATTGACATCGGAGCAACTAACATTGCTTGTGAGGTTAGTACAGAATGCAATCTTGTATTATATTTTAATGTATTCATTAAAAAAAATCCTCTTATTAAAATTATGAAAAGGGTAAACCCTTTTCTCCTAGTCTACCTTTATTTATATACTTGATTTTACGTGATCTAAAAAGCAATCCGGGTCATACTTGTTCAGTGTGCCGATATGTTTAATCATTTCCGGGTCATCAAGAAATAACTGTGCTAAACCTACCGCGTATTGGTCATATTCAATGACAACTTTCTTTTTACTAGCGTGTTTGGCTAGTAATCTTTCTTTTTTACTCGTCATCATTCAGATCCTTTATCAGCTGCGCTTGTTTGCGGTCTTGTCTATTTGAGAACCTAGTTAACTGTGAACTCAAGTTAGCTTGAATACTTCTGTACGTCTCAACAAGTGGATTAGCACGGGTGATAACCGTACCTTTCGTTGACTGCTGTTTGATAATGAAACCTTCGTCTTCAATGGCCTGTTTGGTTTCTTCCACTATGATCGTAAGGTCTGCGATTTGACTAGCAAGTTGATAGTCCATTGCATCCGGGTCAATCGAATCCTCGATCAGTGCGTTGTATATTTTATTTCGTTTGCGCGTGTTCTTACTCATTCATTAACCTTTGTGAGAAAAAAAACTCTCAATCTCAATTTTCGATTTTCACTAAAATCTATCTTCGAGGGGTTCTTAGAAAGGCCGACCAGAAAAGTATGATAGCCCCCCTATCAATAGATAGCATTCAGTGCGCCATTATCCCGCATGTGCTGGGCTTCTATAGCATCGTCATAATAGTTGTCTATACGTTCAACCTTCTGCTTATATATCGAACCTGATTTAGTTGTATAGCTCTCTGCGTAACGTTCTATACGTGAGCATATGTAATCATCATCTAATACTTTCTGTTCTGCTATTAATATATGCTCTGGGTTACTGTTATTAAAATGTATATCTAATGCGTTTTCTTCCAGTGCATCATGATACATGTCACCACACTTTTTCTTAATATCAGCGTGTTTATTTTGTTTCTTTATTACGGTAACGAATGCATTCCATGCAATCATAGACCAATAAGCATGTATATTTTTTTTAGATTTATCAAACCTATCGGAATACTTAACAATATTCAATAACGCTTCACTAATCATTATGTCTGTATAAGTGTAACCGCAAAAGTTAGACCTCGTTGCAAGTCGCCTACACAATATCATAGCTAGTTCTGCAAGTTCTCTAGGCATTGGGCTTTTCTGATCCCATTCATGCATCAATTCTAATGCTCTTTTATTTGAAAAGTATTCCATTAACGTTCACCTTTGTTTAATAGTGAACGTATTTAGCTAACTGGTTTGGATTTTCTTAATATGACGTTCTAGTGCTTCCATCCATTCAGAAAATGGACGGTTAATCTTTTTATTGTTGGTTTGTTGTTTGAGCTTCTTATTAATCATCAAACTCTATTCCGCTTTCAAGTTCTTCAACGTAGTGAATCATTTGCTCAATGTTAATAAAGCCTAGTTCTTTTGCTAGTGCTTCCATTTTACGATATTTCTGAATAATACCGTCTGCCTGTCTTATACAACCTTGCTGTCTATCAATCAGTTCACTGTTCTTTTTAATCTGTTTATCCTGCATATCAATAATGCGGCTTTTCAAGATGTCTTTCTTTTCGTATTTCTTAAGTTCTTTAATGATGTTTTTCATTATTCAAAATCCCATGTCATATTTTCTATTTGACTCATTATGTCATCATCGTCGCTTACATCGTCCTGTACGGGCTTCTGTGGCTCGTTATCATCAACATAATCAATCGTATTCGGTGTATTAAGTTCAGCTGTCTCAGCTGGTTCTAGCGCGTCCAGCTGGTCTTTTACTGAGTCTAGGTCTTCAAGGTCTAACCCGTCCCAGTCGTCAAAGTCGTCATCACAATCAGCTAGCGGTCTATATGTGTAATGCGCGTTACGTTGTCCGGTTTTCGTCATTTCTAATCTAACGGTGAATCCGTAACAGATTTCATTTATACATACGTGTATCTCTAGACCGTCGTGTGTCTCAATGAACAACACAAGTGATTTATCCAGTAAACATTTTGATGCTCTGTGTTTAATCGCTGAAGTGTAATAGCTTGGCTGTTTGCGTCTAACCGGGTCATAGTGTTTGTACACTTGATCCCTGAAGTATCTAACGGTATTCGTAGCCCAATCCAGTTGGTCACGTTTCGCGTTCTTGAACTGCGTTGCCCCGCCTAGTTTCGGTTTAGCATTAGCGTATGACCTAAGAGATAGATCAAGACCTCCAGTAATCTCTTTGTTACCACGGATCACTATGTAATCATCATGAGCAATGTCTATTGATACAGCATACTTACCGTGTTTGTGGTCGGCTTCGTTCTTGAATATCGAATGACTGATTGAGTTAAAGTCATACTGGGTTAGCTGCGCTGTGTCTGGTAACTGAAAATCTATGGTTTTGTCCTTATAGGACTTTGAGTATTTTTTAATCCGCATATTATGTTCTTTCTTGTTGTGTGGGATTTTCAAGCCGTCAAACTTGTCTTGTCGTTGGAGTGGTGGCACCCGTTGACGCGAGTACCACCGTTTGACTTCCACAACAAGTAGTTCATCCCATTTGAATGGGTGTAGTCTTTGCAACTACTGGTAATATTTATGATCGCCAGTGGTAGATTCTTGGTATTAAAGCAATGTTTATTGCTCGGTTATTCCGTTGTGTTATTCGAGTATTTCGCAATGAAGAACTAAGAATGAAGAACTAAGAATGAAGAACTAAGAATGAAGAATGAAGAATGAAGAAAGAAGAAAACGATACGCACTTTTTTGCAAAAAGTGAGCGATAGCGTCTGATCCTGTGCCGTACGTCGCTTTCGCTCCGTCCTTGCACGTCCCGCTGTCGCCTTCGGCTATGGTTCCAGTTGGGTTGTATTAGGGATTTGATAAAGGTTTGAATACATTCTACTGGGTTTTAATGGCCGCTTCGCGGGACGCCTTCGGCGTGTTGCTGCCGCTTGCGCTTAAGTTTGAATTGATACTAGTAGTGTATTAGAGATATTAGAAAACTTTGAAAGGTTACAGCGGACGCGCTCCGCGCTGTATCATTTGGGACTGTTTGACAGTAAGGAAGATATACTAAGAAAGTATCATGAAAATGACTGGTTATAAACAAAACCCATGAAGCATTAAGCGTCGTGACTCTATTAGCACCTAACCTACTTTATCCACTGGTCTACATCAGCCCATTCATAATGTCGGCCTTTTCCGAAAACAGTACTCTTAGTTACCTTTCCGCTGTGCTCAACAATGCAAATTTTCAGGTACTTGCGTTTTCTAGATTCGCCGTTAACGTCTACATAGATCGTTTTGATAAACCGATGTGCTAGGTTGTTCCACTTAGTTGGCTCATGTATTGAGTTGAATAGACTTTTAAGATTAGCAGCGGTGTCGTCTTGTGGTATGAGCTGTTTATCTAATGCCTTGATGCCGGACTCTAGATCAATTGACGCTGATATCAACGCGGTTACATCACCACCGTTTGAGATAGCTCGCTGCACCTGCTTGAGTGCGATTTGCTTCTGTTGTATTTGCTGCTTAATAGCATCTTGTTCACTGGTAGGTTTCGGATCTTTGACTTTTAACTGTCTACTATAAGCAAAAACCAACTTTTCAAGCTGCTTCGCACTTATAGCAGGAGCATCGCACCCTAGTCGCTTGGCTGCGTTGTTACACCTGTAAATGACGTAAGTCCCGTATTTGTTAACGGTCGTCTTCTTTGTCATCACGCTATCACATTTGGAACATCTCGCGAGTCTGCTGAAATGATTATTCACTGAACCTTTACCAGAATTAACTACTCGCTTCTTTGGTGTCAGGATCTGGAACTCTTCAAATGTTACCAGTGCTGGATAGTGATTTAATATTAACTCGTCGTCGACCCATTTACCATTTAGCTTCTTAGACGTCATCCAAGCGCCATACAGCGCGTGAGAGCTTAAGATCCGTCGAATGCTTGTAGGGTTCCATTCCGTCGCTCTAGGTGGCTTATAGGGGCTGTCATTCATATCTTTGGTGATAGTGTTTTCTGTACCACCATTAAGCTTTAAGTTAACCAGAAAACGGATCGCTTCTGCGTAGTCGTTAAACTCAAACTCATTTGTTTGCTCGTTGAACGTCAGCCATTTTGGACAAAGCTTCTTGGTTTTCTTGCCTTCTCTGGCTTGCTGCTTCTTAGCGTCCTTGGCTTTCTGTACTCGAATGCTTTTCTGCTCTGACTCTTCAAACGCGATTTTACAGCGAATTGCTAACATCATGATTTTATCGATGTCGTTAACAGTGCTTGAGTTGTAAAGCATGTTGTCAGCGTCCACGTAAAGCTCTACACCGCTCGATACAATCGATTGAACCAAGTCATTGGTTTCTTGGTATTGTTTGCGTGACAAGCGGTCTACGGCTTCTATGACTATGACTGAGCCGGACGGGATCGCTCCGGTCTCGATGGCATCCAACATATTTTGCAAACCAGTTCGATGAACCGCTTTCCAACCTGATACACCAAGATCCGAATAGTTAGACTCTATCAGCTCATAACCTTGGCGGTCTGCATATTCACGGGCGACGTTCCACTGGCGTTCCTTCGATGTACCTTTGGCTTGCACCTTGGTACTGAATCGAATGTATGAATAACACTTTTTTGTCATTGTAACCCCCTAACCGAACTACATACTGCTAGTGTAGCTCATAGTCATTTAGCAAACAATACCGTGATATTTGCTGTGGAAATCAATGCCTTTACCTTTTTAATGTGAAAAACGCCGCAACGTTACTCGTTCAGGCGGTTAACTGCAAGCGTTGTTTGTCTTATTACGCATATTAGCCAGGTGAAATAGAGAAAATCATATCTAACCTTTCGCTTAGGCTAATGGCTTATTAAAAAGTAGAAGGGATTTTCGAAACCCCCAGCTTTGGTGACGTTTATTTCACCGAAAAGGCATAGTTAACGACAGTAACGACAATTAAAGAGGATCAATGGCGGTAAACGAACTACACTAATTCAATCTAATCAGGAAGTTAAAGTGAAGTTTATGCGCCAATTATCACTGATATGCGTTCGGCATATTTGGTTACTCTGGGTAGCAATGGTTTCATTTAGTAGTGCTGCACAATGGCAATACGAACAGGAAGTCACCCCCAGCGTTAGTGAAACCGCTGTGAGCATCAATAATGAGGTTCAAACCCTACCTGAGCCGCTATTTATGTCGGCCCAGGACCAACGCAAAGCGTCTCAGTTATTAAGAGTCGTACTTATCGAACAACAAAAACAGAGCGATCAGTTCGCACTGCATCTTTCCCAGTTTATCGATAACCTTAAATCCGATGAAGAACCCGATGTTAAATCGAAAGCGAGCGACGACATTTGGTTCAAGGTTCAGTCTGACTATATAACCCTAAGCAGCATCAATAGCAGCAAGCAAAAGTTACTAGAGCTTGCTGATAGCGCCACTCGTGACAAGCTCATTGGATTTGGACCGCAAGGAGTTAGGCAGTTAAAACAAGAGTGGCAGTTAACGCTGCTTAATGCCGAATACCTGTTTTACTTTCAGCTACGCAGTTTTCGCGCCTTGATAGAAGATATCTTTGTTTCACCCGTGCCTGTCGTTTGGGCTGGTATCAAAATATTTTTCATTTATAGCGTACTCATGTGGTGGCTTGCCAATAGCGCAAGAATAATAGAACTGTATAAAAACACAGTTTTAGAAAAAACCAATACTCCGCCGTTATGGGTTCGCATAATTTGGTATTTTAGCCGCGCTCATAAAGCCATCGCTTGGTTGATAGCGATAACCCTATCCTTACAAGTCCTATCGACCATTCCAAGTCTTCAGCATGTCGTCTTCCTTGAGATATTTACCTGGTGGATTCTCGGTGGCTCTATCGCGATCAGTTTCATTTTGGAGTTCGCTTACCGAAATAGCCGCTCTTCTAGTCAACAGATTGTTGAACTACGACTGTCGACTATTCGTCGTTATGTATGGAGCGGGATAATTGCTGGTGTGATCTTGCAAATTTCAACCATGACACTTGGCAAAGGCACCATTTACAACTGGATATACAGCGTGCTCTTCTTCTGGTTTGTTCTTATCACCATTTCAGTATTGAGGCTGTGGCGCGACACTGTTTTTGAAATGGTGGAGAACATTGCTGACCGTCCTTGGTGGGTAAATTGGGCAATCAGCAAAAAGCGGATTTGGGTCATCAGTATCATTGCAACCGCGATGGCATCAGCATGGGTCATAGTACATATTGCTAAGCATCGATTAATTTCAAAGCTGTCGCACTTTACCTTTTTCAGCCAAGCCCTCGCCTATTTGTTTCGAATTGAGGTCGCTAAGCAAAAAAACAACACTGCAGATGGCCACGCTTTAGTTCGCGTTAAAGGCGATGCTGCCTTTGATTATGTGTTGCCAGGGAATCACGACAGCGAATTAATCGATTATGCTGATGCCGAAATTAAACAACTCTCTAAATATCTGCTGACGGACTCTCCTGCTTTATGTGTCGTCTCTGGAGAGCGTGGCGTGGGCACTACGACCTTTTTAAAACAGATGCTGCATAAAGTGAAAAATGCAGAGCCTGTTTACCTCAATTGCCCTCATTCTGGCTATCAAGAGCTACTGGCTCATTTTGCTGTGAGTATTGGGCTTGATGAAGACGCCACGGAAATACAGATCCTGAGTCAGCTTCGAGGCAGTCAAACCACTTACTTAATTGCTGTCGATAATGGACAGAGATTAGTGAAACCTATGGTTGGTGGTTTATCAGCACTTATCCGTTTAACTAATCTAATTCGACGTTCCAAGAAAAATCACCGTGCAATCATCTCAATTGAAAAAGCAAGTTGGCGATTTGTCGATCGAGCGCGAGGAGAAAGGCTTCTATTTGACTGGGTCGCCTTTCTGCCTAAGTGGAATGAAATGCAAATAGCGTCACTGCTCGACACGCGCATCAACCAATCAGACGAATACACGGTCAGCTTTGACGGGTTAGTGGTACCGAAACAGTGGGACCAACAAGATATCAGTGAAGAGGAACGGGCAAAGCAAGGTTTCTATCGAATCCTATGGCACTATTCTGATGGGAATCCGACCGTTGCATTAAGGTTCTTTCGTTTCTCGTTAAATCGAAATAAAGAGACCGAACAAGTGTTGGTGAGGCTGTTCCATGCTCCAGAATCAGAAGAGCTTGAGAAGATGCCAAAACCCATGTTGGCGGTATTGCGCTCTATTGTTCAATTGGAGATTGCGACACCAGAAGAGCTCTCTGAATGTACACAGCTTACTATCTCCGAAGTGACTGGGACGCTGCGCTACTTCCAAAGCCGGGGCTATATCGAATGGACAGAAGACAAAGCCAAAATCTCAGATCACTGGTTCAGACACATTACCAATGTGTTAGACAGACAGCATTTATTGGTGAAGTAATATGATTAGAATATCTAAAGTACTCGGCATCCCCTTACTGACACTGTTGCTGCCATCTCAACTGGCAATTGCCGCAGAAGAAGCGGTTAACGTTGAGAGCATCCAACAGTTTGCTAGCCTGATTCGTTGGAGTGGCGTCTTCTTCTCAATTCTAGTTGTCGCGGCAACATGGTTACTGATCAAGTTTATGAACTCGTTGGTCGAGAGCATTGGTGGGCAGTTTGTTCAGTACCGAATGGTGCTACAAAAGGTTCAGTCTTTCCTACAGTTCTTCATCTATATGACAGCTGGTCTGGTCGTCTTTATGATGAGCTTTCGAATTAACGATCATATCTTGGCGCTGATTGGCGGTACGCTCGCTGTATCCGTAGGTTTCGCATTGAAAGACCTTGCGGCGTCGTTTATAGCGGGTTTAACCGTGATGATAGACAGGCCGTTTCAAGTTGGCGACCGTGTTACGTTTGAGGGGAATTACGGCGACATCATTACCATCGGCTTACGTTCTGTGCGTATGAGAACACTCAACGACGATATCATTACCATACCTAACAATAAGTTTCTAAATGAAGTAACGACCAGCGGGAATTATGGCGCTCTCGATATGCAGGTCGTGATTCCTTTCTATGTAGGAATGGATGAAGACATCACCCTAGCCCGCGATTTAATTCAAGAGGCGGCATCGTCAAGTCGTTACATTCACCTGCCAAAGCCAGTCACAGTGCTCGTTAAACAAACCATCACTGACAACTACTTAGCCATTCAATTGACCTGTAAGGCTTATGTTGTTGATACGGCTTATGAGAAGTTGTTTGAAACCGACATTACCTTAAGAGTGATGAAAGAGTTCAAAAAGCACGGCATCAAGCCGCCGAAGATAGCTTTGGCTTCAAGTTAGCAAACTCGTTGGTTTAAAACAAAAAGCCCTCGCTTCAAATGAAACGAGGGCTTTTCTCTAGAGCGGTTTTAATAATTACACTTTGAAGTATTTCAGCTGCTCAGTTAGGTGCTCTGCAGTGTTCGCCATCTGTTGGCTATCTTCAGCCAGTGATTGAGATGCCTGAAGCACTTCGTTTGCTGCTAAATGAATGCTAGATACGTTCTGGTTCATTTCTGTCGCCACTGAACTTTGTTGTTCTGAAGCTGCAGCAATTTGTGCCACCATATCGTTAGCATTTTGCAGCTCTGCCACGATTTCATCCAATTGAGCTCGAGTATCGTCAGACGCTTTCACACTATGATCAACCTCTTCATTGCTTTGCTTCATCGCGACGAAGGTTTGCTCTGCCTGTTGAGTGAGCTTCTCAATCGTGTGTTGCACTTCGTTGGTCGAGTTCTGTGTGCGGCTTGCAAGGTTACGTACTTCGTCGGCAACCACAGCAAATCCACGCCCCTGTTCACCTGCTCGCGCTGCTTCAATCGCTGCGTTCAGAGCCAACAAATTAGTTTGCTCCGAAACATCACGGATAACCCCCACCACTTGACTGATTTCAGTTACGCCTGCTTGTAGATCTTGCACCAAGCTATTCGCATTCGAAATATTATCAGACACGTGAGAGATACTTGTTGCCGTCACCTTCATGTTCTCATCATTGCGATACGCATGATCTACCACTTTATTTGTACTCACTGCCGTGTTTTCAGCATTAACGGCCACGTCAGAAATGGTGGCACTCATCTCGGTCATTGCTGTTGATAGCAGCTCAAGTTGTGCGTGTTGAGAGTTAACACTGGTTGCCGCTTCTTCACTGGCTTGAGCAATATGACTCGCCATTGAACTAGATTGCCCTGCTGATTCATTGGCAGTCTTAAGCGTGCTTTGCAGTTTCTCTAGCATCTTATCGATCTGCTGAGACATTTCACCCAGTTCATCTTTACGCGTCATGTTCATGCGAACGCGCAAGTCACCATCAGCGATGGCATGAGTGTTGTGAATCAACTTGGCCAATGGAATCAGAATGTTGTTAGAAATGGCGTAACCCATCGCAAATAGCATTCCTGATAAAACAAGGGCTACCAACGCCTCTTTTATCGCTAGAGCCCAGAAGGCTTCTTGAATATCTGCAACTAAGATCCCAGAACCTACGATCCAGTTCCACTCAGGAAACAGTTCAACATAAGATATCTTATCTTTCAGTTCCCCTTGAGGACTTTTCCATTGGTAATCTAGAAAACCCTTACCTTGCGGAGAGCGTGAGATAGAAACCATTTCACGCCAGTGGAACTTACCCGCGCCGTCTTTGAAGTTATGAGTATTCTCACCATTCAGTTCAGGTTTTAACGGGTGCATCACGACTTGTGATTGCTGGTTAAGAATCCAAAAGTAGTTGTTACCGTCGTAACGTAGGTTTTGAATCGCAGCTAATGCTTGCTGTTGTGCTTGTTGCTCACCCAACACGGCACGTTGACCATAATAATGTTTAGCTAGCGATACGGCGGATTCGACTTGCGCACTGAGTTTACTTTCACGTTCGGCCATTGAAGTGGCACGCTGCTGAAGCAAATTGTACGTACATGCCATAATCAGCGAGACCACTGAAAATATGACAATTGAGGCGAGTTTAGATTTGATAGAAAGGTTGCTTAATTTCATAGCGGACTGACTTTATTTTTTTGTTATTAGTTGGGAGCAACTTAACAAAACTGTCTTTAACCGCGATGATGTAAGTCATGAAGAGTGAATATTCACACAGTTACACATGCAAAAGGTGACACTTGTCACCTATAGCTAGTTGAATTCTATAAAAATATCAATAATTGATAAGCCTTGTTGAGTTAGTCTCTTAATTCCGAAAGTTGTGTAATGCTTTCGTATTGAACACTGTCAGTGCTTTGTTCTGGTTTCCGTACAAACCAAATGGCATTGATTCCAGATTTCAGAGCAGGAATGATATCTTTCTCAAGTGTATCGCCAACCATAGTCACGCTAGATACAGGTACATTGAGACGAGAAACAATTGAGGGGAAAAAATCTGGACTTGCTTTATCAACACCAAGATTGGCTTTGCAGAAGTAACCAGAAATGAACTTGTCTAACCCTACTCGGCTAAATGCTTGTTGGATTTCTTGTTCAGAAGAGTCTGCTGCATTAGTCGCAATGTAGACACGGTGATGTTTAGAAAGGTATTCGAGGGTTTCCAATGCACCATCAATCGGTTCAACGATCGGCCAATCGCACATTTTTCCAGATTGATCGGGGAAATTAACCATCAAGGTGTCTCCCCAATCAAAGAGGTACGTTTTTGTCATTCTGCCTCCATGCATGACGTTATATCTATTTGTTACTTTTAGTTCATCGAGTGCAACCCGATCACGTTCCCCTCAGTATCCATGACTAAGCTAATAAAACCAAATTCTCCAATCGCCATTTTGCTCATCTGAAGTGTTCCGCCGTTCATTAACGCGCGTTTTTCTTCGATGGCACAGTCTTCACAGGAGAAATAGACGATGGTGCTGTTTCCACCAGCGGCCATATCGTCCATCTTCACTAAAGCGCCCGTCGCCCCATAGCTGCCCATGTCATCGGAGAACACCCACATATCAAGAGGAATACCTCCAGGGCTATCAAGCTTCGACAGGGTTACTTGAAACACTTGTTGATAAAACTGTTTTGCTCGATCCATGTCATTCACATAGATCTCGAACCATCCCACTGGGTTACCTAACATAAGCCTACCCTCATTTGCCAAACACAAATTGAGCATAGTTCACTGCAAACCATACATCGTAGCTAATATCCGTTTTATCAGCACCGATACAATGAACGTTGGCTTGTTTTTAGTTAACGTTAGACACCAGCAATTGTGGCGCAGCTTTCTTCGGTAGATAGACGCTGAAACGGCTACCTTTACCTAATTCAGATTCAACACGAATTTCACCACCGGTTTGAGACAGAATACTCTGCGAGACTGATAAACCTAAGCCAGTACCATCGCGCTTGGTGGTATAAAACGGTGAGAAGATACGTTTCAACTGTTCTTCTTTGATACCACAACCTTCGTCTTCCACATGAATCACAGCGCCCTGAACCACACCTTCTTCAATCCAATCCTCACTAGAAATGGTCAGGTTCCCTTCTCCATCCATCGCGTGAATCGCGTTCATTTGAAGATTAACCAAGATTTGTAGAAGCTGGTTTCGGTTTACTTCAACAGAGGTTTTGGCATCAAGAGATGAGTGATACACGATACCTTTCTTTTTAGCGCCAGTTTTCACCAGAGTAATACTCTCATCAACAATCGGGTTGATGTGCTGCCAAGTAACTTCGTCTTGTACTCCGCCATGACGACTGTATTGCAACAAGCTACGTGTGATGTTTCGGATTCGGTCGATCTGCTCCATGATCGCTTGGATCTCTTCATTGACGCGATCGGTATCGTCGCCCAGTTCAAACTTCATGAGCTCGACGTTTCCAAGAATCACAGCCGTTGGGTTGTTAATCTCGTGAGCGATACCAGCTGTAAGCTCACCAAGCGCAGCAAGCTTTTCATTGACCACCAATTTGTCTCGAGCTTGGTTAAGCAAGGTAATGTGGTGTTCAAGCTGCTCCGTTTTCTCTTTCAAGCTAGCGGTACGAGAATGAACCTTGCACTCTAGCTCTAGCGCGGCTTGTTGGATCTCTTGATTGCGCTCGTGGAGAAGATCCAGCATCTTGTCGAACTGCTTGGCAAGCTGAGTCAGCTCGTGCTGATCATCCAGTCCCAAGGTACCGATTCGTTTGTCTTGTCCCATCTGAACTAATTTCACCACTTTGTGAATGCGCTCAATCGGGTTAAATAGATCCCGCGCACCACGATGAACAATAAAGCCGGACAGCAATAACAATGCGACGATGGTTATGCTTATCTCACCAAGGTTAGTCAGGTAAGTTTCAACCAGCGGCCAAATCAGATAACCGGTATAAAGCATACCAATCACCTGTTCATGTTGATCGCGAATTGGTTGATAGGCGGTGATGTACCACGCATCGTAAACATACGCGCGATCAAGCCACTCTTCTCCTCGGTTTAACACTTTGGAGTGCACTTCGTAAGAAACTCGGGTACCTATCGCTCGCCCTTCACTTGCATCACTATTGAGCGGTACATTGGTGCTGACACGTAGATCATCCAAAAAGACGGTCACAGTACCAACCCGACGAGAGAATCCTTCACGCCTTGGATAGATAAGATTACTGATCTGATCAACCAACTGAGTACTGTTATTGAGAAGAATACCGCCATCAAGGAAACCAATAACGCGATTGTCCCCGCCATAAATAGCGATAACGGTGCGACTGACTAAGCCACGAGTTTCAATCTCTGTGCCAGTAAGCAGCGGTACTTCTGCTCTTTTGGCTAAGGTTTGATCTAATTCGTCAAGCTGACTGCGTGTTAGTACGCTAAAAAAGGATTCCTTACGAGTGAGTTCAAGAAGTTCACTGATATCTTGGACAGATTGAGCGCTGTGCCAGCGTAAGAAGTCGAGCTCGTAACGAGCTTTATTGTCCGATACCCATTGGATAAGTTGTTCTTCAGCGATATCACTCTGTAGTTTGTTTCTAAAACGGTAAGATTCTGAAAACGCTCTAACGTTGTAGGCCTGTTGGTTTTGAATAAGGTGGATACTGTTGTCAGCAACGTCTAAGCGCTCATCAACATCAATCAATGCACCTTGCCAGGTGTAATGCACTGACCAGTAAAGCGTGATAGCGATTAAAGCACAAAGAGTGAGGATGATCGGCGCAGAGGTCAAAAACAGAAGACGATAGCGAACCATCGTCTTGAATCGAAAACTCCATTTTGCCCACCAGTGGCGACTAGTCGGCATATTCTGATCCCTCTGCATTCCAATCTTTGTACTTACGCTCTAGGGTTTTACGCGCAACACCTAAGTCACGGGCTGCTGCCGACTTGTTTCCATCGTGATAAGAGACGACTTGTTCAATATGTGCCTTCTCTACTTCTTTGAGTGTCCAGCTATTTGGATAGCCTTCTGCCGCGTCATTCGGGTCCATCCCTGGAAGCTCTGAACCATGTGACACCGTCACAGATACTCGAGTTGGTACATTACTCTCACCATTTAACTCACGCCAATAGTGTGCAGGTGGTTTACCAAGCAGAATACAACGCTCCATCAAGTTCTTAAGTTCACGGATATTGCCCGGCCACTGATACTCGTTCATGGCAAGAATATCTTCATGTGCCCAAGTTGGTTCCGGCATGCCCAGTTCATGGGCTAGCATGCGTGTGAAGTAAGGTACAAGGTCCATCAGGTCCGACACACGTTCACGAAGAGGTGAAACATCAATCTTCAATACATTCAAACGATAGAAAAGGTCACGTCTGAAATTGCCTTTCTCTACCTCTTCTTGCAGGTTTCGGTTAGTAGCAGCGACCACGCGTACATCAACAGTGATCTCTTTTTCACTGCCCACAGGACGAATTGTTCGTTGTTCCAAAACTCGAAGCAGCGCGGCTTGCATTGGCAATGGCATCTCACCTATCTCATCAAGGAACAGTGTGCCGCCACTGGCTACGCGAAAAAGACCTTCACGATTCTTTTTCGCGCCGGTAAACGCGCCAGACGTGTGACCAAACAGTTCACTTTCCAGTAGTTCTGGGGCAATTGCTCCACAGTTGATCGGTACAAAAGGCCCTGTTCTTTTACTCGCTTCGTGAACACCGCGAGCCACCAGTTCTTTACCGGTCCCCGATTCACCTTCAACCAAAACCGATGCTCTTGATGGTGCGAATTGAGTAATCAGCTGTTTCAGAAGTCGAGTTTTGTCTGAATTACCGATGATTTCGGTTTTAATATGGCGGCTAACGTCACGCTTTAGTGCATATTGCATACGTTGTGCAAGTCGCTTGTCCATACAGCGAAGCACTGCTTGAATCATCTGCTCTAAATTGAAGGGCTTTAAAATGAAGTCGGAAGCACCAAGTTTAAGAGCGGAAATCGTCATCTCTAGGTCAGCATAGCCCGTCATAAAGATAACGTCTGAGCGTTTCTCGCTGGCGTTGAAGGCTTCTTCCCATTCAATACCGGAGCGACCGGGCAGATTGATATCTAAAACGATCAAATCAAAGTGTTCAGCGCTACGGATTGTCTCCGCCTCTTCCACTGAGCCCGCGCACATCACCTTACCAAATAACTTACCCAGCGCCTTTTTCAAAATCGCCTGCATTCCTATCTCATCATCGACCACCAAAACAGAGAAAGCTTGGTATTGAGTTAAGGAGTTCAGAGTCTTGTTTGTGACATTTGGGCTGGTAAGAGACATAAAAACACACCGGTGAGGAAATTTGGGACAGAGTGTACCAACTCGTCTCAAGTACAACAGGTTCAATATGCGACATTTTGTCCTAGCTCATATTTTCTTTAAATTTAATTTCATAAATGGTGCTATTTTGCCCGAAATAACAGACATTTAATGAACCTAGTTGCCCATCCTTGTTGGCATCAAGTTTGCTTATAGGGTGTGGATAATCAATTTATACCATTTGGCCCAGGAGCCATAAGTCGATTAACTATGCTTATGGTGGTCTATTCATAACTCATGGACATAATAATAATGAAAGCAATTCCTTTAACTATTGCAGCACTTTCTCTCGTCAGTTACTCAGCTAGCAGCGCTGAAGATACTCAACACATCAAACTCGCTACAACTACCAGTACCTACCATTCAGGTCTACTTGATTTCCTACTGCCAGAATTTGAGAAAGATTCAGGTATCAAGGTTGACGTAATTGCTGCAGGTACAGGCAAATCTCTGCGCATGGGCGAGAACGGTGACGTTGATCTGGTTATGACACACGCACCGAAAGCGGAAGCGAACTTTGTTGAGAAAGGCTACGGCGTTCTTCCGCGCAAACTGATGTACAACGATTTCGTTATTGTTGGCCCTCAAAAAGATCCAGCTAAAATCGTTTCTCAAAACGATGTTGCTGATGTATTTAAGTCTATCGCAACTAACAATGTCACTTTCGTTTCTCGTGGTGACGACTCTGGTACGCATAAAAAAGAGATGGGCATCTGGGCTCAAACGAAGATGGAACCGAACTTCGGTGGTTACCGCAGCGTAGGTCAAGGCATGGGCCCAACGCTAAACATGGCGTCTGAGATGCAAGGCTACACCATGACTGACCGTGGTACTTGGTTGGCGTACCAAAACAAACTAGACCTTAAGATCCTATTCCAAGGTGACAAGAACCTATTCAACCCGTACCAAGTGATTCTTGTTAACCCAGAGCGTTACCCAAGCATCAATTATCAAGCAGCAAAAACATTCAGTGATTGGTTGGTAAATCCGAAAGGACAAAAGCTGATCAACGAGTTTAAGCTTCATGGTAAGCAGCTATTTGTCGCGAGTGCTGAATAAAACACTGCGAATTGTCTCAGGTTGCGATATGAGCTACTTATATCGCAACTGGCGAAGTTCGCAAAAGACGATATTCGTAACGGACAATATCCGTAACTGACAAAGCTATACTGGAACTAAATGCGGAGCCTCCGCACAAAAGAGATACATCATGACCCTATGGCAAACAACGCTGGATGCACTGAACTTACTTGTGAGCTTTGACCACGAACTGTGGCAAATTGTCGCAGTGTCATTCAGCGTTTCTCTGTCGGCAATTTCACTGGTTATCGTACCTGCAATTGTCATGGCTTTTTTACTCGCCTATACAGAGTTTCCCGGTAAGTGGGGCTTGCTCTCTATCATTAATACTCTACAAGCGATCCCTACAGTCGTGATTGGTCTATTAATGTACATGATGCTATCTCGCTCTGGCCCTTTGGGTGATTGGCAAATGCTTTTCACCCAAAAGGCTATGATTCTCGGTCAGATGCTGATCTGCTTCCCTATACTTGTCTCTATGATGCATGGTGCGCTTCAAGCGAGTGACCGACGTGCCGTTGAAACTGCTCGTACTTTGGGTGTTTCGACTTTCCGTATCGCCTCAACATTGATTTGGGAAACACGATTCCCACTTCTTGCTGCGACCATTGCTGCCTTTTCACGCATTGTTACAGAGGTTGGCTGTTCGATGATGGTGGGTGGCAATATCATGGGCATGACAAGAAATATCCCAACGGCCATCGCGATGGAAAGCCACAAGGGTGCATTCGCGCAAGGCGTTGCTTTGGGTATGGTGTTGTTAGCATTGGCACTGGTTTTAAACTTTTTCCTTTCGAGTGTGAGAGGCAAAGGCTACTTAAGAACATAGGAATGCTGTCATGAGTATAAAAATAACAACGCAGCAAGTTTCAATGCGCTACAAAGAGCGCGTTCTTTTTCATATCCCTGAACTGTCCATCGGTCCAAACGATGCGATCTATCTAAAGGGCGACAATGGCGTCGGTAAAACGACCCTATTGAAAATCTTATCTGGCTTAGTAAAACCGACGTCAGGAAAAATCCAAACAGCGCATCACAGTTGGAAAGGTACCCTATTCCCTCGCTCTAAATTCAAAGACATTATCTACCTACATCAAACGCCTTATTTGTTTGATGGCACTGTGTATCAAAATGTCGCTTATGGCATTCGTTTTAACAAAGAGTCACAAAAAGATAAGCGAGCTCAAATAATCAATGCGTTGAGAATGGTAGGTTTAGAGACCCTAGCAGATGAACATATCTCTGTTCTTTCTGGTGGGGAACGTCAACGAGTCGCGATGGCAAGGGCCTGGATTTTAAAACCCTCTATCCTACTTATGGACGAACCAAGCGCATCATTAGATAAAGAATCTATTGAAAGATTGGTCATTATGGCCGAAGATCTTCTTCAACGTGGCGCAAGTTTGGTGATAACAAGCCACCAAACCAATGCCCTGACCGATCTATGCAAAAAGCAGTGGTGGATTAAAGATAACTCTTTGACTGAATCACCATTGCTGCAAATTATTAAAAAAGACAAAGCACAAGAGAATATTTATGCTGCTTCCAACGCAAACTAGTTGGGTTATCTTAGCTGGCGGACAAGCGAGCAGAATGGGTGGACGCGACAAAGGTCTCGTCGAGTTAAACGGTCGTCCACTTATTCAATACGTTATCGACAAATTGTCGCAACAAAACGTCTCTATCACCATTAATGCCAATCGCAACCAAGAGCGCTATCAAGACTTCGCGCCTGTGGTTTCTGATTCCTTTCCTGATTATCCGGGACCGCTAGGCGGTATCCATGCAGGACTGAAAAATGCCGACACCGACTGGGTCGGCTTTGTTCCTTGTGACAGCCCGCAAATCAACGAAGATCTAGTCGCTCGTTTCTGTGCTGCGGTTAACCCTGACAGCGATATTTTGGTTGCTCACGACGGCGAATTTAAACAGCCGGTATTTACTCTATTCCATAAGCGCGTATTACCTAGGTTAGAAGCATTCCTAGAGCGTGGCGATCGCAAGATCATTCTGCTCTATAAAGATTGTGTTACCGAGTTTGTCGACTTTAGCGACTCGCCAAACTGCTTCGTAAACCTTAATACACCAGAAGAACTCACCCAATTTGGTACGCTTCAATAATGAATGATTCAAAACAACGCCCTAACCTTCCGCTATTAGGTTTTGCTGCCTACAGTGGCACTGGAAAAACAACTCTACTTGAAGCTCTGCTGCCAATGTTGACCGAATCCGGTCTGCGCATTGGTGTTCTAAAACATGCGCACCACGACTTTGATGTCGATAAGCCTGGTAAAGATAGCTATCGCTTACGCAAAGCTGGCGCTGGCCAAATGCTGATCTCTTCAAGAAAACGTCATGTGTTGATGACTGAGACTCCTGAAGCTGAGGCTGATTTTGACTACTTGCTGACTCGCTTCGATATAGAAAAATTGGATCTGATTCTGGTTGAAGGGTGTAAAAATATTGCATTTCCTAAGATAGAGCTACACCGCGAAGAAGTTGGCAAACCTTGGTTGTACTCTAACGATAGCAACATCATAGCCATTGCAGCTGATACTCAAGTTGAATCTGAGCTTCCTCAAATGTCGATTAATGATTTGGAATCGATTCGCGACTTTATTATCAACTACGCAAAAGACTTCAATCCAACCTCAGTCAGCTGCCAATCAAAACCATCGAAAGCGTCGACAGTGTGTTGTGACTCTTTCTCACCAGCGGGTTTGAGCGTCACACAAGGTCAAGAGAAGATTTTAGACAGCATCACTACAGAACAGCTCAGCGAAAACGTTGCTGTTGAATCCGCTTATGGTCGCGTGTTAGCTGAAGATGTTGTTTCTCCAATTAACGTTCCGCAAAACACTAACTCAGCAATGGACGGTTACGCTATCCGTGGCGATGATCTTGACCAAGAACAGTATCATGTTGTCGCTGAGGTTTTCGCTGGGCACAGTTACGATCAAGAGATTCAAAAAGGCCAAGCGGTTAAAATCATGACGGGCGCACCAACACCAATTGCGGGGGATACTGTCGTCATGCGAGAGCAAGCGGTTCAAGAAGGTGATTTTGTTCGTTTCCCTGACGCAAAAATCGATGTAGGCCAAAATGTTCGTATGGCGGGTGAAGACTTATCAGTTGGCCAAGCTGTATTCACGCAAGGCACACGCATTGAAGCACCTGAAATGGGCATGATGGCGTCGCTAGGTTTTGCAACCTGCCCTGTTCTTCGCAAAGTTAAGGTTGGTATTTTCTCTACCGGTGATGAAGTTCAAGCTCCTGGCACTCCGCAGCAAGCGAATTCTATTTACGACTCAAACCGTTTCACCATTATTGGCATGCTACAGAAGCTAGGGTGTGAGATTGTCGATTACGGCATCATCGAAGACGACCAGCAAAAAATGACGGAAGTTCTGCACTCTGCTGCGTTGGAGACAGACATGGTTCTAACTTCAGGTGGCGTATCGGTTGGTGACGCTGATTACATTAAGCTTGCTCTTGATGAGCTAGGTGAGATTAACTTCTGGCGTATCAACATGCGCCCGGGTCGCCCGCTTGCTTACGGTAAGATTGAGCAAACACCTTTCTTTGGGTTACCGGGTAACCCAGTGGCGGTAATGGTCTCCTTCATTAACTTTGTTGAGCCAGCGATCCGCAAACTTCAAGGTCAAACAAACTGGACACCAGTGAAAGCCAATGCGATTGCGATAGAACAACTTCGTTCTCGCCAAGGCCGTACTGAATTTAGCCGCGGTGTGTTCTCCATGAATGAGCACGGCCAACTCGAAGTCCGCACAACAGGCAAACAAGGCTCTGGCATTCTACGTTCAATGAGCGAAGCAAACTGCTTGATTGAGATCTCTCCTTCTGTTGATACGGTTAAAGTTGGTGAAACCGTAACGGTTATTCCACTTCAAGGACGTATCTAACGGCATCAAAAGCGAAGCTATTTATAGCTTCACTTTTTTATCTCGACTCATTAAACAGTCCATATAATAACCTTTCACCACTATTTTCGGTTTAGGTTTGCTTTACTAAACAACTAATTCCGCCTTAACCTTGAGTGTGTGTAAGATTTTCTGTAGAGTTCGCGAAAATCCTAGATTCAACTGGAGAGCACCATGGCTCGTACTATTCTGTATACCTATAAAGATGAAGACAAAGAGTTGCTGTTTTCAAAACAACAACACCGCACGATCCAAGAAGCTGTTGCTGCGGCTGAAGGCATCGACATCACTGAGTATTTAAAAACAGAGCAACAGCTTGAGTTGATTTCAGATACTAAAGCGGTTCGTAACTACCAAGACAACTACTTCCGTAAGCTAGGCTTCACAAAGCTTACACTGAAGCAAAAAGAAAACTTGGGTGTTGGTAAAAAGAACAAGTAGCTCTTAGCTTCTTCATTCTGATTGCTCGTTTTGAACACCAAACAATAAAAAATGCCGCAACCTCTTCAGAGATTGCGGCATTTTTGTTTCGTCGATTTAACCTAACAATTATTTAAGGTTAAGGAATGCTGCGCCACGAACACCGCCTGAATCGCCGTGTTTCGCTTTGATGATCTTCGGACATTTAGCAACTGAAAGCAGGTACTTCGGAATGCGCTTTGGCATCTCTTCGTAAATCAGTTCGAAGTTTGATAGACCGCCACCCAGTGCAACTACGTGTGGGTCCAGTGCAGTGAATAGGTTAGCAAAACAGATAGCTAGAAGCTCCATGAAGCGTTCTACATGCTCTACTGCTTTCTCTTCACCTTCAGCGTGTGCTTTGATGATATCAATCGCCTTCTTCTTCTCGCCGAAGTAGTGCTCATAGATTAGCTCAAAGCCACGGCCAGATAGGTAGCTATCCAAACAACCTTTCTTACCACAACCACAGCCTAGAAGCGGTGCGTTTTCACCAAGGTGTAGCCATGCATCTAGCGGTAAACGCATATGACCAAGTTCACCAGCAACGTGGTTACGACCTGAGAATACTTTGCCATCAAAGATTAAACCGCCACCAAAGCCAGTACCTAGGATTAGACCTGCTACTGATGGTTCGTCTTGAAGCTCTTCATCCCAAGCTTCTGAAAGTGCAAAACAGTTTGCGTCGTTTTCAATTTTAACGCTACGGCCAATACGAGCTTCCAGGTCTTTACGCAGTGGTTTACCTGTTGAAGCAGGAACGTTAACAACCAACATTGTGCCGTCGTCCGCGTTTTCCATACCTGGTAGACCTAAACCGATTTTACCTTCACATGAGAACTCACTGTCGTACTTCTCAACTAGGCCAGCGATCGTGTCGATCAGCTGTTGGTAAGAGTCTGTAGGTGTTGGTACACGTTCTGTTGCCACACGTTCTAGTTTCTCATTGAATGCACCAAATTCAATCTTAGTGCCGCCAACATCAAAGCCGTAATACATCAAATCTCTCCAATTTTTCCCTAAATCTGGGACAATAAAAAAGTCACTGCGGGTTATTATCCATAACACTCCCCCTACAAACCGTGATAGATGACAAACTTATTCTCTGATTGGGTCCGTTTGAACAAGTTGTCAGCACATGCGGTGTCAGGCTTAGAGCGACGTCTCACTTTCACAATAATCGATATAAGCATTTAAGCTAGGTTTTGTTTGGTCCGACTTGTAGCGGGTTTTACTTAGCATGTAGCTCTCTCTAAACGCTTCAAACCACATTTGTAGTGTCTTTGCGCCCTGCTCTTCACCAGCTTGCTTCAATACCAAGCTCGCTACCTCTGCCGTTGATAAATGCTGCTCGTTTTCCGACTTGCGCATCATGTATTGCGATACCGATTCTGGCTCAATAGATAACACAGGTAGGTGCTGCAGATACTCTGAGCGGCGGAAAATACGACGAGCTTCGCGCCAGCTGCCATCAATAAAGATCAACAGCAGTGTTTTATTTGGATCACGCATTGCTGGAAGATCTTGAACCACTCGGTTCTTGTCGTCCGTATAGTCTTCAGGGAATACAATTACCGGTTGGTATTTTTCGTCTTTTAAGACAGCAAGCATCTCTGGATTTGGCTCGGTTCTGTTCCAAAGGTAGACGTGGCTGTCTTTGACGGTGTCTACGATTAGTCGACCCGTATTGCTCGGTTTAAGAACTTCGTTATCGGATAAGATCAACATAGTCGCGACATTGGTTTCAATATCAGGCTGATGGTCACAGATACAGTGACCTTGTTCGATCTTACAATATTCGCAGCGAACCACCTTACAACCTCGTGCTTTAAAAGGTCGAGTAGAGAGGGACAAACGATGTTGATAAAGGTGGTGAAAAGCGTGAATTCTCATGGTGTTTAACGATAGCTCTAGAAAAGTGGTGCGATTGTACTTAGAGTGAATGGATAATGATAGAAGGAATTCCTATGCAAGACCCCTCTTTGCTTCGCCTTGCCTGCTTTGTCACCGCTTTTGTCGGCTGTGCTTTATGGGAAGCGTATTCTCCACGTAAGCAGCTTACCCAGAGCAAATGGTTCCGCTGGAGTAACAATTTTGCTCTAGTGGCGCTCAATAGTGTGTTACTCGCCACTTTGATTCCCATTGCTGCGTTCCAATCTGCGCTCATTGCCGAACAAAACCAGTGGGGCCTGTTCAACCAGATTTCGCTTCCAGCGTCTTTGGTCGTGATACTGTGCGTTTTATTGTTGGACTGCGCTATTTACCTTCAACATCTGGTATTTCATCGAATCCCAATACTATGGCGTTTGCACCGTGTTCATCATGCTGATTTGGATATTGACGTCACCACAGGAACACGATTTCACCCAATTGAGATGATTCTATCAATGTTGATTAAAATCAGCTTGGTGATGTTACTCGGTGTGCCTGCGCTGGCAGTTGTTATCTTTGAAATCGTCTTGAATGCAAGTGCTATGTTTAACCACAGCAATGCCAAACTACCGCTGGCGATAGACAAAGTTTTACGCAAATGGATAGTGACTCCAGACATGCATCGCGTGCACCACTCTGTGATTGTTAAAGAGACCCACTCTAATTTCGGTTTCTTCCTATCAGTCTGGGATAGATGGTTTAAAACCTATCGCGCACAGCCCCAACTTGGACACGATAAAGTGCAAATAGGCGTTCCTGAAATCCAAGACGGTAAAGAGCAACGATTGGATAAAATGTTGCGCCAGCCCTTCATCAAACAGAACTAAGTATTTAACGAGTCCAACATACCAAAGGGACCGATTATCATATCGATAGTCGGTCCTTTTTCTATTTAACTTACTCGAAAGGCTTTAACTCAAAACATACTTATGCAGCATCGCTTGTTGGTGCCCCGCGATATCTGCAACCTGCTCTGAACTTTCGATCATCGACTCCAGTTGCATCTTGGTGTTTTCACCTTGCTCAGAGACTCGTGTAATGGATTGTGTCACATCAACCGTTGCACGCGCCTGCTCTTCTGTCGCCACCATGATTTGCTCAACACGTCCTTTGATTTGAGCAACAGCGACCTCAATCTTCTCGAATGCTTGCTTAACATCACTGCTCGTTTGAAGTGCGTTGGCCATTTCACTACGTGATTCAATCACAGACTCCTTAGAACGATCAGCGGCAGCGATTAGCTCCGTCATCATACTGCGGATGTTGGTCGTTTGCTGGGAAGTACCACTCGCTAGTTTACGAACTTCATCTGCGACTACCGCGAAGCCTCGACCTTGCTCACCGGCTCTTGCTGCTTCAATCGCTGCATTGAGTGCCAGTAAATTTGTGTTCTCGGCAATGCCGCTGATCATATCCACCATTTCGCGGATCTGCTTTACGCGACCATCGAGTTCATCCATCGACTCTTCATTGACACTGAGTGTCTTCTCGAGCGCATGCAATCGCTGTTGGTTCAGACCGACCACTTGGCTGCCATTCACAGATTCGGTCTCAGCCAATTGCGCGTCGTCGTTTGACGCATTCGATATACGCGCAATTTCGCTGATCGATGCCTCTAATTGAGTGATCGTCGTAATCATATTTTGCAATGACTCATTTTGCGCGTTCAAACTTTGGTTGGTTTGTTCTGCTGCATCATGACTTACCTCGGCAGTTTGATAGAGGGTTTCGCAGTTACGAGTCACCGAACTGACCGACTCCGCCGTTGATTCAACTACAATGTTGAGCTTTGTGGTAATAACTTGCAGTTCGTATGGACCTTTAGGCTCCGACTTCTTTGAAAAATCATGTTCAGCCAATAGCGCCAAGTGCTGCTTAATATTCTTAAGCCCTTTGCTAACCCAACGTTGAAGCACGAACCCAGAAATCAAAATGATCATAGTGATTACTGTACCGCTAATAAGTAGCACTCTATCAATGTTACTGATCGTGCTATTTACCACCGACTCGCTCTCATCGATCAGGTTTGATGCCTCTTCAGACAAGGTGTTGAGACTTATAATCACTCGGTTTGCAGTCGCCATCACTTGAGCAAGTTCTTGCTTTTGATCTTCTACCAAGGCGAGTCTAGTAAGTATATTTTTGATGATTCCCTGCTCTTCAAAGCCTTCAGATACCATCTGATAAGCGGCGACAAGGCTGGTGAAGTCTTTCACATCTGGATGCCACTCAGAAAAGTCATCATAAGCGAGGTTCATGCCCGCCAAGCGGTTACGTAACTGTCGATACTCCGATTCTGCTTTATCCATCTCTTCGTGCATCATCAACATCAAGAATGAACTTTCCATCGCGCTTACACTCGACACAAAACGGTTCGCAGCGTCCGTTGACTCAGGGTTACCTTCTGCTAAGAAAGAGCTAATGCGGCTCATTTCTGGCCCTGCAGAGCTTACACCATAACGAAATGGCTCAACTTGCTTATTGATGACACTCTGTTTGGCTTGAATGTCGATCTGCATGGTTAAGACATGGGATGTCATGGCTTGCAGTTTCGTCATGTCTGAGAGAAGCTGCTCTTTTTCCTGTGGTGAGATAGCTTCAGGAAAATGTTCCGTGATTAACAACAACTCTTGCAACATAGCGTTTGAGTCATCGGAGAGTGTTTGAATTGACGATTTGGTTGAATTGAGCTGTGTTGGGTCAGAAGACTGAGTGCTGTAACCCAATAATTTAACTTGCTCTAGTACATTTTGTGTCAGCTTGGCATTATTGAGTGCAAGCGGTAATACTTGTTCAGAAAGCGTATCAAAGTAGCCGCCAACTCGCTCGACCCCTTTTATGCTTACCATAGATAGAAAGACAACAAGCAGTAAGATTACGCAGAAGATACTGCTGACGGTTTGTATGAGAGAAAAAGTAAAACGAGCGGGTTGATTAGTTACATTTTTATCAGGCATTGTTGTTCCGATTTAGGTACGGTGTGTGGCATCCTTTCTAAGCCCGGTATACTAAGTTTCATTTATGACACTTATATTTCATAAACTTTTCAGAAGAGTTACAGATTGCAATTAATTCAAAGAGTTATATTATCAGTCGCAATAATAGGTGTCGTAGGATGCTCTTCGTCGCCTGATTTCAACGATCCTGCGCCTAACAATCAAACACTTTCACCACAAGAGAAACAAACGACTCAAGCGTACATGAGTGTTTACAAAGAGTGGCAAGGTGTTCCCTATCGCTTTGGCGGCACGTCTTATAACGGTATAGATTGTTCGGCATTCGTTCAGGTTGCGGTACTCAATGCAACCCAACAGGCATTACCAAGAACAACGCTAGATCAAAGTAAACAAGGAGTTGAGATAGCTTACGAGCAAGCTAAGAGTGGTGATTTGGTGTTTTTCAAAACGTCACCAAAGGTAAGACACGTAGGCGTTTATCTGGGCAACAAACAGTTCTTACATGCTTCGACGTCTAAGGGCGTGATTATTTCAAGATTGGATAACCCTTACTGGGCTTCAGCATTTTGGCACTTTAGAAGACTCTAACCTGGTCAGGCAGAGTATGAGGAATGGGTATTGGCGAACGTCAATTGAACTATCCGCCAATTGCTCTGAGTGAGTCGAGTTTCGTTTTAGTCGTACGTAGCAACTGCCGTATCAAATAGGTTTTTCACAAGAGCGATATACTCGTCTAGAAAAACAATTTGTTCATTGGTTGCTTTCTTAGCCCAAACACCCGCTAACACTTCACCTAGGTCGGCAACAACGGCATCCGCTTCTTTCAGCAACTGGAATCGAACACTGGAGTGCATCTCAGGATTTTGTTCAAAAATCGCCATGATATTCGTTGAAATCATGTCAGTTACGATATCTTCAACACTCTCTGAGCCTGTATCACCTTTGTCACTTGTAAATACGTCCAAATTAAACGACAAGTGTTCAATCAAAGCTAAATAACCATCGGTTTCTACAACCACAATACTTCTCCGTTTAAGCTCAATGGTAAATTCGTCACAACGATAACCTACAATACTAGGCGAACTCTCAGTATTGTCATTAACTAATTGTTTGATTTGCTAATAAATCGCTCAACCTTGCGTCTAAATGCTCAAAATTAACTCAGAAGTAGTAACTTCCGGGTTTACGTTGTGAGTAAAGTACAGTGTACTTTCACAGATTAAACCAAACGTTCGTCTTTTATCGCGACTTGACTCATTAAAACATAGTTTTTTAAATTACAAATTGATTTACACAAATGATTCGAGCTTTAACAGCAATCTGGTTTATAGGTTGTCTCAATTGTGAGATTGATTCCATTGTCGCCGTTATAGAACGATGTTTAAGATTGGGGCTAAAGGTCACAATTCTCGTAATTGCTTGGCTTAAGAGCAAATAACAACTAAGAACATTGACGCATACGTCTATAAATAGTGGAAATTTATCCTAAACTATTGCGTATACCCACGTTCTTTGAGGATTTCCTATGTGGCAGGCCATTTCTCAACAACTTTCAGACACCCTTCTTTTTAACTTCCCAATTACCGAGCGCGTAAAGGTATCAGGTGGTGAGATTAACGATTGCTACATGATTACTGATGGTAATGAACGTTACTTCGTTAAAGTGAACCAAAGAGAGTTTATTAATAAGTTCGAAATTGAAGCTGAAAACCTACGATTGTTGCGAAATACCTCTACCGTTTACGTGCCAGAACTGGTGCTGATAGGTACTACTAAAGAAAGCTCTTTTATTATTCTCAATTACTTACCGACCAAACCACTTGATACCGGCAACAACGGATTTGATTTTGGTGTTGCACTCGCCAAGCTCCATCTTTGGGGCGAACAAAAAGAGTTTGGTTACGACCAAGATAATTATATCGGCAGCACGCTTCAGCCCAACCCTTGGCATAAAAAGTGGGGACGCTTTTTCTCGGAGCAACGCATTGGATTCCAGTTGCAACTCCTTAAAGAGAAAGGCATTGAGTTTGGGGATATTGATGAGATTGTTGATGTCGTAAACACTAAGTTAGCTGGCCACAATCCAACGCCTTCTCTACTGCATGGTGACCTTTGGCACGGTAATGTAGCGACATCTGCATTTGGCCCTATCTGCTACGACCCTGCATGTTACTGGGGCGACCGCGAGTGTGATATTGCGATGTCGGAATTGTTTGGTGGTTTTCCTGAAGAGTTTTATCAAGGCTATCAAAGCGTCGCTCCGCTCGACGTCGACTATAATATTCGAAAAGACATTTATAACTTGTACCATCTTCTCAATCATTGCAATCAGTTTGGCGGTAGTTATCTAGAACAAACGGAAGCACATGTTCAGAAGATTCTGGCTGTTTAAGTTGCTGTGAGGAGATTCGATCATGAACAACTACACTGAAAAGTACGTGTCTTGTCCACACTGCGGACACTCTATTGGAATCACACTTGATGCTTCAAATGGAAGCCAAGACTTTTATGATGACTGCCCTGCCTGTTGCAATGCGATTCATCTCGACATGCAAGTCGATGAAGTAAGGAACACAATCAATTTATCTATTGATGCCGACGACGAACAAGTATTTTAGTCCACCATAAGGCTACTGAGCTTACTAAAACAAAGAGCACGTAATGACGTGCTCTTTTTGATTATATTATTGTTGCCCGTACGGCTAATTTATTTGTTTTGATTCGCCAATACACGCTCTACCGTGTCAACAATGGCTTGCGTCTGTAGGTCAAACTCAATGTTTACTTGGTCGCCTACTTCTCGGCTACCAAACAGGGTGCAATTGAGTGTTTCTGGAATGAGATGCACTGAGAAACGATTCTCTTCAACTTCACCAATGGTGAGTGAGCAGCCATCAATACCGATGTAACCTTTACTCAATACGTACTTCATTGATTCTTGAGGCAGCTCAAACCAAATTGTGCGGTTGTTTTCTGTCTTAATCACATCAACGATGTCTGCGACTAGAGTGATGTGTCCAGACATGCTGTGGCCGCCAATCTCATCACCGAACTTTGCAGCGCGCTCAACGTTAACCAAGTCGCCTTCCTTTAAACGGCCAAGGTTGGTTAGCCTTAACGTTGCTTGCATCAAATCAAAAGAGATTCGAGTTCCGTTGATCTCCGTTACCGTTAAACAGCACCCGTTGTGAGCTACAGAAGCACCAATTGTCAGGCCTTCGACCATGTCATCACTCAGCTCAATAACATGAGTTTGGAACATCTCTTTCTTTTCTATAGCAACTAAGGTCGCCATACCTTGCACGATACCTGTAAACATAATATTCCCGTTTTGTGTCGTCACGTCACAGTTTTTCATAGCAGTTGTAGTGACATTTCTTTATTATTCGCCCAGTGGCGCATTACGGTCAGTATCTCTGATTCATTCTGAATGTCCATCCCTAAGTATCTAATCTTATTATCTTCTAGCTGGAGTTCTTTGTGCATCGTTACAAAACAGAAGCATCAAACTTAATAAAACTCGCGACACCGGTACTCATAGCCTCTGTTGCCCAAACCGGTATGGGCTTTGTCGATACTGTGATGGCCGGTGGTGTTAGTGCCATTGATATGGCTGCGGTATCTATCGCTGCCAGTATCTGGCTGCCCTCTATTCTGTTCGGTGTCGGTTTGTTGATGGCTCTGGTTCCTGTGGTTGCACAGCTTAATGGTTCATGTCGCCAAGAAAAGATCTCTTTTGAGATTCAGCAAGGCGCTGTAATGGCCCTACTTATCTCAATACCAATTGTTGGGGTGCTGTTTCAAACCCAAGGCATTCTCAATTTGATGGATGTCGAGCCGCTGATGGCAGCAAAAACTAATGGCTATATGCATGCTGTAATGTATGCCGTTCCTGCGTTTCTGTTGTTTCAGACGCTTCGCAGTTTCACAGATGGTATGTCGCTAACCAAGCCTGCGATGGTAATCGGTTTTATCGGTTTGTTACTCAACATCCCTCTTAACTGGATGTTTGTGTACGGCAAACTGGGTGCCCCTGCACTGGGTGGTGTTGGTTGTGGTGTAGCAACGGCCATTGTCTATTGGGTGATGTTCGCTCTACTTCTTGGTTATGTGATGACATCAAAGCGCCTCGCTAAGATTAACCTATTCGGTCAATTCCATAAGCCGCAGTTAAAAGCTCAGGTACGCCTATTTAAACTTGGGTTTCCTGTCGCAGCAGCTCTGTTTTTTGAAGTAACGCTGTTTGCTGTTGTAGCGCTGTTGGTTGCGCCATTGGGTCCTATGATTGTTGCGGCTCACCAAGTTGCCATCAACTTCTCTTCTTTGGTGTTCATGTTACCAATGAGTGTTGGTGCGGCTGTTAGTATTCGTGTTGGTCACAAGCTTGGTGAAAACAACACGGAAGGCGCAAAAATCGCGACCCATGTTGGTATCTTAGTTGGCTTAGCGATGTCTCTAGCGACAGCATTCATTACTGTTGTGTTCCGTGAACAGATCGCCCTTCTTTATACTGAAAACCAAGCGGTTATTACCATTGCGATGCAATTGCTACTGTTTGCAGCGGTATACCAGTGTACAGATGCGATTCAAGTTATCGCAGCGGGTGCACTGCGTGGCTACAAAGATATGCGTTCTATCTTCAATCGTACTTTCATCGCGTATTGGATTTTAGGTTTGCCACTTGGTTACATTCTAGGTATGACGGATTGGGTTGTTGAGCCAATGGGGGCTCACGGTTTTTGGACGGGCTTCATTGTTGGCCTCTCTTCCGCTGCTCTATTGCTTGGTTTGAGACTGCGCTGGATGCATAAACAAGACGACACCGTTCAGCTGGCCTTCAGCGAGCGCTAAGTTCCAGAAGCCTATTCATCATGACGACAAAGAGCCCCGTATCAAGGGCTCTTTTAGTATCCGTCTTTTTCTCTAATAAAACGGGCAAATTTAGGCTTACCATATTGTGTGTATCCATTGTAGCGGAACGTTATTCGACTGCCGATTTGTGGCGGATCTAACCGCATCTCATCGGTGAACCCAGTACCAATATAGAATTGCACGCCTTTCTCGGTATGAACTAATAATGAGCCCATCATTCCCGAATATTTACCCGTTCCCCCCTTGTAACCAACGACAATCGCTTCTGCGTCATGGTGTCGTTTCAATTTGAGTAGATCGTTACTGCGTCCAGCTTGATAACGGCTGGTGATTTTTCGCAGCATGATTCCTTCGCCCTTTTCGTTATCAATATTATCCAGCTGGATGTAAAGAGCGGCTTCGCTCTCGATTGGGTAATGCTCTACATAGTGAATGTGTTTTCGGTTGATCCGTTTCACCCAGTCAATAATGTTGTAGTAACGCTTTTGATAGTCGCCGGCGGCACCGGGCATATCAAACAGCATAAATTCGATTTGACTCCATGCTTTATCTATAGGTGTGGTATCGAGAACGGTTGACTGAACTATGTGGAAGCGATCTCTTCCGGCCCAAAGTTCTCCTTCTAAACGTATCGGGGGTAATGGGTCTGTAAACCAAGCTGGTGCGTAAATACGATTACCGTTACGAGTATAGAGGTGCTCCCCATCCCAAATAGCTCTTACACCATCAAGCTTTTCGCTTTGCCAGTACTCGTTGATATCAATGTGTTGATCGTAATGGTTAGCGAGCATGACCTGATAGGTCGGTTGGATGTTTGCGTTAGTCGGGGCTGAAAAGGCCAATAAGGTAGCAATGGTCAATTTGTTTAATGTCATCATCATTCCATGATTGAACGTCATGCTTTTATTTAAGAACGTACTTAAATAAGTTTCATCGCCTGTATTGTCCTGATGCGACACACTCACCAAAACTATGATTACCGTCGTTTCATTTTCATTTCGTATGTGTTGTTGACCCCATGAAGCCCACTCTTTTTCATTCTCATATTGAGAAAACGTCTTTTCCTATTCTGAGAAAGTGGCTAAACAAACAGTAAGCAATTGAAAATTAAATAAAATAAAATTGGCACAGAGTCTGCACTGTAGAAGGAAACTGAAAAAAAAGTAACAGCTTCAAGGAGAGACATCATGGAACTACGTAAAATTGAGCTAAACAATTCAACGCTAACTCTTTCAATCTTCGGCGACCTCGATGCTTCAGGCAGTCGCAAAGTACAACCAGACATTGATGATGTGATTACAAACGACCTTCACCCTGAGGTAGAAATCGATTTCAGTCAAGTGCAGTTTCTAGACTCGTCAGGCGTAGGTGCCATCGTGTACATGTTCAAACGTCTGACGGAACGTGAACGCAATATGCGTTTAGAAAATGTTTCTGGTCAACCTCTGGAAATCATGAACCTACTTCGCATTGGCCATGCTATCCCTGTTAACTCAAAAAAGGCTGCGAATTCATAAAGTTCCACTAAGCTAAAGATGTACATAACTATAATAAAAAAATTCAAAGGACGTTGGCATGAAAAAATGGACTCATTACATAGCCCTACCCCTGTCTGCCCTTGTTGTGGGTTGCAGCAGCTATCCAGAACATGGCACAGGAGGCTTGGCAGAAAGTTACGATTCAATCAATTATCAGAATTCTGATTTTTCACCAGTAATGCCTGATGAGCCACTCGGCCCTGAACATGGATTAAGATTTGACTGGCAGTTAGCGAAACTTCATTTGGATTCTCTTATCCAGGAAGGGGCTCGCTGGTGCTTCCCTGCAGCAGTTGTACAGGCAATAGAGAAACAAAACCGTATCGCACGTGAGCTTCAAGGTGGTCTTCTTCTGGACGCAGCCAATGACCTGGTGATTCAACGTAAACGTCTCAACGATTTAGAAACACGTCTCGACTATGTAACGTCGCAGGCTCGTTGCGCACCGCCTAAGAATGAATCCCAATTCAGATTACAACTGTCGATTATCGAACAACTTTACGACCTACTGAATGTCGACAACCAATTTGCCCATAACTCTACCGAGGTAAACCCGAAGTACATGGGGCACTTAGCTGAAGCGAGCACCATCTTAAAGGATCATCCTACGTTAGATTTGATCGTAACCGGCCACGCTGATGCTACGGGTACCGAAGAGTACAACGACAAATTAGCGCTAGGCCGCGCTAAACAAGTGGAACGTTACCTTACTATTTTTGGTTTAAGCCCAACTCGCATCAAAACAGTATCTGTTGGTGAAACCGTACCTCTTTTCGAAGGTGAGTCTGCTGGGACTCGTTTGACTAATCGTCGAGTGAGCATTGAGATTGTCTCTCCTGACAACGCAGAAATGATGGGAGGTTCGCTATGAAAACTCTAATCATCACTCTAATGAGCTTTTTAACTCTTGCTTTTTCACCAGTATTTGCTGAGGACGAATTCAGCGATGCTGTCCAAGTTGGTGACCTCATCCAAGTTAACGTACCCGGTGAAGAGACCTTGAATCGAGGTTTTCAAGTCGACAAACGCGGCCGTATTACTCTACCTGAGGTGGGTGCAGTATTTGTTGCGGGTTACGATAACGAACAACTACAAAAAGTGGTTATCGATGCATTGAGCACGACCTACCGCGATTTATCAACGGCTACCGTATTTATCAAAGAACAACAGATTCTAATTTCAGTACAAGGTTATGTTGAACAGCCAGGTGAATACACATTGTCGCTAGGCTCAAGCGTTCAAATGGCGCTTTACGCCGCTGGAGGTTTAAGAGCGGGTGCGCAATTAGATAAGTTAATTCTTAAACGCGGCGCTGATCGAAAGGAGTTCAACTATAAACGCTTTTTAGATTCAGGTGATGATTCTCAGCTGCCTGAACTGCAATCACTTGATTCTATCTTTGTTCCTGCATCCCCACTTGTCGGTAATATCGAGCAAGAATTTGATGCAGCCAAACTTGCTAACTCGGGTGATAGCGCCGACTCTCGTAACTCAATCAAAGTATTCGGTGAGGTTAACGCGCCAGGTTCTTTTGCTTATAAAGAAAATACCGACCTTGTTGATGTGATTATGCGTTCAGGTGGCGTAACACGTTACGCTGGTGTTGAACAGATTCGCGTTATCTCGAACAACACCCCGACGCTTTTCAATCTAAAACGTTACCTAGACACCGGTGATAATTCGCTTCTTCCAGTACTGCGTCCAGGCTCAACTATCTTTGTCCCTAAACAAGAAGTAGAGATCAAATCGGGTGCAAATACTGTGTACGTCATGGGTGAAGTTGCTGAACCTGGCGCGTACGACGGTAAAAAAGGTGCGACCTTTATGGACATTCTGGCGAATGCTGGTGGCCCAACTCGATTTGCCGAGTCGCGTCAGATTCGAGTTATCAAAGCCAGTGGTCAGGTCCTTAAATTTGATTTAACCGCTTACACAGAAGGATTACGCGGAGTGAAGCCACCAGCGATCCAACCTGGCGATGCTATCTTTGTCCCAGAAAAAACCGACATGAATGAAAAGTCTTGGCTTAAGATTTCACCAGACCGCGCTGTGAATGTGATTGGTGAAGTGGTTCGCCCAGGACGCATCGAATGGTCTGACGAAATGGATCTTATGGATCTTCTTGCCCACGTAGGCGGCCCAACTCTTCGTGCAGATACGACCAAAATTGAAGTCGTAAACGGACGCAAGCTTACGGTTTTCGATTTGGATGCTTACATCAAAAACGGTGCGCCACGTGAAGACCTACCTTTCATTCGTGCTGGCGCCATTGTACGTATCCATGACTTACCGCAAGACCCATCTGACAACAAATCGCAATGGGTTCGCCAAAGTTCAGATGCATCAATCTATGTATTCGGTCAGGTTAATGCGCCGGGTCGTTACCGCTTCACTAAAGATATGCACTTCTTAGATATCTTGTCTGCAGCAGATGGTCCAACAAAAGACGCTGACATTCACAATATCCGCGTGACTCATAGAGACAGACCCTACGCGAAAGTAAGTAAGCTGAACCTATCGCTTTACTTTGAAACTGGTGATGAGTCTATTCTGCCTCGCGTAACCACTGGTGACACGATTTACATTCCAGAGAAGGATAAAAACTGGTTGGATACGTCAAAAGAGTCCACGGTACGTGTGCTGGGTGCCGTCAACAAGCCGGGTCGTTACGTGTTCAATGACAATATGACGATTCTCGACCTGCTAGCTGAAGCTGCTGGACCAACAGAGAACGCTTACTTAGAGAAGATTACTGTCGTAAACATGTCTTGCTGTCAGGGCCAAGCACGTACATTCGACCTGATTAAGTTCAGCAAGACAGCGAACATCTATCACCTACCCGTTCTTCGCGCTGGTGATACGATTTACATTCCAGACCGTAGTGAGAGCTTTATTGAAAAAGCACGCGTCACCCTAGATGACATACTACGTCTAACCACTACTATCGTATTAATTGGAGCATTATGATGACTATTTCAGCCACACAAGCCGAAGTCGAGAAGCTCTACTTAACATCGGAGCTCAATGGACACCGTTCAACATGCATTACTGCGTGTCAAAGTGGTGACGGCGTCACTTCGATTGCTTCCGCCTTTGCTGAGCGCTGCATGCTTGCGGGTCACTCAACCCTGTATGTCGATTTGAATCTGTTTAATCCAGCATTTCACGACTTGGAACTGGTTAACCTCGAACAACAAGGTCAACTAATCGAACATAAAGAATCTAAGCGACTGTTTGTTGGTGTACCTGCACCACGTGAAGCGTCTGCTCAGTTAGCCTTTAAAGACCCAACCATGCTCAAAAAGACGGTCGCCCAATGGCTAACTCAATATGACCGTGTAGTGATAGACACCTCTCCACTCTTGCAAGTCAACAAAGGTAATATCCCTGCACAGTCCGTCGCTAATGCGTGCGACTCAACACTACTTGTCCTCGCTTATGGTGAGACAACGACCAGCCAGCTTGAGCAAGCAAAACAGCTTTTATCGACAGACGGTATTCTATTGTCTGGTGCAATCATGAACATGAAACACGCGCCAAGTTTCACTCAAGAGATTGCACGTCAATTAAACAAAATGAAGTTCATTCCTTCTAAACTGCGTTCATCCCTGTGCAACAAACTTTCTCAAAATGAGTTCCTAAACCTGCCAATTTAGCCTTAATGAATGTAGTGATTTTATTTCAAATCGATTAATTTCACAGAAAATCACTACATTTCAATGAAAATACCAATAAAAACACCATGCTAATCCCTCATAATGTGACTTGCATTGGCAATGCTTAAATCAAATCAGATCCAACATGGAATTTATCCAGATATTCCCTAAACTTATAAAAAGTGGTCAATTTTTGTTGATTCGTCATAAATACTGGGTACCACTCTTGCTGCATTAATCTGTTCCCTCGGAAATCGAAAGGAACCAGCCCGTGAGACGACCAAAGGATATGACTCGTCACATCAACACCACTCAGAGTAAGTCCACAGCCAAACACGATCTTTGTGTTCTTTTTGTGCGAGTTACAAACTTTAATGAGAAAGGAACCTCAATATGAAATACAAGTTAAGCTCCATGTTTTTGTTAGTCGCCGCAGCCAGTAACGCTAACGCTGGTGAATGTGGTAGCGTAACAATCGCCGACATGAACTGGAACTCAGCGACACTCATCGCCAATATCGATAGGTTTATCCTAGAGCACGGTTATGGTTGTGACGCAGAACTTATTCCCGGTGATACTATGCCAACCGGCACCTCAATGATTGAGAAAGGCCAACCTGACGTAGCCCCTGAACTTTGGAGCAACAGTTTAAAAACAGCGCTAGATAAAGGCGTTGAAGAGAAACGATTACGTTACGCTGGTAAAGCGCTCGTCAACGGTGGTGAAGAGGGTTTTTGGGTACCTAAATACTTAGTGAGCCAATATCCTGAAATTGCAACCATTGAAGGTGTTCGTAAACACGCCAAACTATTCAAACATCCGGAAGATCCAGATACATCCGCATTTTACAGCTGCCCTGCAGGTTGGAACTGCCAAATCAGTGCAGGCAACCTTTTCAATGCACTAGAACTCGAAGAGAGTGGCTTTAGCATTGTCGATCCAGGCTCTAGTGCGGGTCTCTCTGGGGCTATCGCCAAAGCCTATGAGCGTGAAGAAGCGTGGTTTGGTTATTACTGGGCACCTACGGCTGTGCTAGGTAAATACGACATGGTTAAAGTTGATTTTGGCAGTGGCGTCGATAAAGACGAGTTCGTGAACTGTACGACTCAAGAAGAGTGTGAAGCGCCTAAAGCGACTATGTACCCACCTTCTCCAGTACATACCATCACAACAGAAAGCTTTGCGAGTCGTGCGCCTGAAGCCTACGACTACTTCACTAAGCGTGGTTTTACTAACGACAAAATGAACGCTCTGTTAGCTTGGATGGAAGATAACCAAGCCGATGGTGAAGAAGCGATGCTGCATTTCCTAAGCGAATATCCTGATATCTGGCACCCATGGGTATCTCAAGAAGTTGCAAAGAAAGTGGAAGCAGAGCTGTAAACAGTTAATGGTTTACTGTTTATAACGCGTTAAAATCACACATTATAACGTCGCTATACTTGATGTTATTCAGCATTCGAAGCGGTTGAGTTTATCAGCCGCTTCGGAATATAAGGATATAAAATGGCTGACAATAGCTGGTTCTCCAGTTTTCCTGAAATGGAACGCTCAGACTTACGAGCAATTAAGAAAACACTAGACGGCGCCTACCGAGATTTTTCTCGTGAATATGGCGAATTGATTGAATCTTTCTTTGATCCTCTTCTCTCCTTCCTCGTCTGGTTTGAAAAACTCCTCATCTCAACACCTTGGCTTATCGTTCTCGCTGTCTGTACTGCTCTTGTGTATGCAGCAAGCCGATCGTGGAAACTTGCGCTAGGTTGTGTCGGTTCTTTGCTTCTTATTGGTTACTTTGGGATGTGGGAAGACACCATGCGCACCCTAAGTATTATTACCGTTTGTACTTTGGTTTCGATATGTTTAGGCATACCCATTGGGATTGCGATGGCGCGCTCCAATCGTGTTCAATCCATGGTTACTCCGCTACTCGATATAATGCAAACCATGCCCGCGTTCGTGTATTTGATTCCAGTAGTAATGCTGCTGGGCATCGGTAAGATCCCGGGACTTATCGCGGTTGTTATCTACGCAATCCCACCGGTTATTCGTTTAACTAACCTGGGGATTCGCCTAGTAGATAAAGAGGTGCTTGAAGCAGCAACTGCTTTTGGCGCAAACAAGAAGCAGCGTCTTTGGGGTGTTCAGCTTCCCTTAGCTATGCCAACCATTATGGCAGGTATCAACCAGACCATCATGATGGCTTTGTCTATGGTGGTTATCGCATCTATGATTGGTGTAAAAGGCTTGGGACAACCGGTACTGAAGTCGATTACTAACCAATACTTCACTTTAGGCCTTTTGAATGGCTTCGCTATTGTGGCATTAGCGATCCTATTTGACCGAGCATCGCAAGCCTACGCAAAAAGAACCAACGCACATTTAGGAGGGTTTAAGCATGACTAAGCCTCTGATTGAAATTAGTGGACTGTATAAAGTCTTCGGCCCTAAGCCAAAGTCGGTGATTGAGCGTATTCATAATGGTCAAAACAAAGACCAAATTCTCGCAGATACGGGCCATACCGTTGGCCTCAAAGAGATAAATCTAGAAATCAATCGTGGCGAAATATTCGTAATCATGGGACTGTCGGGCTCTGGTAAATCGACGTTGATTCGCCACTTCAATCGCTTGATTGAGCCTACCGAGGGTAAAATCACCGTCGAAGGCACCGATGTCATGAACCTCAACACCAAAGAGCTCGAAGAGTTTCGCCGTCACAAGATGTCGATGGTATTTCAACGCTTTGGCTTAATGCCTCATAGAACCGTAGTTGAGAATGTGGCTTACGGGCTTGAGGTTCAGGGCATTAAAAAGGACAAACGTTTAGCCAAAGCGTCTGAATGGCTAGATACGGTTGGACTTAAAGGTTATGAGCACCAATACCCTGCTCAATTGTCCGGTGGACAACAACAACGTGTCGGTTTGTCACGCGCACTCTGCACCGATGCTGAAATCTTATTGATGGATGAGGCTTTCTCAGCGCTCGACCCATTGATTCGTAGTGAAATGCAGGATCAACTGATTGAGCTACAAGAGAAGCTTCATAAAACCATTATCTTCATCACCCACGACCTTGACGAAGCTCTGCGACTTGGGGACCGAATCGCGATCCTTAAAGATGGCGAGTTAGTTCAGCAAGGAACTCCGCATGAAATCCTTCTACACCCAGCAGACGATTACGTTGAAGCATTTGTTAAGGATGTAAACCGTGCCCGCGCACTTACCGTAGAAACGGTTATGCAGCCACCTCTGTATCGCATCACATCAGAAACGATTGAAGGTGCACTTGCTCAAATGAAGATGTTGAAGCATGACTACGCTTACCACGTAACGGATGATGGCTATCAAGGTCTGGTGACGAAAGAGAGCCTCCAAGATGCCGTTGAAGATAAAACTGTGAGTGACTTTAGTGATGACATCTACGAAGAAGTACCTGCGGTCAATCCTGATGCGGTCATTGAAGAGATTCTGCAAGATACCATGTCGTGCGAATACTCACTGCCTGTAGTCGATGAAGAAGGCAACTTAAAAGGCGAGCTAGAGCGAAGCGCTGTAGCGGACATTTTTGCAGAGCCAGGGGAAACTGAAACTGACCCAAAGCCCGTGATTGATAAAGCGTCTTAAACCTGTAACTATCGCCCGCTGTACGTATCTTGAACGTCATCGGGCGACTTTTCTTTGCTGCATTTTTACCCATTCCCTCCCAGAACCCACCTTGCTTGGCATTTTTGCGATCTTCCATATTCAAGCAGTTGAAATTGTTCTAAAAAATGTCTAATACTTAAATATCCAATTGCGTTACACATCATTCGTTGATGTTACCTTTGCGTATCCTTCGAATGTTTACCGAAATCAATAGATGGATCTATTTACGATGACAGTTACTAACACTGAAAACCAAGACCTTGTCGATGAGTCTATTCTGCAGCAGATGATTGTAGATACCAGTGCGGAGGTCATCCCTATTCTTATCGATCATTATGTGGAAGAGTCAAAAACGCGCATTGACGCAATTAAACAAGCGGCTCAATCCCAAGATGGCGAAGTTCTCGAGTTTGAAGTCCACACTCTAGGCAGCACATCGCTCGCTTTAGGCAACAGAGCTTTATCAACATTAGCTCGCGACATCGAACGCCAATGCCTAGAGAAACAAACAGAGCTCGCATTCACACGCGTCGATGAACTTCTTGCTTTAGCGGACAATTCGATAGAGGCGCTGATAGCGCGAAAAGAACTCGGTTTCGGCTAAAAAACCAATGTCTGATTAAGAAGATACAAAACGACATTAAGTACAGAACGCAAAGATTGACGTTTGGTTAGGACAAGATTCAAAAGGAATAACACAATGCGCCCTAAAGTATTGTTAGTTGAAGACTCCACTTCATTAGCTGTTTTATACAAACAGTATGTAAAAGATGAGCCCTATGACATTTTTCACGTCGAGACGGGAGCAGAAGCCAAAACCTTTATCGAGCGTCACACGCCGCAACTGGTTATCCTTGACCTTAAACTACCTGATATGTCGGGTGAAGAGGTACTAGATTGGATTACAGAAAATGAAGTTCCAACGGCTGTAATTATTGCTACCGCTCATGGTTCAGTAGACATTGCCGTTAGCCTAATTCAGCGTGGCGCGGAAGACTTTCTTGAGAAGCCAATCCAAGCCGAACGCCTGAAAACCTCGGTACAGCTGCACCTTAAACGCGCGAAACTAGAGAACTTAGTGGAAAACATTAAGAGCAAGTTTGACCGCGAGGCCTTCCAAGGCTTTATTGGCTCATGTCTACCGATGCAAGCCGTATATAAAACGATCGACTCGGTAGCTCCAACCACTGCTAGTGTGTTCATTAATGGTGAGAGCGGTACTGGTAAAGAGGTGTGTGCCGAAGCCATTCATAAAGAGAGCCAGCGTCGCGACAAGCCATTTGTTGCGATCAACTGCGGTGCAATTCCCCGAGATCTGATGGAAAGTGAAATCTTCGGTCACGTTAAAGGGGCATTTACTGGCGCAACAACAGATCGAAAAGGCGCTGCGATGCAAGCGCATGGCGGTACTCTATTTCTCGACGAGCTCTGTGAAATGGAACTCGAAATGCAGAAGAAGCTTTTGCGATTCTTACAAACAGGTACATTTACCCCACTAGGGGCGACTCGCGAAGTTAAAGTAGATGTGCGAATCATTTGTGCGACTAACCGTGATCCGCTGTTAGAGGTTGAAGAAGGTCGTTTTAGAGAAGATCTTTACTACCGTGTTCATGTTGTGCCAATTGAGATGCCACCTTTGCGAGAACGTGCTAGTGACATTGTCACGCTGTGCAAGCACTTCCTGAAAATCTACGCTAAACAGGACGGCAAGAAATTTAAGTCGATAGATAAAGAAGCTCAGGTTTTACTTAAGAACTATCCTTGGCCGGGTAATGTCCGCCAACTTCAGAACATTATTCGCAACATTGTGGTCCTTAATAACGAAACCAGTGTGACCAAAGAGATGATCCCTGCGCCGATTAATGGTGCGGGAGGCCGAAGCAAGGTCGTAACGCCTATTAAGCGCGTCGAACCTGTTCAAGAAACCGTAGCAGAATCGGCTTCCAAGCCTGCCCCATTGACTCCAGAGCAAATGGAGGCAGCAACTGAGAGTAGCGGCCCCGCTCTTACCAATGGTGATGGCAGCATTCGCCCAATGTGGAAGATTGAACGAGAAGCGATTCAAAATGCAATCAACCACTGTGATGGTAACGTGTTGAATGCTGCAGTGCTGTTAGAGCTTAGCCCTTCCACGGTGTATCGTAAGAAGCAGGCATGGGAAGCTGAAGATGAGTATAACCAAGCCTAAGCACTCTCAAAAGTCAGAGACTGTACCAAATGAGATTTGGCTGTTGCTTGACAGCCAAACCTTCGGCGGTATCGAAACTCATGTTTTGGAGTTAGCTAAAGGACTGAAAGCGCATCAACGACAGGTACGCATTATCTTACTCACCCGCTACTCTCCGACACCTCCCATTATTGAACGCCTTAAGCAAACGGGACTCAGTTTCTCATTTCTGCAGGATTTAACGACGACTGACGGTTCATCAGTGACTCAGCTTAGTCATGCAATCGAAACTTACCAACCAAGGCTGCTGCATTGTCACGGTTACAAATCCAGTATCATTGGCAAACTTACAAAGCTGCTTTACCCTCGCCTTTCCCTTTACCAAGTATCGACTTATCACGCAGGAGAAACACCAAGGGGCCGCGTCTGGATCTATGACGCACTCGACCGATACACAAGCTTCCTATCTAGCCACTCATTAGTGGTGAGTAATAAGATTAAGGAAAAAATCCCCAGCGCAACGACAATGCTCAATAATTTTGTGAGTATGCCGGAAAATCAACCTTCTCCTGAGTTTAACTCTAGCTCATATCGATTTGGTTTCGTGGGTCGGTTAAGTCACGAAAAGGCAGCCGACCGATTTATAGATTTAGCTATTCAGTTTCCTGAACACCAATTCTACCTGTTTGGAGATGGTCCTGAACGCGAACAATTGGAATCACGCAAAGCTGATAACTGTACCTTTCATGGTCACCAGCAAAATATGAAAAAGGTCTGGCAGAGTATCGATGTATTGGTTATCCCATCGCGATATGAAGGTCTACCAATGGCTGCGCTAGAAGCAATGTCACTCGGTATTCCTGTCATTGCGACCGCTGTAGGTAACTTACCTCAACTCATAAATCACACGGAGAATGGCTATTTGGCGAATGCTCCAAAGGAACTCGAAGCATGCGTAAATAATTGGTTATCTCTCTCTCAAAATGAAAGAACAACGCTCAGCCAACAAGCGATAGAAACCATTAACAAGACATACTCACCGCAAGCTGTCATCCCGCAGCTACTAGCGTGCTACGGACTCTAATTCTCAAAATGAGATTATCATTGTCGACTAAACAGCTCACTTTCTCAAAATAGAACACGATTCTCTTATCCAGAAATCACTCATCAATCTGATTCTCAAATTGACACTTGCTCGATAACCCCAACAACCAGCCTTTAAAAATCAATCACTTAAAGTAAAAATCATACTGGCACTCCGCTTGCTATGTTCACTCTATACAAACAATTTTTCCCGCAGAGGGACAACGTCTTTAAATTGGTAGAGTGAGGCTTAGCGATGAATAATTACAAGAACATACTCTTTGTACATTACGGTGATAACTGGATTCGTGGAAGCGAAGCATGTTTAATCAATTTGATTGCGAGCTTGAATAAGGCCAAGTTTAGCCCCGTCGTTTGGAGCAATTGTGAACCGTTAGCAGATCACTTCAAGAAGCAGTGCATCCCAACCGTTTATACCCCCTTTAAACTGCTGCTAGGCTGGAGCGCACCAAGGTTCAACCTTTACCAGTGGGGCGTGCAATTAAAGCAAGCTGTCTCCCTTATCAAGCAACACAATATCGACATTGTTCACATCAATAGTGGCGCTCCATGCCAATGGATGTGTATCGCCGCCAAGTTATGTGGCATCCCTGTCGTAACGCAACTTCACAGTGACTATCAACTTCGAGATCGCTTTACTTTAGGTTTGCACCTTTCTCCAAACATCGCCTGTGTAAGTCATGATATTAGTAAGGGCCTTCTTGATGATGGCTACCCACAAGATCAGCTGTATGTCATTCATAATGGCGTTGTCCAATATCGAACCACAAATATAGACGTGCGAGCAGAACTCAACATTCCACAATCAAGCTTTGTATTCATTACCGTTGGCTCTCTGATTGTTAGAAAAGGCGTCGATTTGATTATCCAATCGCTGAATCGAATTCAGAGCGAGAAAGATGCACATCTTATTGTGATTGGTGATGGTGAAGACAGAGACAACCTAGTCGCGCTCGTGAACGAATTAGACCTAGGCTGTAAGGTCCATTTTGTTGGCGAAAGAGAAGATGTAGCAGATTGGCTTTGCAGCAACGTAGATGCATTCATTAGCGGTGCTCGTTATGAAGCCTTTGGATTAGTACTCGCGGAAGCTGGATTAGCTAAGCTTCCTGTTATCGCACCAAGGGTTGGCGGTATTCCTGAATTCATCCATCACAATCGCACTGGCCTCTTATTCGATCCAAGCAATCCAATTTACGAAATGTGCCACCAGATGACTCGATTAATGTCAGACGCGGCTTTACGTACTGACCTATCGACTCAGCTATATCATTTATCGCACTCCAAACTCACCGTTGAAGCAAATACACAACAATTTGAACGTCTATACAGCAAAGTTATCCGCAAAAATAACTCATCTTCCCTACTCAATGGCTTAAAGCCGCTTGTCCGCTGGGCATTTCATTAACGTTAACAGGTTGGAGACATACGATGAATACTAAGACCCGAAAAGCCAACGACAAAGCAACACACGGCTTAATTTACGATCCAATTCCTTTTGCAGGCGGCTCTAAAATAGCTACACTCGAAATGTTGATGACCACTCACGAGTCAATTGAAAAGCAAGCTGATGACAATGTTAGTTTTACAATTGTTACCGCTGATCCTAAATCTTGGGGAACGGCAGTAACCAAGCTTAACGCGAGAATTATCACTCTCCCCAACTGGGGTTTTCTTACGGTACCTCAAGGGCTTCGCTACTGGGTTGCTCAGTTAGTATTAGCCTTGATCCTGATGGTCACATTTATTCGTCTACCACGTATCAGTTATACCCTTGGTGCCTCAAACCCAGGGATCGATATGGCGCTCTACATCGTCAAATGGCTTTGGAGAATGCCAATCATACAGTTGGTTCATGGTCCTGTTGGACTTTCCCGTTCTATAGGTCATTGCTTTACTCGCGCTGATTCGGTCTTTTATCTATCTTCAAGCATCGATTCAATACGCAATGCTCTTAGCTGCTACTTTTCTAAGGCTCATGACTCTGAACAAGCTGAGATCATGACTCGTGCTGTTCTTGAGAGCGCTAGATTTGGATCTTTTACTAATGGTTTGACCCAAGCGAATTGGCCAACTCAAAGCACAGGAACATCAAATGACGTTTTTTGGGCTGCTTCTCTACTTAAATGGAAAGGATTAGAGACACTCAATGAAGCATTGAACATTGCTAATCAGACAACGCCCTGGAATACCAATATCTGCTATATCACACCGCAAAATACACATTTAGGTGTAAGCAGTTTACCGACAAAAAGTACGTACACTAAGCTGTTCCATGCGCCTAACAATCTTGACCAAATCCGCGCAAGTTCAGGTATTTTTGTGTCTACCAGTATCAACGAGCCGTTTGGCTTGTCTGTTTTGGAGAGCCTAGCCGCTGGGCTGTGCGTCGTTATTCCAAGCGATGGCGCTTATTGGGATCGAGTCCTTGAAGATAATGTCAATTGCCTAAAGTTCGCTCCACAAGATCCACAATCGTTGTATGAAGCTGTCCAAATGTTGATTGACGCCCCTCAGCTTCGTCAACGTTTATCACAGGCAAGTTTAGATATAGCGAAACAGTATCGAGCGGAGCATTGTTACGCTTCGATTTGTATTGCTATGCGCGGACAAGCTGAGACTAAACCAGCAATGGCTTCGTTGGAGACATCTCATGATTAAGTCTTTACGTCAGCCATCGCCGCTAATAAATATGCTGACCTACGGCATCGGATTGGTCATAAGCAAAGGCGCGGCTCTAATTATGTTGCCGATTATCGCCAACTATCTTGCCCCTTCTCAAATTGGTCGATTAGACCTGTTAGCCTCTATCGGTGCGGTAGCGGGGATTGTTGTGACATTTGCTCTGCATGAGGCACTTTACCGTTTTGTTGGAGAAGAGAGTGATTTTAAAAAACGTTTTTTGAAAGCGAGTGAAATCTTTTCCCTCACCTGTGTCGTTTCTCTGATTCTGGCTGCTGTTCTTTTTGGCTATATCAATAGTGGCCTTGGCGACCAATTTGCCTTTGCAAGCCGCACTGAGCTCAATCTCATTTTAGTTTGTGCTTCTCTTGAAGGTGTTATCGGTTTATCTACCGCGTGGCTGAGAATGCAGGACAAAGCATTTACGTTTCTAGCAATCAGTGTCGCTTCAACACTACTACAAATCAGCTTAATTCTTGGTGTGCTATTTTCTAGCCCGAGTGTTGAGAAAATTTTAATGTGCGGCGTGGTCACCTACCTTTTCCAAATCAGTGCATTGCTGCTTATCAATCGCTTTAAGCTCACATTTACCAACATCTCAGCATTTCGAGAGTATCTTCGTTACGGTTGGCCACTGATGCTAACTGGCTTAATCGGTTTTGGTTTAAACGGTGCAGAAAGATTCTTCGTCGCCTACTCCACCAACCTAGATACCCTTGGACAGTATGCGATTGCGATTAAATTCTCGTTTGCCATGTGTATCTTGGTTCAGCCTTTTGGAATGTGGTGGATGCCAAAACGTTTCAATACGCTAGCGAATCAAGGTCGCCGTAAAACCGTTGAGGTTACCCAGCTTGGAATTATCTACATCACTCTACTCACTGTAGGCGTCGCATTCGCAGCCAAAGCTTTCATCTTGTTAGCACTGCCAGAAACCTATCTATTGTCGGCTCAACTTGTATTGGGAACGTTGCTGTTTTCTTGGTTCAAGGAGGTCGCGGAACTGCTCAATATCGGCATTCTTCATCGCAAAGCCACCAGATTACAGCTATGGATTTCGGTAAGCGCCACTCTCATTGGTCTGTGCATGATGTGGTTACTAAGTGGCTTTGGTGTCTGGGGGATAATTGGCGCTTTATGTATCGCTCAAGCGTTTAAAGCTGTCGTTGTGTTTATCTACAGTCAAAGGCTAACTCATCTACCTTATTCGCTTGGGCTGTTTCTCTTTGAATTTAACGTGCTAGTACTGTGTTTGTTGTTAGCACTCTCTATACAAAATGTCTGGTTCTGCCTAGCGATGGCAGTCATTGCTCCAGTGGTATGTTGTCTGCCCGCTTATCGAATTGAAGCAGTAAGGCATAACGTTCAAGCATTGGGACAAAAGCTTATTGGCAAATTAGGAATCTTAGCTGGGCACAAGCCTTGCTAGATCATTGTTTCAGCACACAGGATTTTCATTATGACTAACGCCACCCACAAGTTACCTTCAATTGTCACAGTATCTATGCTGTGCCTATTGATGGGCGGCGTTTGGTATATAGTCCCACACCCGATCGTTGCAATTTGCTTAGCTTTCATCCCATTAGGTGCCCTGTTTGTTATCAACAAAACCTATTGGTTGGTGATTTTGTTCGTCGTATTCTCATTTTTCCGCATCCACGAAGCCATCCCCCAACTTTACGCGTTTAAACTGCCTCTGTTTCTTTCACTTGGAGCTTTATCGGCTTTGATGTGGCACACGCTTATTAGCAAGGAACTTAAGACCTACTGGCACCGCTCACTATCTTGGTTAGCACTGTTTTGGTTACTTGTCACAATTGGTCTGGTATTTGCCTCGAACCGAGGGGTTGCTATCCAAGAGTTTAAAGGGATTTACTGGAAGATCATGGTGATGACACTCGCGATTGTTTGGCTGGTAAACAGCATGGATAAACTCGCTAAAACGTCGACTATCATTATCTTCTCGGGCTGTTTAATTGGCATCATCGCTATCTCTAACTCCATCAATGGAATTGGTCTTGTTGAAGGTACTCGTGTCACCATTGGCCGAGACATTGGCTCAATGCTCGGTGACCCAAACGATCTCGCTCTTGTACTCATGTTCCCTATGGCCTTTGCGATCAGCCAAGCGACAACGAAAGGCATAACCACAATGCACCGCTTCATCGGGGCAACTGCATGTATCATCCTTCTTTATGCAGTTATCGCAACACAAAGCCGTGGCGGCCTTCTAGGCTCGATTGCTGTTCTCGGAATCTTCGCTTTGAGCATCATTCGCTCAAAGGTCACTTTAATTACCCTTGGTGCCATCGCTGCGGTTGGGCTCTATTTCGCTGCTGGCATATCCGATAGAGCGTCCGGCGGTGCGGCAGAAGCCGGTATCGATGCGTCGGCTATGGGGCGCCTGTACGCTTGGGAAGCAGCGTTTAAAATGGCGCTCGATAATCCACTAACAGGGGTCGGGTTAAACAACTTTTACTCGAACTACTTTTTCTACAGCCCACACTGGGATGGTCTCAACCATGCTGTACACAGTACTTGGTTTGGGGTACTCGCCGAAACTGGCTTTCTTGGCTTAACCGTATTCATCATCTTGATTGGCTCTTTGCTCATCACCGCACGTAAAACCCTAAAACAAATCAAAGCCACTGGTAATTCAGTCAACCCAATCCTCTACTCTTCGGCGTTCGCCGTTTATGCCGGGCTTATCGGGACAATTGTGTCTGGTACCTTCCTAACTCAAGGCTTCAACTGGCCTATTTACATCCTTTCTGCATTGACGGTTTGTGTTTCTCATATATCCCAAACTGAATGTCAAAATGAGAAGCCAAACAAGCAGAATCCTTAAGTGACTGAAAATTAATAACTATTTATATGGCACGTATAATGAAAGTACTCCATTAAAACAAAAAATGGAGATTTCAAAATGACGTCAGTATCAGTTCATCAATTTAAGACTTGGTTGAAGTTTCATCCTAATTCTCATATTCGTAATCTGTTTTTCATTTTGAAAGACATACGCAATGCCGAGCTTCCAGTACCTAAATTTGCCAGTAAATGCCTATACCATGTTCACCGCAGTATCTCTGGTGTCATTTCAGGCATTACTCGCTTCTTCTATTGGACACCCGCTTTTAAAGGTCGTCTAAATCGCTGTGGTAAACATCTATACCTCTATGGCGGTCTACCGTTTGTAAGTGGCCCTCTCACTATTAACGTGGGTAACGAGTGTCGTATTTCAGGCCACACGACTTTTTCAGGTTGTAGCCAACCAACTACTGATGGTAGCCAACCTTCCTTAGAAATTGGCGATAACGTTGATGTCGGTTGGCAATCGACAATTGCGGTTGGCCGTCGCGTGGTTCTTTCTGACAATGTGCGTATTGCAAGTGGCGCATTCCTGTTTGGTTATTCTGGTCATCCTCTTGATGCTAGACGTCGTGCTCTCGGTGAAGGCGACGATCCGGAACAGATTGGCGATATCATTCTTGAACGAGACGTTTGGCTGGGCACCAATGTCACTGTGAAAGGTGGAGTAACCATCGGTGAAGGCAGTGTGGTTGCTGCGGGAAGTGTCGTAACCAAATCTGTTCCGCCACTTTCAATTGTTGCGGGCAACCCAGCACGCATCGTTGGCAGTATTCCAAGCGAGCCAACTGTGTTCGATATTGAAGAACACAAAGGAGGTCGTCATGCGTGATTTGATTGTTTTCGGGGAAGACTTCGGTGGATTACCGTCATCGACGCAACACTTAATTCGTCATTTAGCGAAGCAACATAAAGTGCTATGGGTAAATTCGATAGGTTTAAGACAACCAAAGTTAAACCTAAAAGACATCACTCGTGCGTTGAACAAACTGGTAGGAAGAAGTAACGCACAAACTCAAAACATGTTACCCGAGCAAACATTCGACAACATTACCGTGGTTAATCTTAAGACCTTACCGGCGCCACGTTCTTTCGTCGCTAGAAAGCTTGCTAAGGAGCTAATGTTAGCTCAGCTACAGCCTGTTATTAAAAAGTTGGGAATGAAAAACCCAGTGCTTTGGACTTCGCTACCAACTGCTGCTGACTTGTGTGGTCACTTGGGAGAAACCCATGTCGTCTATTACTGCGGCGATGACTTCTCGGCGCTCGCCGGCGTTGATCACAACTGCGTCGCTCGACACGAACAGGCTCTAATAGAAAAAGCTGACGTGATTTTTGCAGCTAGTCAGAAGCTAATGGATAAATTCCCTTTTGAAAAAGCCCACTTATTGCCACATGGGGTAGATTTTGCTCTCTTTTCTAACCCAGCAAAACGCGCAACAGATTTGCCAAGCCATCATCGTCCAATCGCAGGTTTCTACGGCAGTTTATCTCAATGGCTTGATTACGAGCTGATCGAAAAAACGGCGTTAGCACGCCCGGACTGGGACTTCGTTTTCATTGGTCCTAACGAACTAGAGCAGCTTGCTCTGCCGGTACTCAGTAACGTGTTCTATCTTGGTTCAAGAGCACATCATCAGTTACCGAGTTATTCACAGCACTGGGATGTGAGTTGGTTACCATTTGTCGACAACGAACAGATAAGAGCTTGCAGCCCTTTAAAACTCATGGAGTATCTCGCAGCTGGAACACCGATTGTGACTACCCCTTTTCCTGCACTCAAGCCTTATCAAGAGTATGTGACTACCGTGAATAACGCTGCACAGGCATCGCAAGCCTTAACTCACGCTCGCCAATCCTGCTCTGTTTCTCCAACGATCGTAGAAAAAGAGAGTTGGGAATCTCGCGGTGAGATTGTTCACTCTATTTTGGAGTCGTTATGAATAATCTAAAAACCCGATTGCTACAGATACTTTATGGTGCATGGCGACAACGCTATGTGATTGTCATTCCGATGCTGATACTACCGATTGTGGGTTTATTGGTCGCAAATCTTACGCCTAAAAAATACGACTCGCACACTAGTATGCTGATTCAAGAAACCGCTAAGATGAACCCGTTTCTAGAAGACATCGCAGTATCAACCATGCTCAAAGATCGTATCAACGCTCTAAAAACCTTGCTGCATAGTCGTCATGTTCTTTATTCAGTGGCAGAAGATCTTGAGCTAATAGACTCAAATATGTCGAGTATCGAGCAAGAACAGATCATTAATGACTTGTCGCAACGACTAATGGTGACACAGTTAGGCAAAGACTTTCTTAAAATCAGCCTAACTAGCAATACCCCAGACAGAATGGAAGAGACTCTCAAGTCTGTCAGTGAGCATTTTATCGCTCAATTACTTGCTCCTGAACGTTCCTCCATTGAAGACTCGAGTAACTTTCTCGCTATTCATATTGAAAAACGTCGTGAAGCACTCGACGATGCAGAGCAAGCACTAGCGCTTTATCGCAACGACAATATCGAATCGACTCCAGAGATTCAGAGCCAAAGCCTCAACCGATTAGCGGCACTCAAACAGAGCCTTTCTGAGAAGGAAGCCGAAATGGCTGGCGTTAAGAAAAGCCTAGGTTCCATGGATCAGCAACTCTCACGCACTAACCCGGTAATTGGTAAAATTGAAGACCAAATTATCGATATCCGTAGTGAACTTACCCTACTTCAAGCTAAGTACACCAACAAGCACAGTGCCGTACAAGCAAAGTTACGTGAGCTAGACAGACTAGAGAGCGAACGCAAAACCTTGCTTGAAATGAAGCAACCAAACATGAACAGTGACCAGCTTTGGGACATTGCCAGTAGTAACACCTTTAACGACGTCTCAGAACTACAGCCTTTGTTGGTGACACAGTTACACAGCTTGCAACTGGTTCGTGCACGTTTTGAATCATTAAAAGAAGAGACTAAGAGCTTAAAAACAATGATCTTTGAGCTAGAAAACAAGGCCAACAACTTTGGCCAAAATGCGAAGGAGATGTACCGCTTGCAACGTGACGTTCAGATCAAGCGCCAACTCTATGATGAGCTAGTTGAACGTTATGAAATGGCACAGCTAACGGGCTCTTTGGGTGTATTTGAACAGAACAAGCGAGTCAAAATTATAGACCTGCCCTATACCCCGAGCATCCCATCCAACATGCCTTCGTTCATCTTTGTCATTGCTGGTTTGATTGCAGGAATTGGGTTCGGGATCGGTTTAGCAATACTATTCGAGTTGTTCGATTCATCAGTGAAAGGAAGCGCTCAAGTTGAACAAGTGTTGGGTATCCCTGTGATTACAGTCATCCCTAAAATGAACTAGCTTTCTTGATAAATCACTAAACCAAACCACCAGCTTCAACTGGTGGTTTTTTTATTCGTTTCTATTTCTATTCGATTTGTCGCAAATCCATTTTCAACAGTATGTTTCTCACGAAGCTATTTCTCAATAAGCGTTTTGATTTTCAATTTGAGAATAATAACCAAAAACCAATCAATGACACTTAAATATATGTATTTATTGAATAATTTTCTTGGCACGCGACCTGCTAGGTATTTAGCAACGCAAAATTAAAAGCTGAGAGAAATAGGAAATCTCGCAACCCTCGTTTACCCACTTACTAACAATAATTACAGCGGAGTACCACATGAAAGCACAAGGAAAGAAAATCATTCATGTCGTTCAGCACCTCGCACCCGGTGGGCTGGAAACATTAACGCTCGACCTGCTTCGTCTAGCAGACCCAAAGGATCAAGTTTTGATCGTGAGCTTGGAGGGACAACGTGACTCTTCAATTAGCAACTGGCCAAAACTAGAACAGTACCGCTCTCAAATTGTGTTTCTAGACAAAAAGCCAGGTGTGCAATTTAACGTTCTACTTTCTCTCATTAAGGCATTTAGCAGCATCAAGCCAGATGTGGTTCACACCCACCATATCGGCCCTCTTCTTTACGCAGGCTATGCTGCTCGCCTTTGTAGTGTTCCTTATCGAATCCATACAGAGCACGACGCTTGGCACCTTAAAAATGCCAAAAGAAGACGTTTACAAGCAATCGCTCTTCAATTTGCGAAACCTATGCTAGTCGCAGATGCAGCCAAGGTTTATAACCAACTGTGCTCAGCATTTTCCTACAAAAACATCACAACAATACGTAACGGCATTGATTGTGAAAAATTCCACCCGACTTCTAAAATAGCGTCTCGTCGTCTGTTTAACCTCGGCGAAGACGACTTCATTGTTGGCTGTGCTGGCCGATTAGAAGAGGTGAAGGGTCAAGACCAACTCATCAAAGCGCTGCCACTGATTCCAAAGCGTATTAAAGTCGCGATCGCGGGTGACGGCTCACAAAGGGAGGCTCTTGAGCAACTTGCTAAAAAATTGAATGTGTCAGACCGTGTCATGTTCCTCGGATTGGTCGAAGACATGGTCTCATTCTACAACTCGCTGGATGTATTTTGTCTTCCATCACGCTCAGAGGGCTTGCCACTGTCTTCCCTAGAAGCTCAAGCTTGCAACATTCCAACGGTTGCCATGGATGTAGGTGCGGTAAAAGAGACGCTTTGCCCCGTGACTGGCCACTTAGTAAAACCGGATAACATTCCTCATTTGGCTTACTCGTTATTCAAAACCTCACAAAATGACACGTTAGAAAACTTCTCTAACCCTCGTCGCTATGTGCTTGAGAATTTCAACATCAGCGACATGGTGGAGTCTTACAACAAGCTGTCAGAGGAGAGTTACGTATGATAGATGTTGTACTCGCTACCCTGTGCTTATTGGCTGGAATGCTTATCGTATATCACCATGCAGGTTATCCAATTCTGCTTCGTTGGTATGCAAAGCGTCATCCTAAGCAGCCTGTGCATGAAAACCAACGTGCTTATAAAGCAGAAGCCCAGGACTGTACGCTGCCAAACGTGACTATCTTAGTTCCGGCATACAATGAGCAAGCTTGGATTGCAGACAAAATTCGCAACCTCGCATCTCTCGACTACCCAAAGGATAAGTTAAAAGTCGTGATTGCCTGTGACGGCTGTACAGACAAAACCGTTGAGAAAGCTCAGATGGCGATTCAAGAAGCAATCTGCAGTGACATCTATTTCGAGATCCATGATCACAAAGTTAATCGTGGCAAAGTGGCGACCGTTAACGAAGAGATCGCGAACATCGACGCGGACATTACGGCTCTGAGTGATGTGTCGGCATTAATATCATTAGACGCGTTGCTGATCGCAGGCGAACATTTTAAGAATCCAGAAGTAGGTGTCGTAAACGCGACTTATCAACTTTGCCCAACGGGTAATCAGGGTGAAGATGTTTATTGGAAATACCAAACAGCGGTTAAAGAGCGTGAAGCATCATTCGGCTCAAGTTTAGGTTCACATGGTGCCTTCTATCTATTTAGAACAAGCCTTTTCACTCCACTGCCTAGAAACACAATTAATGATGACTTCATTCTACCAATGCAAATCGTCAAGCAGGGTTACACTGCCGAGTACGAAACACGCATGGTAGCTCTGGAATTAGAAGAGACCAATACCAAAGCGGATTTCAAAAGAAGATTACGAATCTCGGCGGGGAACATGCAGCAAGCAATAGAGCTGTTTAGTTTGTTCAGCCCAAAATTCAAAGGAATAGCATTTGCGTTCTTCTCAGGTAAAGGGTTAAGACTGCTCACCCCGTACCTAATGATTGTTAGCTTAGTGTGCTCATTCTTCCTACGTGATTATTTTCTATTTAACTTTTTATTCTGGGCACAAATCGCCGTTTATACGCTTGGCATCGTTGGGTATTTATTACCAAAGAAACTGAGCATCAAACCTCTTTCGTTAATTTCTTATCTTGTGGTGGGACACTACGCCAACTTTGTCGGCGGTATCCGTTACCTAATTGGATTAGAGAATACCCCTTGGACACGAGTCAATCGTTAAGGATCAACTATGTTTAATCAAGACCACCAACAAATGCTTTACCAAAACAAAATTTCTCGCGCTAAACGTAGCTTTGACTTCTTTGCGTCCATGTTCGCGATTATTTTGTTCTCTCCGGTTTTCCCAATTATTGCTCTTGCGATTGTGATGACTTCTAAAGGGCCCGTCTTCTACCGCCAACTGCGCGTAGGAAAATCGACACCAGAGAAGATGGAGATTTTTGAAATCCTTAAGTTCCGCAGTATGTACGAAGATGCTGAACAACGATCTGGTGCCGTTTGGGCAACGAAGAATGACCCTCGTATTACTCCTGTCGGTCGCTTTTTGAGAAAGACCCGCCTTGATGAACTGCCACAGTTGTTCAATGTTATTAAAGGCGATATGTCGTTGATTGGCCCTCGTCCAGAGCGTCCTACTTTCTACAACAAACTTGAAACTGAGATTCCGTACTTTGCAGACCGTACCTATGGTGTGATGCCGGGGATCACCGGCTTAGCTCAAGTTAACCAAGGTTATGACACTTGTATTGAAGACGTCAGACGCAAAGTGGGTTTCGACCATAGCTACGCACTTAGCTTATGCTCAATGAAATCATGGATCATTGCTGACCTGTCGATTATCAGTAAAACCATCATCGTTATGGTGGATGGTCGTGGTCGTTAACAAAATGATTTGATGAACTCACAATTCATAAATCTAAGACCAAAGCCCAACGTGTCATTGCGTTGGGCTTTCTACATTTATGAACTTTATTCACACAACTCAGAACACAAACGGTGTACCCTAATCAGCGACTTAGACTACCCACCTTTTGCAAATGAAAATTGAAGACCTGAAACTGTTTACCACCGTTGTTGAACTTGGCAGCTTTACCGCTGCAGCGAATGCGTTAGATCTCCCTCGAGGTAATGTGAGCCGAAGAATCAGCGACCTCGAAGCATCTCTCGGTATTCAACTGTTCATAAGAACCACACGCAGTTTATCGCTTACCCAATCTGGCGAGCTCTATTACAAAGAATTGCTGATTGCGCTCGGCGCATTAGAGAAAGCCAATCATGTGGCATCGAACCTTTCAGAACTTCCTCACGGTAAAATTAAGATAGGCTTGTTGCCGGAAACCAGTGACATCTTACAATCAACACTATTTCGCTTTCAGGACATGTACCCTGAAGTGGAACTCGACATTCGCAGCATCAACAACGGCTTTGTTGATATGCATCGCCAAGGTTTGGATATTGCAATGCATGGAGGGCGCTTGAGCGACGCAAATATTGTGGCTCGTAAGCTAATGGATCTACAAAGAGTGTTTGTTGCTAGCCCAGACTTTATTGCTAAAGAAGGTCAACCCGTTTCCGTCCAAGATCTATCCAATTATCCATTTGTCTGTTTCCGCTGGCCAACTGGCGATATTGATCAACAGTGGGACATCGCCAACATTAATGTAACCGTCGAACCTTCAATCGTTAGTGATAGCATCGGGTTTGTAAAAGGAGGCGCGATTCGTCATCGTGGCATCGCGCTCTTGCCGGAACTGCTAGTACGCCAAGAGATAAAAGACGGGACGTTAGTAAACCTATTTCCAAACGATACGCTGCAAAAAGAAGAAGCTTGGTTGCTCTACCCACAACGGAAAGCACTCAGCCACGCTTCTCAACTTTTGGTCGACTTTCTATTACAAGAACTGCCTAAACTCTAGGCATTGTCTCATTTGACGTGACAGTGTTTCACGCTGAACCCAGATTATCTAACGAAATTAGAAAGATAGAATTGCCCTATATATTAATAGGAGCAATCCATGAACACTATTTTTCGTCATTCCATCATCGCAGCATGTTTAATACCTTTAATCGGCTGCAATGATTCACAGGCCTTAGCTCCAACTAAAGAGCCACGACCAATACAAGTCATCAAAGTGAAAACTGCAAACGAACAGACAGCTAAGCGCTTTACGGGTACTCTACAATCTGCAGAAAGTGCCGCTGTCGCGTTTCGTGTCCCAGGTACCATTCAGAAAATACTGGTTAAAACCGGTGACTATGTCGAAAAAGGACAACCGCTCGCATCTCTTGACCCGCATGACTATCAAGTGGCACTCGAAGAGCTACAAGCTCGTGCATTAGAAGCGAAATCAGCTCACAAATTAGCAAAAGCCGAACTGGCACGCGTAAAACAAGCGATTGCTGACGACGCAATTGCTAACGTGAATCTCGATCGCGCAATCAGTGGCTATGAACGCAGCGAAGCCGCTGTAAAGGTGGTTGAGCAAAACATCCGCCGAGCTAAAGATACATTGCGATACACTCAATTACGCGCGCCATTCTCGGGCGTGGTCGCAACGTCTAACTTTGATCAGTATGAACAAGTTCTTCCGGGAGTTTCAGTGTTTACCTTGCATAAGCCTGACTTGTTAGAGGTCGAAGTCGATGTACCCGAGAACCTGATTCACCAATTCAAGCCGAAGCAACCTGCTGCGATCTCTTGGTATGGAGAAGCGCGTTCTGTCGCTGGACAAGTCACTGAGATTTCGACGCTACCTGACCCTATCAAACAGACCTACACGGTCACCTACCAACTAGATGGACTAAATCAAGAGTTGTTACCAGGAAAGGCTGTAACACTAACTACCAACCTAGTCAGTACGCAGCCAACTCTGTGTGTACCTTACTCCGCTATTGTAAAGCCACTGCAACAAGATCTCGTATTCACGATTAAGGGTCAAACTGCACACGCGGTTCCTGTTTCGGTTGTTTCTTTTAATCACCAGAACGCTTGTGTTCAGTCTCAACTCAATGCCGGCGATTACGTGGTTGTGAGTGGTGCACAATACATTCAAGAAGGTCAGCACTTCCCATCAATCCAAGTTAAAGAGCTGTAGGTAACTGTGATGAATTTAGCGGATTTCGCCATAAAACAACGCACCTTTGTGCTTTTTTTCACTGCGCTCAGTGTGATCGCCGGTCTCTACTCTTATTTTGATCTCGGCAAACTTGAAGACCCAAGTTTTACTGTTAAAACAGCGGTTGTTGTTACCCTGTACCCTGGCGCTTCAGCGGAGGAGGTAGAGCAACAAGTCACTGATACCGTTGAAACTAAACTACAGGAAATGGCCACACTTAACCGACTGCGTTCACTTTCACGTCCGGGAATGTCGATGGTGTTTGTCGATCTTAAAGAGTCATTGAACTCAGAGGCTTTGCCGCAGGAATGGGATCTACTTAGGCGTAAAGTATCTGACATGAAGCTTCTACTCCCTTCAACCGCACAAATCAGTGTGGTTCAAGATGAGTTCTCTGAAGTCTACGGCATGCTGTTTTCCATCTACAGCCAAGATGCAACACCGAACGAACTACGCCAATACGCAGAAGAGCTACAGCGTCGTATTAAGACCGTCGACGGAATTAAAAAAGTCGAGCTTCATGGCGTGCAACCACGCGTTGTGTACATTGATATCCCTGATGAGCGTCTAGCGCAATATGGCTTGTCAATTTCTCAAGTATGGAATCAACTTAATACCCAAAACACCACGTTCGATGCGGGACGATTTGCGACTTCTAATGAGAGAATCCGCATCGAACAATCCAGTGAATTTGGATCCATAGACGACATCAAAAACCTGATGCTAAAAGGAGGAATCAGTGAGTTAGGTACTGGCCTTATTCGCCTAGGCGACATTGCTGATATCACTATGGGTTATCAAGAACCTGCAATGACGGAAAACCGCTACAACGGTGTACCAGCGGTCACTCTAGCGATGAGCCCTGTCTCTGGTGTGAACGTGGTATCGCTTGGCGATGACATTAATAAAATCGTGTCTGACTTCCAAAGTTCACTCCCTCTCGGTGTAGAAATCGCGACGGTAGCAAACCAACCTGACGAGGTTCAAAAATCGATCGACAACTTCGTAAACAACCTACTAGAGAGTGTTGCGATTGTATTTATCGTCTTATCTGTCTTCATGGGCATCAAGAGTGCAACTATCGTCGGTTCTAGCTTGTTGCTTACTATCTTGTTGACTCTCATCTACATGAACTTGGCGGGTATCGATCTACATCGTGTATCACTAGGTACCTTCATTCTTGCCTTGGGTATGCTGGTTGATAACGCGATCGTTATTACCGATATGATGATTGTCAAAATCAACCGTGGCATTGATAGAACGAAAGCGGCAATTGATTCAGTTAAAGAGACGGCCACGCCACTTCTTGGTGCGACAGTCATCGCAATTATGGGTGCTAGCCCAGTTATTTTCTCAAAGACGGATGCGGCTGAATTTGCGGGCTCGGTGTTCCTTATCATTGCATCGTCTTTGCTATTATCTTGGTTTGTAGCTATGACTTTCACTGCTCTTATGTGTTGGATGTTCATTAAGCCGAGCCGACAAGAAGAGCAAACCAAAGAGAGCTTGTATCGCAAGAGCGTCAACTGGACGGTAGATAATCCATTCAAAGCTCTCAGTGCATTACTGCCATTGATCGCAGTGACTGCACTAGCAATTCCTCAAATCGCGATCAACTTCATCCCACAAGCCGATCGCCCTATTCTGTTCCTAGACTACTGGCTACCGAATGGCGCGAAGGTTGAGCAGACTTCAGACGATATGAAGAAAATCGAGTCTTGGTTACTAGAGCAACCAGAAGTCGTCGATCTCTCTACCTATGTCGGCGCTGGTGCGCCTCGATTCTCAGTAACGATTGAACCAGAACCGTTTGATCCGGCTTACGGCCAGATTCTGATAAACGCAACAGACTACGAGTCGCTAAGTTCACTCATCGCTCGTGGCGACAAATGGCTAGCTCAAACCTTCCCAGAGGCAGACCCAAGATTTCGCGGTTTGAAGCTAGCAACATCAGACAAGTTTAGCGTCGAGGCGCGTTTTTCTGGACCTGATATCGCAGTACTACACGAGCTGTCAAACCAAGCAAAAGTGATATTGGAAGCTCATCCAGATACCAAGTATGTACGTGATGATTGGCGACAACAGAGCAAGGTGCTACAGCCTATCATCAATCAAGAAAAAAGCCGTCAAGCAGGTATCAACCGCGCAGACATTGCGTTCGCCCTTAAGCGTGCTTCAGAGGGCATGCCGATTGGCCGCATGAATCTCAATGATGAGTTGGTGACAATCCAAGTTCGTGGCGTCGAGCGCTCACTAGAGTCGCTTGAAACTTTACCCGTCAATTCCCTACTCGGCCTACACAGCGTGCCACTTGGTCAGGTGATTGATGGTTTTGAGATGACCAGTGAAGAGACCATGATCTGGCGTAGAGACCGCGTTAAAACTATTACAGCTCAAGCAGGTGTTGGCCGATACACAACGCCAGCGGCAGTGAGAAATGACGTTAAAGCACAAATTGAAGCCATTGAATTGCCAGTAGGTTACCAGCTTGAATGGGGTGGCGAATACTACGATGAACACAAAGCGGTCAGCGACATTCTAAAACAGCTTCCAAAAGCGATGTTGCTGATGGTGATCATATTGGTGGCCATGTTTAACGGTTTCAAACAACCGGTGATTATTCTAACCACCCTTCCCTTGGCGGCAACAGGTGCAACCTTTAGCTTGCTGCTATTGGATAAGCCCTTTGGTTTCATGGCATTGATTGGTGCGGTCACCCTAACAGGTATGATCATCAAAAATGGCATCGTACTTATGGACCAAATTGAGCTAGAGCGCAGTAATGGTCGTTCGCTATCGGATTCCATTAAAGAAGCAACCGTAAATCGTACTATGGCAATTTCTATGGGTGCATTAACTACCGCACTCGGCATGATTCCGCTACTTACAGACTTACTGTTTGACCAAATGGCGGCGACCATCATTGGTGGGCTAGCTGCAGCAACTGTACTGTCACTGTTTGTAATGCCAGCCCTGTACAAGATCTTTTATCGAACTCAAGAGACTCGCTCTTTCTCACAAGAAAACGCATCTCTTTCTGAAGCTAAGCAATGAGGAGCGCCATGATGTCTTTCTATACAACAAAACCATGGAATCTAGCACCAGTCGCGCTCTCTTTGTTGTTGGCTGGTTGTGCAGTCGGTCCAGATTATCAAGCGCCACAAACGACAATGGCCGAAACGTATCTCTATTCAGAAGATAGCCAACAAGTAACGCAATCACACTGGTGGCTACAACTGAATGATCCAGTTTTAAACCAACTGGTTACTCAGCTACAAAGCGACAACACCACGCTTAAAGTGGCTGCTGAGCGCATAAAAATGGCTAACTCTTACAAGAGTGTAGTGGAGTCATTCAAAGTGCCCACCGTTAACATCGGTGCGGGTTATTACAACTATCAGCTTAGTGAGAACGACTCACTGCTAGGCCCTGTGTTTGGTGCATCAGATGCCGTCGAATCTGCTACGGGCATGTCACTGCTTGAGGCGCAACATGATGGTGGTTTTCTTGGTGCTGGCATCGCATGGGAAGCGGATCTCTTCGGACGAATAGACCGCCAAGCAGAAGCGGCAGCGATTCGAGTCGAACAAGCCGAGATATTGCAATCAGGCCTAAATACTCTGCTGACAGCCGATCTTATTCATAATTACCTGCAATATCGAGGAGCCCAAGAACGAAAAGCAATCGCTTTAGAGAACATCGAAGATCAAAAACAGACACTAGACTTAGTCGAGAAAGTTGTTCGCAGTGGCTATGGTTCAGAGCTCGATTTGGCACAAGCTAAAGCGATGCTCGCAGCGACACAGTCCATCACGCCTCAACTTGAGATCGCAGAGCAGGTCCACAAGCATAGAATGACCGTTCTTTTAGGCACTTCCCTAACCGAACTAGAAATTCAACTGCAAGACGACTTCACCTTACCAAGACTTAAAGGTGTGATTCCTACCGGGCTTCCATCTGAATTGTTGACGCGACGTCCAGATATTCAAATTGCCGAACGTGAGATGGCAGCAATTAATGAAGAGCTAGGGGCAAGTATCGCCAACCGTTATCCAAAGTTCTTCCTTACCGGAACGCCAGGTGTTACCGCTGGAAGTTTTGATGACCTATTCAGCAGCGACTCCTTTGGCTGGGCAGCGTCCGCAGAGATAAGCTGGAATGTCTTCGATGGTGGACGCGGTGAAGGACTTGTAGAGATGAATGAAGCACGATTTAAATCTGCCGCATTGAACTATCAGCACGCTGTTGATAGCGCATTTGTAGAGGTAGATTCAACATTGTTCGCCTATGGAAGAAGCCAACAAAATCAGCAGCGTATTGACGAAGCAACCCTCGCAGTTGATAAAGCGGTAAGTAAAGCTAAGTCCCTCTACAAAGCAGGACTTGTTGACTACCTAGCCGTACTCGATGCGCAGCGCCAACAGAAGATGATGCAAGACAGACAAGTCGCCGCCAAACTACAAACGGCCAACACCGCGATTGCTGTTTATAAATCACTTGGTGGTGATTGGAAAGTCGTGACGGATAAACCAAAGGTAGAAAGTCAATCAACTATTAATACTCTTGAACTCGCAGCAAACAATTAATGACAACTCAAAAAATACCGCCTGACATCAGGCGGTATTTTTCTAAGGCTCTGATTTTGAGTAAATCATTGTGCTATCTAGTTCGCCATTAGGTAAACGCCTTGCGTTACAAGATTCCAACTAACTCGGTACCATCAACTGTTCATGTAACTCATTGTATGATTGGATATTGGCGATAGCACCACTAAGATCGTTCTTGCCATTAAAGTCGTGCTCAATAGCGATAACATCGCAGCCACTGGCTTTGCCCGCAAGAACACCTGCGTTTGAATCTTCAAACACAACGGTCTGCTCTGGCGAGGCATTAAGTTTTTCAAGTGCAAGAACATAGGCTTCAGGCTCTGGTTTATGCTTGGTAACGTGTTCTTGGGTAATCACTAGATCAAAAAGATTCTCTAACTCCAACGACGCCAAAATATTCTCCACCATCCAAGTAGCTGCTGAGCTCACGACGCCGCAGGTTTTACCTGATTTCTTCAACGCCTCTACGTACTCTTTTGCTCCAGAATTCAATTCAAGGCTCACTCTAAGTAACTCTTCATAGTGCGCTCGAAAGTAGCGATTAAATTCCGTTAACTCCGGTGAAATTTGTGCATGATGAAAGAAGTGCCCTGTGACCACCTGCCAGCTTTCGCCCATCACATCTTTATAGATATTGTGGTCCACGATCGATCCATAATCAGCGCATGCCATCGCAAGCGCTTTACCTTTCAACGGTTCTGAGTTAACCAATGTTCCATCCATGTCGAACAGGTATACTTTGTAATCTTTCAACGTTGCCTCCATTTATTATCTTGTGTGGGGACTAATCCATGACTTAAAATCCAAATAAGTACCATATGTATTGATTCATTTTTATGGCAACAATACGGCTTTAGTGAGATAACGCCAGCCGCATTTTTGTTTCTTTGCTCTACTTTAATTCTTCAGGAATACGACGACCTTGATAGTAGTACTCACGGTCATATTCATTGATTTCTCGTAGCACTCTACAAGGATTGCCTACCGCGACAACATTAGCTGGAATATCTTTTGTTACGATACTGCCAGCGCCAATCACTGAATTCTCACCAATAGTTACACCTGATAATACAACCGTGTGTGCGCCAAGCCATACGTTATTGCAGATGCGAACTGGAACATTGAACTGTGCTGCTTTGAGCCTCAGTTCAGGGCTAATCGGATGTGTGCCTGCCGCAATGGTTACATTAGGTGCAATCATCACGTTGTCACCTATAAATATGTCTGTGTCATCCACAAGCGTTAGGTTGAAATTCGCGTATACATTGTTGCCAAGATGCGTATGGCGCCCCCAGTTCGCATGCAGTGGCGGTTCGATGTAACAATCCGTTCCTACCTCCGCGAACAGCTGCTTCATAATCTGTTGTCGCTTATCGCCTTCACTCGGGCGAGTGCGATTAAAATCGTAAAGCACCTCTAAGCACTGTGTTTGCTCGGCAACCAGATCGACGTCATCACAGTAGTAAACCTCTTGGCTGTGCATTTTTGCCTTTATATCCATGTTTCAACCTATTTGATAGTGACCTAAAGCGGTATAAATATATCGATATATGAGAAGTTTGAAGCGTTTCATGAGCATCAAAACGAGACTCGGGATAAACGTAATATATGCTCAAGCAGACGTTCATTCAGCTCCCTGATACAAAACAAAACCACTTCAAACTTCGCCACTACATTAGGATTTTGCTAGTGCTGATACCAACTTTTTACGCCATCTACGACCAAATTCATCATCAATTTGTGACACCACAAGGGTTCGTAAAAAGCTTGTAAATGGATTGAGACTCGTTTGTAGAAAACTGCATTTATTACAACATTTCGCTATTGTCTGGATAAGTGTTGTGATGCAGTAGTCCATAAAAACATATTGGATACAAAGCTAAATGCCACGACTCTTGATTCATTTCGATTAGAGAAACTTGGCTCGATTGATACGATAGCGTCTAACCGTTCCTTCTATTTCAGCGGTATAACTGCCAAGATATTCGCCACCACACTTCTCAATCACTTTTTGAGAAGCTGGGTTATCAACTGAACACGTGACTATCGCCGACTCCATGATGGCGTTGTCTCGAGCCCACGCCAATAGAAAGGGAGCCACTCCTTTTCCTCGAGCTGTAGGCCTTGTTTCGTAGCCAATATGCCCAATTACGTTTTCTACATAGTCATTGGTACCTTGTCTTACTCGAATCGCACCCAAGATTTGATTATCTGATACACAGTAGTAAGTTTTACTGAGTAAATAGCCCTCTGGCAATCCTGTAGTGTCTTTTTCACGCTTGATGATGTCTGAAAGGTATCCTTCTGGATCCTTTTCTACATCTTGGTATCTGGGAATTCCCGATTCAGAGCACTCCTTGGCATAACTTTCCATCAATGGCGATAAACCAATACTCGCTTCTACTACTTCCATGTAATTATCCTTATGCAAAACTCGACAATGCTGACCTATATGCCCTTCTAGCTTCAACGCTTAAGTAACTATCCATACCTTGGAACAACTCCAACAACTCAGCACCGTATTTCGATTTAAAATCATCACTGCCATATACAAGCTCGAGCTCATTAGCGACGGTCAGTTCACAAAATAGCTTCGCTGTCTTAGGTTCAAGTTGAAAGGTAGTTTCCGTAAATCTGTCTTTAAATTGGACATTTGACACTTTGCCAAATTGTGGAAAAACATAATCTCTATCGCAAGAGCAGTATAAATAAACCAAAGCCTCTTCATCGATACCGATAACACGAGCTATCTCTTGGCGTTGGTTTAACGAGACCATATTTTCATCGAAACCCGCGGTGCCGTAAGCGGCATGAAATAAACCCGCGGTTTGAAGTAGTTCACTACTACCCCAACTTCTCAGAACTTCTTCAGTTCCTTTTAAATGTGCTTCTAATGATCCGTTGAGATGCTGAAAATCACCCGCTCCCAACATCTGAAGCATCTTGAATTTATCCATAAATCAAATTTCCTCTAGATTTGGAGGCACTAGTATTCCGACCGTTAATATGACGCTAAACGTAACTCTCAGCGCCGGAATAACATGCTTTTTAAATTCTAGACGCGCTCTTCAAGGCCAAACTTCTTAAAAAAGTCTGATAAATCGAGTGTCGCCAAGTCTTTGAATTCACCCGCATCGTAGAAGCGACCTTTACATGTTGGGCAACTCTCGAACCAGATATGAGGTTGTTGAGGATCGACTAAACGCAGTAACTTGTTATTTGGACAAACAGGACAGCTAATACGATCTACTGCATTAAATGCCTTACCTACCTCTTCGTCACCATCATCGATAACATCTGCTAAAGGTTTCATTGATTCAACTTCACATCGGTCAATCCATAAACCTTTGCAGTCTACGCATCTTTCGACATCACCAAATGGTGTCTGCAGTTGCTCAAAATCGGAGCTACATTTTGGACATTCCATCTTCTTACCTTGCATATCAAATTTTCCTTATGTTATTTCTTCGAGAACAATTCAGTATTTCACCACTGAATAACTCTCTCCGTTTCATATGGATAACACAATACCATCATATCTCGATTATTTTCAGTAACTTAAATCACCCATCTTTTGACTTGGTCACAAAATGTGGATTATTTAGGTAAGGAGATACTCTTAGGGATAGTCAGTTGAGCGGTATCTAGTTAAGAGTAAATAAAATGCAAAAAGCCCGCGATCCTTCTCAGGATCGCGGGCTTAAGAATTGGTATCGATTGTAATGAGCCGTGTTAAGCAGCTTCGAATGCGAGTGCCTTCTTCTCTACTTGACGGAAAATCAGCGTTAGTAGTCCATTTACGCCTAGGTAGAATGCGCCTGCGATGCCGAACACAGTTAGTGTGTCGTAGGTTTGTCCATTGATACGCTGTGCGTAGCCCATTAAGTCCATGATGGTGATGGTGCTCGCGAGTGACGTGCCTTTGAATACCAAAATCACTTCGTTTGAGTAAGCTGGAACCGCGCGGCGAAGTGCATAAGGAAGTAGCACTTTAAGCGTTGCCACTTTGTCCATACCTAGCGCTCGACAAGCTTCCCACTGCCCTGCTGGAATCGCATTGAATGCGCCCTTAAATAGCAGTGTGCTGTATGCCGCAGTGTTCAGAGCGAGAGCCAACATTGCACAGAACCATGGCTGACTTAGCCAAGTCCACATAAAGCTTTCACGAATCCAATCAAACTGACCTGGGCCGTAATATACCAAAAAAATCTGTACTAAAAGAGGCGTACCAGTAAATAAGGTAATGATGCCACGAGTTAGCCAATGGATAGCTGGAAGCCTTAACACCAAAGTAACGGTCATCAATAGCGACAAGATACAGCCAACAAGCAGCGATGCGCCAGTCAGTTGAATACTGGTCAATAGGCCTTCAAGCATTTGAGAGAAATATTGTTCATTCATGCCATCGCTCCTTTCGCACCTAAACCTTGGATTGAGTATTTCGCGTCAATCACTTTTACTGCTCTTTGCGTTACTAGAGTGATCACTAAGTAAATAGCTGCTGCGGTTGCGTACCATGTAAATGCTTCGTGTGTTGCCGCTGAAGTTAGCTGTGCTTGTTTCAATAAATCGGTCACACCGATTAGTGATACCAACGCCGTGTCTTTCAGAAGAACTAGCCACTGGTTAGTTAAACCCGGCAGTGCATGTCTTACCGCTTGCGGAAGAACAATCTTGAAGAAAGCGTGCGATTGAGGAATGCCCAGTGCGCTTGCTGCTTCTCTCTGCCCTTTGCTAACGGCTTTTAATGCACCACGCAAAGTCTGAGAAGCGTACGATGCAAAAATAAGTGACAGTGCAACAACACCAGATAAAAACGGGCTCACCTCAACGAAATCGCCAGTGACCATAAACAGTACTTGAGTCGAGCCAAAGTAGATAAACAACACGACTAAGATCTCTGGCAAACCACGAACCATGGTTACAAACGCCGTTGTTGGCCATTTAATTGCGATGCGTCGAGACATCTCTCCACTTGCAAACAGTACTGCTAAAACTAATCCGACTAATAGGCTGACAAATGCAAGCTGAATGGTCATCCAGCTTGCTTCGACGAGCCCTAGAGAGTAACCCGTTAATTCCATATTACTTACCGAAGTACTTGTTGAAGATTTCGTCGTATTCGCCGTTCGCTTTCACAGCTGCTAGCGCTACGTTTAATTGGTCAACTAGCTCTTGGTTGCTCTTGTTTACTGCGATACCAAAGCCATTGCCGAAGTACTCTTGGTTCGTTACTTGATCACCAACGTACGTTAGGTTGTCTTGCTTTTTAAACCATTCAGCCACAACCGCTGTGTCACCAAATACTGAATCGATACGACCGTTTTTCATGTCGATGAATGCATCTTGGTAGCTTGAGTAAGGTACTGCAGTGACGCCAGTCATCTGCTCTAGTAGGTAGCTTTGGTGTGTTGAACCGTTTTGAACGCCAACACGCTTGCCTTCTAGTGCAGCCTGGTCAGCAACTTTACCCTCGATAGAAATGAACGCAGCAGAGTTATCGTAGTAAGCGTTAGAGAAGTTCACCTGCTTTAGACGAGCATCAGTAATATCCATCGCCGAAATTGCCGCGTCGTAACGCTTGAATTTAAGTGCAGGGATCAGGCTATCAAATGCTTGGTTGTGGAAAGTACACTTCGCTTTCATCTCATCACATAACGCATTTGCTAGGTCAACGTCGAAACCTTGGATTTGGTTATTTTCATCCATGAACTCGAATGGTGCGTAAGTCGCTTCCATTGCGAATTTGATCTCTTGCTGCGCTGCTGCGTTGAAAGAAGCAAGGCCGATAAGTGAAGCTAGTAGAATCTTTTTCATTTTAATACTCCGAATACTGCGTAATTACGGCCTGTGGCCATTCTTATAATTGGATTGTTTTAATCTATGTTGTGTTTTAGCTAAATCTGGCTTTTGGGGTAGATTTAATGAGTGAGATATTCAGCAAACTCTGGTGTCTGAGGATTGATAAACGCATCGCTCGTTCCGTGCTCTACGATGTACCCTTTTTCCAGGTAGAGAACATGGCTAGCAATCTTTTTCGCAAAGTCTACTTCATGAGTGACTACTACTTGAGTGATGCCGGTTCCGCTTAACTCTTTAATAATGCTGACAACTTGGTTGGTGATTTCAGGGTCGAGCGCTGCAGTTGGTTCATCAAACAGCAGCACGTCTGGCTTCATCATCAAGGCACGTGCAATCGCGACACGTTGTTGTTGACCACCTGAAAGTTTTAACGGCCATGCGTCGGCTTTGTCAGCTAGTTGCAGTGTTTCTAGTACTTTCTTCGCTTGAGCAATCGCCTCTTGCTTGTCCATTCCTGCAACTTTGACTGGCGCTTCAATCAGGTTTTCAATCACCGTCATGTGTGGCCAAAGGTTGTATTGTTGGAAAACCATTCCAACTTTACGACGAAGTTGCAGACCCTGTTTCTCTGGGATTGAGCTTGAAAAATCAAATGACTCACTAGCAATCTCTAGTTGGCCATCGTCTGCAATTTCCAACAGGTTTAATACACGAAGCAACGAGCTTTTACCCGCGCCACTTGGGCCAAGTAAAACCAGTGTTTCACCGCTTTCGCAATTGAACGAAATATCGTGAAGAACTTGGGTGTCGCCGTACGATTTGTTGATGCTCTTTACTTGAATACTCATGCCAAAATACTGCATTAATTGTCATTTGTTGGTTATTCTATTCACTCAGACTTTTTATGCAAGAAAAATGTATAAAAATTTACTTTGTTGAATTTTTGTAACAAATATTGCGCAAAATGTAGGCTATTTATCTGGTCGTATAAGTTTCGAATCTATCTCATTGAATTAGAAGCAAGGCGATTAAATTAGCAAACGTTTGAACGCAGTTTTATAAAACAAGGCTTTGATAATGACGATCCTTTTGCGTTAAGAAAAATAGAGACATTCGGTGAATAAATATTGGAGAAATCAACTCGGAAAGAGTTATGAGTAACCACTTAATCAGGTGTGAGACGGTTTAAAATAAACGCGGTGAGTCATATAGTTAGAGAAGTAGTAATCCCCAAGATCAGCTTGTATCGCACATTACAACCAGCGATAACGTGCTCTAATGGGTTATCAATCAATACTAAGGTAGTCTAATGTCCGACTCTGCTTCAACGCTTGAAGAGCAAACCACACCGTCACCAGAACAAACAAAAAAGAGCCTAAAGATCCTACTTGAGCTCTTCCAGTTCATTAAGCCATACCGAGGTAAAGTGGCAATTGCACTGATAGCTCTGATTTTTACCGCAAGTCTCACGCTCACGGTCGGTCATGGTGTACGTATTCTTATTGACCAAGGTTTTACCCAACGCTCAACCGATGAGCTTGGGAACGCGATTCAATTTATGTTGGTGATCATTGGTTTGATCTCTGTCGGGACCTTCTTCCGATTTTACTTAGTGTCATCGGTTGGTGAGCGTGTCAGTGCCGATATACGTTTAGCGGTGTTCAAGCATGTGGTCTCACTGCATCCTAGCTATTTTGAAACCAACGGCAGTGGTGACATTATGTCGCGTATCACTACTGACACTACCCTACTACAGAGCATTATCGGCTCATCGTTCTCAATGGCGATGCGCAGCGCGTTGATGTGTATTGGCGCTGTGATCATGCTGTTTGCGACCAATATTAAACTCACCCTAATCGTATTGGCCTCCGTTCCCTTTGTTCTGGTACCAATTCTGGTTTATGGCCGACGCGTAAGAGCTCTTTCACGCCAGAGCCAAGATTCAATGGCCGATGTCGGCTCTTATGCTGGTGAAGCAATTGAGCACATTAAAACCGTTCAAAGCTATAGTCACGAGCAACAAGAGATCGCTTCATTTGGTAAGGAAGTAGAGAAAGCTTACGAAATTGGTCGTCAACGCGTTAAACAGCGTGCGATTCTAATCTCTGGCGTGATTTTGATTGTGTTCAGTGCTATCTCAGGAATGCTTTGGGTTGGTGGTAGTGATGTGATCAATGGCACTATGTCGGCAGGTGATTTGGGCGCATTTGTGTTTTACGCAATCATGGTCGCCTCATCGCTTGGCACCATCTCAGAGGTGATGGGTGAACTTCAACGTGCAGCAGGTGCAACTGAAAGGCTGATAGAGATTTTGCATGTTGAGAGTCATATTGTTGCGCCTGTTAGTCATCCTCAAACAACCAAAGGATTAGCGGCGGAAGTGGCTTTCGATGATGTCACCTTTAGCTACCCTTCTCGCCCAGATGATCCAGCTACGACGGCTCTCACGATGACAGCGGAAGAAGGAAAAGTATTGGCGCTCGTTGGACCTTCCGGTGCCGGTAAAACAACCTTGTTCGAACTACTACAACGATTCTACGACCCACAAGTTGGCAGCGTTACACTTGGTGGCGTGCCTCTTCATCAGTTTGACCCTAATGAGCTACGTTCACAAATGGCATTAGTACCACAACAACCTGCATTATTTAGCCACGATGTGTTCCACAATATTCGTTACGGGAATCCTAGTGCGACCGATGAAGAAGTTATTGCAGCCGCGAAGAAAGCCCATGCTCACGACTTTATTATGTCGCTACCTGAAGGCTACAACAGCTTTTTAGGTGAGCGCGGTGTCCGCTTATCTGGAGGACAACGCCAACGTATCGCGATAGCTCGTGCGATCCTAAAGGATCCGAATATTTTATTATTAGACGAGGCCACCAGCGCACTTGATAGTGAAAGTGAGCACCATGTTCAGCAAGCTCTTGAAGAACTTATGAAAGGTCGAACTACACTCATCATCGCCCACCGACTTTCTACCATCAAACACGCCGATCAAATTGCCGTGCTTGACCAAGGTAAGCTAGTCGATCTGGGCAATCACGACTCGCTCATGCAGAGCTGCGAACTTTATCAGAGACTGGTGGAGTTACAGTTTAAACACGTCCGCGGATAGCTCAGGGCTTGATGAGTATTTGTTCATCGGTCACAAGTCACAGCTCGCCATTTTCAATGTTGCAGCAATGTTAAAATGGCGATAGTGTTTTTATTCCAATAACTCATGATTTCTCAAAGATCATTCTAACCACAATAAGAGAGTCTGCATGGAAGCACTATTATCTGAATACCCTGTAATCACTGAAATCCCCGTGGCTTGGGGAGAGATGGACGCACTCAATCACGTGAACAACGCGGTCTACTTTCGCTATTTTGAAACCGCTCGCTTAGACTTTTTCAAGCACGTTGAACTGATGGAAGAGATGGCTGTAACCAAAGTTGGTCCAGTACTCGGTGATACTTACTGTAAGTATTTCCGCCCAGTCACCTACCCTGACACATTATTAGTCGGTTCAAAAGTGACAGAAGTTCAAGACGACCGTTTCACAATGGAATACGCTATCGTCAGTAAGGCGCAGCAGAAAGTCACCACCATCGGCACAGCCACTATCGTTATGTTTGACTTTGCATCCAATCAAAAAGCACTACTCTCTGTTCGACTGCTCAATGAAATTCAGAAGATGAGCACACTTAAAAGCCCATGCTTTAAGCAAGAAACAGTCGCTGAATAACTAGATACATTTTAAAGAATCAACAAAGGCCACTCGATTGAGTGGCCTTTGTCATTTCAGAGTGTGTCGGATTACAACCCTTGAACGTACTGGTTGTTGGTTCTGATCTGCACTAAGTGATTTAAGTTGTCTGTTGCAGCTTGGTCACCCGTTACTAGCGCTTCAAATTGCTTAATCAGCTCCACCTTGTCCGCTTTCTCTTTTGACCCCGAACCGATGTCAGTTAAGTCGATAAAGAACTCGTCAAACAGGTTTGAGAGATCCGCAACCGCATCTTGGTTTAAGAACTGCTCATGGTTATAAATGCTTGGGTAGCCGCCCTTCTGCTTATCCACCGCAAACGAGGTGCCTTTCACATTGGTAATCGTAGTTGCTTTCTCACAACGCAGCATACAACCATCTTCAATAGCTGGTTTGTTACAGCCAACTGTTCTTTGGAAGAAACACTGACGGCTGGTCATCATCAAAATTGGGTGATAGATGCTGTAGTAAAGCTTGAAGCCTTCAGGGCGACGAACGTGACGCAGTTGACCTTTGTTCAGCTCATTTGAAAGGAAAGCACCCGAACAGTTCAATTGCTCCTTTAGCGTGTACAAAGCGTGCGAGTTGGTCGTGTTCATGAATGGGCCAGCCACCCACTCAATACCCATCTCATAAGCCTTGTAAGCGATACCTGTGTTGTTGGTAACAATTCGTTTCGGCTTAACGGTTTCAAGAATACGTATTGCTTCAATGTAATCTTTGCCAATCAGTACAGCTGGGAACCAGGGGATCAAGCGTGGGTTCTCAGACAAGATATCAATGTACTTGTTGTTGCGCTTTTTGTAGCTCTCAGGCAGCTTGAAGTAGATGTCCGCATCCGTCACATCACAAAGGTGCAGATCGGCAGTGTCAGCAATCAACATAGACAGGGTCGGCGTCTCGTTTACTTTGCCAAACTTAGGTAAAGCTGGAACATCAACATTCTTAACAACGTCTACAGAACCATTCAGGATAAAGTCGATCTCCTCTTTTAGCTGAGTTAGCTCTTTCAAAGAGACAAATAGACCTTCATTGAACTGCTCAAAATCATAACCTTCAAGTGAGTGAATACCGCTGCGAAGTGATTTGAAGCGTTTCTCTAAGATTTCCTTGGTCAGTGTTTTCTCACCATCTGCAATCAATACAGATTTAGACTTCACTTCAAAGTTCTCTTTGTCAGAAATAACTGAAACCACTAGAGGCTCACCTTCACAGGCACTGAACGAAAGTTTGATTGGTGTTTTGCGGATATCCAGATACTGAATTTTGCTGCGCATCTCGTCGCCCAACACATCTTTCGCTGCATGAAGGTCTTTGCTGACATCTTCGATTTGAACAACTGAGATTGCATCTTCAGCATTCGGATCAAACTGTTGAACCTGCTTTGCAGCCTGCTCTACCGCGTAATTTTTACTGTTATCACGCGGGTTATCGATGAACATGTCTTTCGTTAAGTTACCTTTCAAGAAAGAGTTGGTGAAGTCACGGTTAAATACCTTGTGTAGGTTTGAATCGTCACCTATCAGATCGCCACTCTCGATAAAGCTGTCGATCTGCTTACGCCATGTATCGATTACTGTATAAACATAGTGAGCACCCTTGATACGGCCTTCAACTTTCAACGAATCAACCTGGGCATCGACCAGTTCCGGTAAATCAAAGTAAGCAGAGTTGTCTTTCAGATTAAGTGGGTAACGGTTACCTGCATCAGTAATCTCGTATTCATCACGACACGCCTGTGAACAGCGACCGCGGTTACCTGAGTTACCGACACTCACCGAGCTTGAGTAACACTGACCAGAAAACGCGATACATAGAGCACCATGAACAAAGACTTCTGTTAGAACATCGTGGTCATGCGCAACTTGAGTAAGTTCCTTAATCTCAGGCAGGTTCAATTCACGCGATAAGTTCACGCGTGACGCACCAATCTTAGCCAAGAACTTGATTTGACCTTCGTTGTGCGTAGTTAGCTGGGTAGAAGCGTGAACATCTATCGTGGGAAAGTATTTCTTCACCAGATCAAACAGACCCAAGTCTTGGACAATGATGCCATCAACCTTGGTGTTCACAAGCTGATTTAAAAGCTTACTAATGTTCTTTATTTCGCTCTCAAGTAACACGACATTCAGGGTCAGAAAGATCTGACAACCGTACTCATGAGCAAGACGAATAATGCCGTTCAGCTCGTCTAAAGATAAATTCGAGGCGCGGTTACGGGCATTGAATGTACCCAGCCCACAGTAGACCGCATTAGCTCCTGCTACGATAGCTGCTTTAATCGCCTCTACATCGCCACCTGGGGCTAATAACTCAATTTTTCTGCTCATTTTTGAAGTCGCTCACTTACTTATAATTTTTAAGCCGCGTATTCTACCCACAACACCAACCCTTTACCACCGCACAGCAACTTTTAAACCTAATGACAACAAAGACTCTTCATGACTTGCCTATCCTTTATTCACTCCGTCGCTGCCCTTATGCAATGCGCGCTAGGCTAGGAATTCTCCTTGCAAATCAACAAGTCTTAATCCGTGAGATTGTCACTAAGGATAAGCCAAAGGAACTGCTGGAATGCTCACCAAAAGGTACAGTCCCAGTATTAGTATTACCCGATGGAAAGGTTATTGAGCAAAGCTTGCAAGTTATGGTGTGGGCGTTGGAACTGAACGACCCACAAAATCTACTTCGAAAATCCGGTGACGAAGTTCATCGCGATGTCTTTGAATTGATTGAAGAGAACGACAACACCTTTATTGGACATTTGGAGCAATATCGTGCGGCAGTTCGTTATCACAATGATGATCTCGTAGATCGCAGGGCGTTGTGTGAGGAATTTCTTACTAAGCTTGAGGCGAGACTGAAGCAAGGGAGTGGTTATCCGAAAAAGAGCTATCTATTTGGCGATACACCAAGTGTTGCTGATTATGCAATAGTTCCTTTTATTAGTCAGTTTGCGCGTGTAGAGAAAAAATGGTTTAACCAATCTCATTACATTGGCGTCCAAACTTGGTTAAGAAGCATTTTAGATAGCGCTCTGTATAGCAAAACCATGAAAGCTTACCCACTTTGGAACGAGAGTAAGCAAAACATGGTATTTGGTTCTTCCGATTAAAGTTACCAGGGCGACTTAAAGCACTCACAACTATTTAATGACTAAATCACTCAATAGCTATCGAAATTTCGACTCTATCTTCACCGATGTATCGTTCAAAGTCAGACGTGTAACGACGAGTATGTGGGCAATCTGCCTGTGTGAAATAGCCCCAAACCTCACCCCATAGTTCGATAACCGCTTGAGGCATTTCTCCCTGAGCTTCAAAGGTGAGGTATTTACCCGCTTCAATTTGAACGTAAGATGTTTGCTCTAAACCCGCCATCGCAGCCTCATCACTGCAAGCGAGCACATCGAATTCACCGGTATAGTCAGATTGATAGTTTGTATAAACACCAAACACTTGTGACTTCTCAGTCAAATGCGGCCCACCTTGCGTCGAAAACGTCTGCCACAGTCCTGCAATCTTTGCAGTTTCTAAAGACATCTCATTTTCATTAGTGGTTCTCACTTTAAAACCCGATAATTCCACTGCGTCGATGATTTGAACTTTCATTGTGTTCCCTATTGATTCGCTTGTATGTAGGTAGTTGATCATTCCTCAACAGTTTTGTTGCCGCACTTCTCACAAATAACGTGCCTAGAAAACTCATCCATTGACGCGATGAAAGCCCCTAAGAATATGCTCTTTACAAACCCAGAAAAAAACTCTTTTTGGGTTCTATTTGGAGAGCTTTCGTAAGGGCTCGGTTTTCGAACTAGCACCACCACATGTTGCGTACGGGCTTGGCATGATGGGCAATAACAGACTTCTTGACTCATTGGCATAGTAAACTCCTAGTGTTAGCAAAACATTGGGATTAACACAAAAGGCTCACCAGTTCGCTTCCTTGCCCAGTCTAGTATTCGTCTATTAGTAACCTTGCTTGCTCATTAGCTATCCGTTAAACGTCACTTTCGTAAAGTGCGGGTTGTCCACCAAAACTTCGAGGGTTCTGAGTTCATCCAGAACAATGAGTTGTAGTTCACCTTGATTATCGACTTGTATGCATTCTCTTTTTTGCTCGTCTCTTTTAGTGTCCCTTGCAATACACTCAAGTTGAACACCAGACGCCAGAGTAATAGCTATCGGGTAGCGATACATACAGACAATTTCGATGTAATCATAATCGCTGCAACTCATCATAATATTTACCTTTCAAGATGTTAGGTTCAAAGTTAAAGCCAGACGCCATACTAAGCAATCAGTGGAATATCTATTTTGTGATGCGTTTCCAGTATTGATACAAGCCTTGAATATCTGAAGAGCACAACCACTCCATAGCGCCTTTAATTTGCTCTTCATTCCATTCCCACCATTTCATTTCTAGCAACTGCGCAATTTCAGTTTCACTAAAACGATAGCGGATATGACGCGCTGGATTAGAACCGACAATTGAGTATGGCTCAACATCTTTGGTTACGACTGCGCGGCTAGCGATAATAGCCCCATCGCCAACCTTTACACCGCTCATGATCATCGCCTCTGTGCCTATCCAGACATCATTACCAATCACAGTGTCTCCAGAACGTTCGAAGCCGTCGAGCGCTCCTTCGAATTTTTCATCATCTTGGTAGAAAAATGGAAATGTACTCACCCACTGATTTTGATGACCTTGGTTGCCCGCCATCATAAAAACGGCACCAGAGCCAATCGAGCAGTAGCTGCCAATGATTAATTTATCGACATCGTCTCTATCGGGCGTAAGGTAACGGGCACAATCGTCGAAACTGTGATTGTGGTAATAACCAGAATAGTAGCTGTGTTCACCAACAATGATGTTCGGATTAGTCACTTGGTCTTTAAGAGGCTTGCCCGCAAAGGGACTTTCAAAATAGTTATTCAAAGGTAGCTTCTACTTAATGGAAGAATAAATTAAAAATCAGCGTTACGAATCATCGCCACAACTGTCACAAGCTTGGTAGGTTCTGTCGCCTTCACTGATGACGATAAAAGAGGATACACACTGCTCACACAACACGCGTTTTGGATAGGCATCTTTTTGTTTCTTGGCGTTGATATCGCCTTCAGTCACGTAGATTTTTCTCATGGTAATTCTCGGCAAGATACTAATGATGCCCGCGAATGTTTCAACAGGGATTCGTATCCAGTTATAGATTTACACTTGAACTAATAGTCAAATGCATGCGTTGCCTGAATTGTATGCCGAAAATCGAGACAACGCATTGAAAATCAAAATAGAAAGAAAAGATTAATTAGGTTGTCGCTGTTACCCAGTCGATCGCATCGTCATATTCCGTGAATTGTTTAACTTCACCCGCGATAAACAAGCTACCCACTTTGGATGCGAGCTCTTGCCAGCCCTTATCACCGTATATTGCAACTCGGCCTAGATTGGTTCTAAGCTTGATACCCAGTTTTAAGTCGTCCCATGCGGCGCGGATATCCCAGCCGTTCAGCTCTTTAATATCAGCAACCATTTTAATGTTTTCAGAACCGACGGTTTTCAGTGCCGACTCTAATTTCGGGGTTAAGGCGAGATAATCTTGGTGGGTCAGATGGCCTGTTGCTTTGAACATCAGGACATATTCATGGTCGATTCGCTCTACTCCAACGGATATTCCATGGCGATCATTATTCATAATGCATTCCTCTCTCGTTAGTCTTCAAAATCTACCTAATAGCTTACGATATCAGTTGAATACTTATTGAGAGCCAGTGGCAAAAAACCAGTAATCGGTCGGTTTTTGTTCTCATATTTGCAAGATATTTAAGCGCTGGTATAAACCGGTGTAATTCTTAATTCATTGATATTCAGGCAACGCTGAGTGAACTATCAGCGTAATAGAAAGTTCTTCCTTTAGAACAAATAGATATGAGCATTATGTTTAATATGAGATCCGTTCGAAGGAATTTTGTTGGTGAGATTCTATGCTATTTATAGACCCTAGATAAGAGAGGTGAGCTATGGAATACAAACACATACTCGTCGCGATTGAGCTGTCACAAGACACAAACATCTTAATTGATAGAGCGACATTTTTTGCCAACAAACTCGATGCCGATCTTTCTTTCGTTTATATCGATGGAACACATGGTGAGATATACCCTGAGCTGGTGGATATTAAGCAGCACACTGGCGAACTCCCATTTAATGAAGATGCCGTTAAACGGTTAAGAGATTTCGAAGCGTACTCTGAGCACAACATCAAGCACCTGTTTATGGGTACTGGTGATTTGACGGATAAACTGAAAGAGACCGTCGCTGCTAACCAAGTCGACTTTTTGATTTGTGGTCACCACCATGACTTTTGGAGCAAAATCATCTCACACTCCAAACAGCTTATTGATAAGTCACCGGTTGATATTTTAGTGGTACCAATCGAGTAGTAGTTACGTGAAGTAACTTAAAATCCTACCGAGCATCGCGCTTCTGCTTCAATCAAAGTCGCACTCGGTAGGTTTCCCTTCCCCTTTGATTTTTCTAGTTCTTTTAACATGCTTACCTGATCGATCCCCTTTAGCAAACCGTAATTATCGCTAGTTATCTATTCACGAGCTCCCAATCAAGAGAACCACAGTGATGAGAAAAATTGGCCTTTACTATTTCACTAACGACTTACGCTTCACGCACAACGAGCTTTTAGCACTGGCGTGTGACCAAGTTGATGAACTGATCGGCGTCGTTATTCCTATCCAAATCTCTCCTTTCGTTCAACATCACTCTGGTGAAGACCAAATTGGGGAACAGAGGCTATTGTTCTGGCAACAATCTATTGAGGATCTCGCAAAACGATTCGAAGTCCAAAATCAAAGCTTATTTAGAATGCACTCCAGCGAAGCAGACGACTTAATTCAGTTGATAGAAACCTGCCAAGTGAGCAACATTTATTGTAATCAACATCCCGGCAGTGATGAATCCGAACTAATACGAGAAGTGCAGGAGTCATTACCTAACACAAAGGTTATCTCTACCAACAACAGCACACTGCTAGACAAAGCTGATCTACCTTTCGATCTAAACAAGCTTCCCAAATCATTTACTCGCTTTCGTAAATTGATTGAGGCAGACAGCGCGCTGTTAAACATCACAGAGCATAGTCCCGCACCTTTGCTTCCTAGAATTTCAAATGCACTAGAAAATACCATAAACAGCAATCCGAATATTTCTGCTGTAAAAATATCGGAAACGAATCAGGCTTCGTACCCATCAAGTCAATCAGGTGCGCCGATTTTTGAAGGTGGCGAAAATGCGGGGATCGCACACATTTCAGACTATTTCCGACACTCTTATGCTAGCCACTACAAACAGACAAGAAACGCACTTGATGGTATGAGTCACTCAACCAAGTTCTCACCTTGGTTGGCATTGGGTTGTTTATCACCAAAGACGATTGTCAGCACACTACGCCAATATGAAGACCAGTACGGATCCAACGAATCAACGTACTGGATTCAGTTTGAACTTCTATGGCGTGAATATTTCTATTGGCGTGCCAGAGTTACAGGAAGTGCAGTATTTACTAACCCACAAGACACTCACGGTTTAAGTACCGAAGCCAAGGTAACTTTCAATCGATGGAAAGTGGGTAACACCAACTACCCTATTGTCGATGCTTGTATGCGAGAGCTGAATGCCACTGGGTATATGTCAAACCGGGGCAGACAACTAGCAGCGAGTTGCCTTATCTACGAGTTAGGTTGCGATTGGCGTTGGGGCGCAGCCTATTTTGAAACTCAGTTGGTCGATTACGATGTCGCGTCTAACTGGGGAAACTGGTCTTACATTGCAGGCATGAATGGGCAGCAGACTCGTCACTTTGATCTTGAAAAGCAGACGCAAATGTACGACCCGCAACATAAGTTTATCCAACGTTGGTCGACCACTAACGAACTGCACCAGATTGCTAAATAGGATTAGAGAATGAAATTCAACACTGTACGCCTAATACTGGGTGATCAACTTAATATTCAGCACTCTTGGTTCTCTAATCGTGACTCCAATGTCTTATACATCATCGCGGAGCTCCATCAGGAAACAGGTTACGTCAATCATCACAGGCAAAAAGTCGCTGCGTTTTTTAGTGCAATGGCGGCTTTTGCTTCAGAGCTCAAAGATGAAGGGCATGAGGTGCTGCACCTGACATTGGATGATACCAAACAGTTTCCATCTCTAAATGAGTTGATAGAACACTACACAACAGAGTTTGACGCTGACAAATTCGAGTATCAACGCCCCGATGAGTACCGACTACTGGGCCAATTAGCTCAACTCAAACTACCGAAAGCGGTAAAACACTGCACCTGCACTGAACACTTCTTGCTGCCATTTGACGAGATTGAGCCGCAATTTCCAGCAGGTAAGCACATCATGATGGAACATTTCTATCGCCGAATGCGCAAGCGCTTTTCTGTGTTAATGGACGACGGTAAACCTGTGGGTGGCAAGTGGAACTACGATGGCAACAACAGAAACAAACTCAAACCAAAAGATATCGAAGCACTGCCCTCACCTTTGATGTTTGCTAATGACGTGAGCGACATTGTGGAGCGAATGGACAGACACAATGTACAAACCATCGGCGAAATCGATCAAACAAGACTGTTATGGCCGATTAATCGTGCCCAAAGTTTGTCTCTACTAGCGCACTTTTGCCATACCTGCCTACCGCTGTTCGGTCGCTTTCAAGACGCAATGACCAAAGATCATACTTCTCGTTGGAGCTTGTACCACAGTCGTCTGTCTTTCAGCTTAAACAGCAAACTGATTACGCCCCAAGAAACCATTGATGCGGCATTTGCTGCTTACCACAGTAACGCAAACATCGATATTTCTCAGGTGGAAGGATTCGTGCGTCAAATTCTCGGTTGGCGGGAGTACATTCGCGCGGTTTACTGGGCCAACATGCCGCGCTACAAAACCATCAATCACTTTCAAGCGGATCGCAATCTACCTCACTATTTTTGGGACAGTGACACCAAAATGCAGTGCATGAAGCAAGCGATCAAGCAGTCACACGAGTTTGCTTATGCTCATCACATTCAAAGACTTATGGTGACCGGTAACTTCAGTCTGCTCACTGAACTTAATCCAGACCAAGTGGATGAGTGGTACCTCGGCATCTACATCGACGCCATCGAATGGGTAGAAATGCCAAACACACGCGGTATGGCTCTGTTTGCTGATGGGGGAATTGTTGGAACTAAGCCCTATGCAGCAAGTGGCGCTTACATTAATAAGATGAGTGATTACTGCAAGGGTTGTCACTACAACGTGAAGTCGAGAAGTGATGAAGATGCCTGTCCGTTCAACAGTTTGTATTGGCGTTTCATGACTAAGCACCGAGAGCAACTTACTCGAAATCCGCGAATGGGGATGATCTACCGCTCTTGGGACAACATGGACGAACAAGAGCAAGATAATACGCTACAACGTGCAGAAAAATACCTTGAACATTTGGAGGATTTGTAATGGAAAACGCTATCAAAACCGTGTTGGTGATTGGAGGCTCTGGCGGTATAGGCAAAGCGATGGTCAAGCAGTTGCAAGCAATCGCGCCCACAGCCAACATCCATACGACTTTCTGCAATGGCAAGCCAGACTTCTCTCTCGATAATGTCACATGGCATAAGGTCGACATCACTAAAGAATCAGACGTACAACAGCTGGCATCTCACTTCAGTTCTTTGGATTGGGTGGTCAATTGTGTTGGCATACTTCATACAGCAACTCAAAGTCCAGAGAAAAGCTTAAACACCATCGACCCAGAGTTTTTCTTAGAGAACATGACGACTAATGCGCTTCCGACATTGCTACTTGCAAAGCATTTTACCTCTCTATTGAAACGTTCGCCTGCAGGTAAGCTCGCGACGATTTCAGCCAAGGTTGGCAGCATCAGTGATAACCGTTTAGGTGGTTGGTACAGTTATCGCTCTTCTAAGGCGGCACTTAACATGCTGATTAAGTCCATCTCCATCGAGTGGAGTCGTGTCGCCAAGAGAGCAACGATCCTTTCTTTGCATCCGGGAACGACCGATACCCCACTCTCCAAGCCATTTCAGACTAATGTTCCTGAAGGCAAACTGTTCGACGCTAACGATGTAGCGCGCCAATTATTGAATATTATTGAAAGATCAACGCCAGAAGAGAGCGGTCGCTTCTTCGCATACAACGGAGGAGAGCTGCCTTGGTAATTTACAGCTTGTGGATGCTGCCTTTGTTGCGGCGGCAACGTTCTGAGCAATATTGCACTTCTTCCCAACACTTTTCCCACTTCTTGCGCCACGTGAATGGACGCAAACACACTGGACAGAGTTTAATGGGAAGATCGCGTTTCTTTCGCATGGTATGTCTCTAACTTGAGGTTGTTAGAAGCTATACGCTCAACAGTCGCTAAGGGTTTGAAATACTGTTGAAATAGCGAAAAAACAACTGAAAAGGGACAAATTCACTGCCCCTTCGTACTTACTAGCTGTTAATTACGAGTTACTAGCTGCAACTAGTTAAGCGACCTTAAATTCTTTGCTCATCTCACTGACACCCAAGCCCGAATGCTTAGTGATTTTAAGCTGGACGGGTACTCGCTCTTTTAGCGCCTCGACGTGACTAATCACACCGATCATCTTGCCAGACGCATTCAAGTTATCGAGCGCATTGAGAGCAATATCTAATGTGTCACTGTCCAGAGTACCGAAGCCTTCATCAAGGAACAGCGAATCAATACTGGTTTTATGGCTCACCAAGTCAGACAGTGCTAATGCCAAAGCCAGACTCACCAAGAAGCTTTCACCACCAGAGAGCGTTTTGGTATCACGAACCACATCGCCCTGCCACGTATCCAGCACTTGCAGCTCTAGTCCGTCTTCCGCTTTGCGTTTTAACTCATAACGACCATGCAGGCGCTGCAACTGCTTATTGGCAAGGTAAACAAGGTTCTCAAGGGTTAGCCCCTGTGCGAACTTTCTAAACTTGTCGCCATTCTTCGAACCAATCAATGAGTTCAATTGCGAGATATCATCAAACGCTTGCTGTTTCTCATCAATCTCATTGAACAAGTGTTGTTGATTCTCGCGACTCTTCTTGTCCATCTCTAGGTTTGCGTTAATCGCACCAATTTGGCTCGCTGTCGATTGCTGCTGTTGCTGGCAATCGGAGACTTGTTGCTCCACTTGCTCAATTTCAAGCTGTTGCCATTTCGTTGCGTTGACGTTTTCAAGCAGCTCATCAACACTTTGCATAGCGGCTTTAAGTTTAGCTGAACTACTCACAATCGCGTTATCCAGCCTCTGTTTAAGAGTAACAAGATCGGCTCGAAGCTGCTCATCCAGTAATGCTTGTTCAAAATCGGTTTCAGACTCAAAAGGACTTGCTGCTAACGCTTGGGTCCATGATTCATTAGTCTTAGTCAAATCACTCTGCTTACCAGTAAGCTCTTTCGAAAACGCAGCTTGTTTAGTTTGCCACTCTCGCAGTGTCAGCTCACAACGGTTGAATGCCGCTTTCAGAGTCTCAAGCTCTTTTGTGGCTTCTTCCATTCGAGCGTTCATCAACTGCTCTTGCTGTTGAATCTGCTTGTCGCCAAACAATGCTTGACGCTCCTGCTGGACCTTAGCAAGATCATCCGAGGTCATTCCAAGATCTTTCTCAAGCTGTTCTAGCTTGCTGGTTTGTTCACCCAAGGAAGCTGCCAGAGACTGATGCTTCTCTTGCTGAGCGATCAGCGTTTTATCCAGTTCGGCTTTCTGCTGGTAGTTTGTTTGCCACTCTTGCGACGCCGCACTTTTTACTTCAAGCCATTGATCAATGCTCTCCAACTCGGGTGCGCTGTTGCCAGTGTCGGTAATGCTTTGTTGTAAGCTCTGCCACTGCGATAACTGAGTTTGTTTCAATTGAGCAGTTTGCTCTTCTGCATCGGCACGCTGTTTCTTCAGGTCTGCAACACGCACTGATAGTGCTTCAACTTTGTTAAGCGCATCTTTCAACGCTAGCTCAAGATTGATACGCTGCTTCTCTGCCGATTGGTAATCTGCTTTAGTTTGCATTTGTTGCTGTTGAAGTTGAGTGACTTTATTCAGCTCATACTCACAACGATCAACAAACATGGCGACGGCATCTTTATCTGCAATCTGATCTCGAGTAACAACCCACTCCATCAATGGTGCGCTGTTATCTAATTGTGCGTTCCCGTATGAACTACTTGCACCCGTTTGAGTGAACTTCTCTACCAACAGCGCCCAAGACTGCTTAGCCTGCTCCGCATCCGAAGTCAGTTTTTTAATTTCACCTTCAAGGTGATTCAAAATTGGTCCCAGAGAATCCAGTTTCTGACGAAGATCCTGTCCCTCTTTTTTTACCAGCGCCAACGCCTCTGATTCTTGGGTTTGCTGCTGAAGCAACGCGCTCACATCTTGAGATTGTTCAACCGAGTGATCCGTTGAACCACACAATGGACATTCAGAACCGGGCTCTAACATTGCGCGATACTTAGCGAGTTCACCCTCTTGAGCAATCAAGGTCTTCAAACGTTCAAGCGACTGCTCTTTCTCTTTGTAGCGCTCAACCAAGACTTCACGTTTCTTTGTAAGCTCTGAGTTTTCAGATGTCTTGCGTTTCAACTCGATACGCTTAACTTGTGCTTGCTCGGTCGCCGATAAGTAACGACGTTGAACATCAGTTAATGCATGAGTTTGTCGGTTCCACGCGTCTAAAATGTGTTTCAAGCCATTTAACTGCTCTTCACTGTGGATCTGCTGAGATTGCTCCCATAATGCTTTGGCGGCTTGTTCTGCCGCCGTTAACGCTGACAACTCTTGAGTATTCTTTTGCTGATCTTCAGTCAGCTGCTTAGCTTGTTGCTCTTGAATGCTAATTTCATTAGCAAGACGTTCCACTCGCTTTTGCTGCTCAGTTTGCTGTTGTTCAAGCGTTCGGATTTGAGCAACGTTGCTTTGCCACTGACCCAAATAGCGGTCGAGGGATTTGCTGTTTTCGTGAGTCGATAAGTACTCGGCCAACGCTTTCTCTTTGCCTTTCAACTCTTCGAGTGATTTTTCCGCGGTTTGAATCAAAGACTGTTTGGTCTCTTGTTCCGCTTTAAGAACAGATTGCGATTGCTTCTGCGTGGCTAGTTTTTCATTGAGCAAAGCGACTTGCTGATCCAGTGGACGCACTTTTTCGATAGTTGCCACAAGCTCGGTTTGTTCTTTGCGAAGTTGGTTTGTTGTCTCTGTTTGCGCATTGAGCGCCGTTTCTGTTTGAAGCTTCTCTTGATTACCCGCTTCAAGCTGTTTGTTGGCATCATCCAGTTGAGTATTTAACGACGCTACCTCATGCTGCACGCGATGAAGATCTTTATGCAGCGGTCGAAGCTTCTCTGCAGGCTCACTTTTCGCCAACTGCTCTAACTTGTGACTGTTAGCTTCGATTTCAGTTTGAGCAGATTTCAGCTCACTTTCACTGTTTTCAAGTGATAGCTTGGCTTTGTTGAGTTCTCGCCACCAAGCCAAATGTTCTGACCAACCTTTCAGCTCTTGGTCGAACTGCTTTAAATCGATTTCTAAACTCGACTTGTTTTGAGACAGCTCTTCAACTTGCTCAGCGGTTAATAGGTTTACACCTTCGGCTTTCGCTTTAAGCTGGTTTAGCCCTTCTTCACTGGATTTGTAATGCTCATAGATACGCTCTGAGATCAGGCTGTAGATTTCAGTACCCGTCAGCTCTTCTAACAGTTCAGCACGATCATTCGCATTGGCATTTAAGAACGCCGCAAACTCGCCTTGGGAAAGCAGAATAGACTTAGTGAAACGAGAAAAATCGAGACCTGTCGTTGACTCAACCAGTTTGATCTTCTTACTGAGCTGAGTTTCTAATACCTTATTGGTGTCCGCATCAGCAAACTCGCAAGTGGGTGTTTGGAGTGCGCCATCATGTTTATTGCGAGCTCGTTTCTGATGGAAGTTGGAACGGTAAGTTTTCCCCTTCACTTCAAACTCAATCTCGGCAAAACACTCGCCCGTACCACGCGTCATGATCTCGTTATTGCCTTTCGCGATACTCTTTAGACGAGGCGTTCGATGGAACAAGGCCAAACAGATCGCATCCAAAATGGTGGTTTTACCCGCGCCCGTTGGCCCGGTAATGGCGAACAATCCGTTTTCAGCAAAAGGAGATTGGGTGAAATCCAGCTTCCAACGACCTTTGAGTGAGTTTAAGTTCTCAAATTCTAGCGATAAGATTTTCATAGCGGTTTACTCACTCTCTCCGTCATTCACTTCTGTCATCACTTGTTTGAACGTCACGGTCATGCGCTCTAGACGCGCTTTTTCTGATTCAGTTTCAAACTCTTCCAGTGCGATACGTTTTTCAAACACGTCCATTGGGCTAAGTTCTGATAGTGTTTCTGCCGATTCTTGATTCAAAGTCTGGTTACGCTTCTCTCGAGCTCTTCGTAATTGCAGTACCTCTACATTGAGTTCTTGCGTCAGACGCGAAATACGCTCTTGAAGATCAGATAGGTAATCCTGCGTTTGTACTTCTATCGACAGCCATACACTCTGATCGCCATCGAGACCAATATATTGGTTTAACTGTGTCTCAATGCTTTCAAGATCGCCTTTAATCTCGGCAAGTGGCTGAAAGGTTGGAACATTCAATTGGGAAATCGCACGTTGACCTTGTTCGAACTCAACAATACATACCTGTTTGGTTGATTTCAGCTCATCAAAGCTGAGTGGAATTGGAGAGCCGCAGTAACGGATATGATCTTGCTTCGCCACGATTTGTGGTCGATGGATATGGCCCAGTGCGATGTAATCGGCTGGTGGAAAGCCATCTGCGGCAAAGCCATCTAAATTACCCACATAGATGTCACGAACTGAGTCAGACTGTTGCACACCCATAGCGGTTAAGTGCCCCGTTGCGACAATAGGAATTTCGCTCGCATTCTCGTAATTTTCACGCTCCGCAACGGCCGTTTGGTAAACACTTGCATAGTGCTGCTTAATGGCGTCACCCAGCTGTTTCTGCCTCTCGACACCAGAAACACCAGCTTGGCTAGTCAGTACGTCACGTGGGCGAATAAATGGAATTGCGCAAACCAAGACTTCAACCTCTCCAGACTTACCTTTCAATGGAAGCACTTGTGTTGGGTAGTCGTCATTGGTGTTGGGAATCACATCGGTTCCCATGTACTTGAGCAGTTGCTGTGTCTCTTTAAGTACTGACACAGAGTCATGGTTCCCGCCAAGCAGCACCAGTTGGCAATTTAACTTGCTGCAATCTACGACGAACTTGTTGTACATCTCGCGCGCATAGCTTGGTGGTGTGCTGGTATCGAAGATATCGCCCGCAACGATAATGGCATCAATGCTCTGCTCAACAACTTGTTGAAGTAGCCAATCTAAAAACTTTTGGTGTTCGTTTTTACGACTCTTGTTATAGAAATTTTGGCCAAGATGCCAATCTGACGTGTGAAGGATTTTCATGGTGTCTCGCTACGGGGATCGAATGTTCCTAATCTATCAAAATCGCTCCGGCATATCTCTTTAATAAGCTTATGAAAAGGCAACTAATCATCGATATCTAACTGTTCGTCCGGAATTTGACCAAAGTATGCGGTCAGTGAAGACATAAGACTCACATTGAGTCACAAAATCAGAATCACCCATTTGAGTTAAAATATTACAAATGTAATTATTAAGTTTTCCCATAATAAGAATAACCAGTATGATGAAATTAAAACCAATCACCGCAGCGGTCATAACCGTACTACTCGCGGGCTGTGGTGGCAGCTCTTCCTCTTCATCTCCGAGTGAGCCCGCTGACCCAAACCAACCAACCGATCCCACTGAAACCGTCGCACCCTACAGCATTGCTAAATATCAGAGCATCTTAGATAACTCAGATCTGCAAGTCTCTGATCCGAAAGGTAGTGAAGGTAATAAGACTTCTGAGGTCAAAAACGGAGCATTCGACAACTATCAAAGTGACTACTTCTACGCCGAGGAAGACACCGAATATCTTGTATTCAAAATGTCGAACTACAAGATGCGTTCAGAGGTACGCGAGCTTGAGAACTTTGATGTTAGTGAAAACGGTGTTAAGCGCACTTTCTACGCAGAAGTTAAGCTACCCGAAATTGACCTCGCTATGGCCAACTCACCCGCTGATCATGATGAAGTCACTTTTTTGCAAATACACAATAAGGGCACCAGTTCTGATGGAACAGGTTACATCCCTCACCCCTTGGTTCGTATTGTTTGGGAGCAAGAGCGAAACGGCTTAACGGGCCATTACTGGGCTGTTCTTAAAAACAACGCGTTAGACTGCAGTTCAGATGCAAATGCCGAAGGATGCAGCGATTCCTATACTCGATATGACTTAGGTGAAGCAGACTTAGATGACTTTACCCGTTTCGAAATTTCAATATTCGAAAACACCTTGTCTATCGAAGTGAACGACGAATCGAAAGCAAATATCGATATCTCCTACTGGGCGCACCTACTCAGTTACTTCAAAGCTGGTATTTACAACCAGTTTGAAAATGGAGAAGGCGAAGCGAAGTTTAACCAGCTCACCTACGAGAAAGAGAATATTGACACCTCGGCCAAATGGAATATTGATGACTGGAAGATCACTATCCCGCCAAGTAAAGATGATTGGTACGGCAGTGGCGGTAATAGTGCTGCCGAACTTGAACCCGAGCGTTGTAACTCGAGTAAAGATGTTTTGTCGAACGCCAGCAATATCTATGACAATGACTTAGGGCTCTCCTACTTCAACGTTGTTGATGGTCAGATGCACTTTCGGGCTGATATGGGATACGGCACATCGACAGCAAACTCTAATTACATTCGTTCTGAGCTAAGAGAGCTTTACGTTAGCACAGATAACCCAGACTGCAGCACCAGTGACGAAGACACCAGTTGGTACCTCAACGATCTTCGTACCAATGCAAAAAACCATACCCTTGAAGCTCAACTTCAAATCAATGAGTATCCAGATCTCGACTTCAGTGAGCAGCGCCCTAAGGTTGTATTGGGACAAATTCATGGCTGGAAGATCAGCCAAGCATTGGTTAAGTTGCTTTGGGAAGGTAATGACAGGCCAGTTCGTGTCATCCTCAACGACAGTTTTGAGCGTAATAACCAAGACTGCGCGAGTTGTGAACCGTTTAGCGTAACCTTAGGCCAATACGCTGCTAATGAAGAATGGCGCTACATTATCCGTGCAACACAAGATGGACTGTTCCTCGCAACCACAGACACCGATGGCAGTAACCTTGTTTCCCACCAAATTGACTGGGGAGCTAACTACATTGACATGAATGGTGACACCGTCACTCTAAGTAGTGATTGGGCGAGCGATGACATCGCGTTTTATTTTAAAGCCGGTATCTACCCTCAATTTAAACCTGATGATAAATACCAAGGCGAGATCTTCGATGTCAGCTTTAGTGAAGTATCAACTGAACATGTGCAGTAACTCTCTATAATCGGTGTGGAGCTTAATAGATTAGCTCCCCACTCTATCGTAAATAAAGCCATAGACTCCGTTAAAGACTCTATGGCTTTTTTATGCGCATACAAAAAAGCCAGCAACAAAGGTTACTGGCTTGATAGTTTCTATCGTTCTTTTTACTAGAGAGCGCTAGTTGGATTAACCTTGGAACTCACCGTATGTTGCGTCTAACTCGTAGAAAGTTGCTTGTACGTAGTCATCTGGCTCACCGTACATGTTCTGGTTGTATACACCCGCTTTGAAGTACATGTAACGACCACCTTCGTCGTAACCACTGTCGCTCATATCAACCACTTGAACCGCGTCTTCTTTGCCTTCACGCATCAGAGTCACTGTCATGATGTTACCCTTCACGTCAATCTCGTAGCTGAACATTTCACCAAGTGCGATACCGTCTTCACCGATTTCACCCGTCATGTCACCGACTAGATTGTAGTAATCTTCTGTGCCCGTCTTAGTTTTTTCGTGAGCAAAGTAAACAGTACCCGTTGCTTGGTTTGGAAGCTTACGGTAGTAAAGGCGGATTGGCTCGTCATCTTTGTCGTGGATTTGACCGATGATGAAACGACCCACTTCATGAGATTGACCCGTTGTTGTTGCGTGGTCGATCTTCAGTGTTGCTTTAAGGGTCCCGTCTACACCACCAGCGGCTTGCTGATCTTCAATTGGAGCAGAGCTGAATACCCAGTTATTCGGGTTCACACCTTTAGTTTTGTGTGACTTCTCACCTGCACGTAGCATTGAGCGGAACTCAGTACGAGCGTATTTGGTGTTCTTAGAAGTGCGTGAGCCTTTCACGTAAGTCTTAAACACCATACCGCCATCTTCTGCAGTGTAGAAAATGTCTTCGTTCTGGAAGCCATGTGCTAGATCCCACTCATCAACGTCATCTGCACGGCCATCACCATCGTGGTCATAAGGTGTTGTCAGCTTCCAACGTGTTAGGTCGAAGTTCTCACCAGGTGCATTAGTTGCCAGCAACGTTGCAGGCAGCGTTGGTGTCGGCATTGGCTGAGAAAGGTCACACTCTACCGTTGTCTCACAAGGGCGCACGAGTGGCGCACCGAAATCACCTTTACGGTTCTTTTTCAGCAGCTCTTTTTGTGCTTTCTGGTCAGCCTTCATTTGCGCGATCATATCTGCTTCTGCAGCTACGACAGCATCTGAAATAAGGTGACTTGAAGGACATGCGTTAATACCACAGTTTACAGCCGCAAGCTCTGTTACTGAGTTCCATTGGTTTTTAGTATTACCGTAACCCACGTAACGAACATAACGCGCTTTTACCGCAGGCTCGAACTGGAAGCGTTCTAAACCAATCGCACGTCCTGAGCTTTTCTGATCTTTAAGTACAGTAGTCCAGTTCTCACCGTCTTCACTCATTTGAATGTCAAACGACGTCACGCGTTCGTTACCTTTACTGAACGACGCTTGAACCGCATCAAACTCGTGAACTGAACCGTAATCCAACGTTGCGTGCTCACCGTTACCGTTTGCAGCCCAGCGAGTCATAATGTTGCCATCAATAAGTTGGCTAGGTGTATTACCATCGTGGCTACTTGCCGTCACAGCAACTGGCGTTAGAAGTGGCTCACCCGTTTCTTTGTTGTTTGGAAACTGCTCTACTACAGGTGCTGAAGTACTCGCGCAACCAACGGCTAGAACAATCGAAGATGCAAGCAAGCTTTTTAGATAGATACTTTTCATTAGACCTTTCACCTTTAATGCTTAAGTTTGAATTATTTGTATTATAAGACGAGGACAAGATACCTTATTGATATGAAACTCAAGCTCTAAGCCACGTTCCATGTACCGTATTAGCTATGTCCTTCACGCTAATGACACAAGTATAAACATAATAAAGTAATACAAATACCCCTAAAAAGTCATAAATGAGATCGCGCTCTTATACATAACCATCGAATCATAGATAAATGAGATCGGAGTCTTATTGAAGCAAATTAACCGGCCAAACCTTCTTGTTTTGTGCTCTGTTTTTGCTCTTAAGATAGGCATAAGCTTGGTTATTTGAGCGGGTAAAAAACAAAAAAAGAGGCCTAAATGGCCTCTTTAAAACTCAATAAACTGTGATTTAGAATAATTCAGAATCTAAGTCGTCGAAGTAACTGTACGTGCCACTGCTCGAGTTATCACCTACATAAGCTGCAAACATGATAGGTGCACCTTCATCAGCTTCAGCAACGAGAGGATAAGTCATGCCATCTTCTTCGTACGACGTGTACTCAGTACCATCGACCGTAATCGTCACATCATAGCCAGAGCTGTCTGAATTTGGCTCCCATGCCATTGTGACGTCCACCCAAGCATCTTGAGAATAAGACGCTAGGTCTTTTTGGCTGCCACTTTCGTTACGGAATTTGAGCGCAGAGCTACCAAATGCCACTTCTGTAAATCGCTTGCTCGAAGATGCAGTATCTGACGAACCTAAGAACAAGTATGTTGATTTCACATAACCATCAGATGGAATGTACACAGACATCGACACCGAACCCGATTCCGCACCACCATCTTTAAAGGTACGGGATACAACAGGTTTTCCTAGTGTTGAGTTGTCATGCAACAATAGTGAGTTGTCACCTGAATTAGCTTGTTCAGTACTTACTTCTGCAACAATTGTTGTCTCATCATCACCGTCTTTATCACCCTTGATAGCGTAAGCGCTGTTTGCGGCATCAATGCGAGTGCCTGCCGTGTAGCTATCGAAGTCATCTGTTACTTCACCTGGTTCTGGCTCAGGATCTGTTGGATCCGTTGGGTCTTCTCCTTCAGTAACCACTGTCGCTTCCGCACTGTTATTATTGTAAGGGTCTGAACCACCTAGAGCAGCACCGTTTGCGTAGCTATCAAAATTGTCTTCGAAAACCACTTGATTATCAGTCTCATCGTTCGAGTAAACCATGAAGTTATCGGCGATAAGTTCATAGTGGGTGGTGTTCGATGTATCACCCAACTTCAATGAAATAACCGTAACTGCTGACTTATCGAATGACTCAAAGCCGTTACCACTGTTGTCGTATACAGTGTCATTGATAGTGAACGTGTAGTAACCATTTGCCCAGCTCACTTCAACCGCTAAGTCTTCCCCTAGCTCATAAGTACCTACTGGTTCTTCAGAAATTTGTGGTTTACCACTACTAACAACCGTTGAACGGTAAAAAATTTCACCCGCATTGAAGATTACTTCACCGTGTAGGTTCGTGTTTGAAGTGCCAGAACCATACAAAGAGATGTAAGCGTTGTTACCACTGTCGTTCGCTTCTTCATTCGTGTCTGCATCGACTTGGTAGATTAGGTCTACTGATAATTTACCAGAGGCAATGCTAGATACTGCCGCAGACTCAGACAATTTCAGACGCAGCTCACCAACGTCATTTTTAGCGCCGCCAAAGTTTGTATCCAAGATTTGAACGACATTATTAATCCCGCTATCTTCATTGGCATCAACAACCGCATCTTTAACAGAATCATTATCAACTTCATCTGAACCCGATAGGTCAACACCGTTATCTTCATCAACAAATGTCATTGATGCAGGTGTGTCTCCCGAAGCTTCTGTTAGCGTGAACTCACCAGATACTTCCATTGTTGTGCCACTATCGTAAAGCATAAATGAAATAGTACCGGCGTCTTCATCGTAGTCATTGGTTGATGCTGATGCATCTTTGATCACGTATGTACCAGGTGTTGCGTCATCATCGTAATATTTGTGATTACCGTCTTCGCTAAACACGTAAACATTGGGAAGATCTGTGCTACTCGTTGAAAAGCTCGTCGCTGATGCAGCTGTACCCAGTTGCCAATAACCGCTGGTAATTTTTAAATCCGGTGCCGGAACTACAGGATCTGTCGGTACAGGTAAGCCATCGCTATTACAGCCAAAAAGTAAGCCAGTAGACAGTGCGACTGCTGTTGCCACTTTAGAAATCTGCATAATAAACTCTCTTGTTCGTTATAACTTTTATATATTCTTAGACAAAAGGTTTTCTCATCCGTATTGAGGATATGACAGAGAAACATAGCTCCACTGTGCGCAGAGCTAACCTTAAACTATTGCCTCGTTACGCATTAGAATGAGTAAGCAATACCCACGCGGTACTTCGCTTCACGGTCACTTGAGCGAGAGCTAATATCTGATGACCAAAGTTCGCCAAATGGTTTCCAAGAACCGAACTTGTAGCTCACCTTGATACCCGCGTCCCATTCCCAATCATCGTTGTCGTATAGAAGTACGTTATCTAGAGATTTCACATAGTTAGCTTCGTAAGACAGACCCAACTTAGGTAAAGATTCAACCTTGTATGAGCCCGTTAGAGTGATCTTTGATTTCTGAGCAGATTCTAGCTTCTCCCCAGTTTCGTTGTCCGTGTCACCAAAACGAGTGTGGTTACGGAAATCTGAGTACTCGTGACGGTAACGAATAGCGGTGGTTAGACCCATATCCGCTTTGTAGCCAACACGGAACTGAGGTTTGAAAGTGACTTTTTTCATTTTCCAGTCACCGTCGTTGTAGTTTGGCTCATCCCAATCCCATGCGATTGGCATACCCATTTGTAGATACCAATTGCTGTTCACTTTGTAAGTAGCAGTGTTATCTAACTCCATGTTGTAGATATACCAGTTACCGTTGTAGAAACTTTTGCTGTTGGCATTCTTAACGCTGCCCGAGTCAGCATCGTAATAAGAGTCGTCTGTATGGAATTTGATTTCTAGGCTTGATGAGTGCTTCCACTTGTCGTCTAGCTTAAAGCTGTCACCCAATTTCACACGATGTTGATGGCGCGCATCGACATGGCGAGTTTCGCTCGTTCCATCTTTTTCGTAGGTGTAATCGGTAGCAGCACGATATTCGTAACGGTAATCAATTGACGCGGCCGATGCCATGCCGGCAAATAGTGTTGTAACCACTGCAATAGCCACTTTAGAATTTTTCATATTCCCTTCTCTTCTTTTGTTACGCAATTGGATTAAGTCTTATTGTTAGACAAATGGAACTAAGCTTCAAATAGTGCGTACCGATAGAATGAGCTCTCTCACAATAACTGCGATGATTACGTCGAAACTAAAACATAAGTCACAGAAGCGAGGGGAACATTACGCCAAACCTAAACATTTATTCATACAAATAAATAAAGATCATTGAACAAAAACAGAGAAAAATTCACGAAGGCTCCATATTTAAAAGGATGGCAGATAAAATCAATAAAGATAAAGGAAAGCTAAAAAATGTGAATTAGAAATGATAAAACATACAAAATATAAGCTCCAGTAATGATTCAATCTAACAAAATAAGCCCATTCCAAACCCAATTCGATATCTTCGCGTTGAATTGAATGAACCTCACCAGCACTACCAATCAAGGATAAGATATGACATATGTGGAATATAAAATGATACAAATTGATTACTTGATATCAGGAAGTCGAATGATGGTTTAGAGGTGGCGTCCGCCCTTAAGTGGGACGCTACTCAGATAGAACGTTCAAAAACGGTGAGGTAGATGAAAAGAGAAGTAGAAACCAACCGTGAATATGCGATTGGTTAGATTAATACTAGACGCGTCTAGGACGAGAAGTCGTGCTTGAAGAACGAGGGATATCGTAATGAATAGATACTATGTGGGATTTTTGCTGCTTCGAATCTGCCATTAATGTGGATTGACTAAATCTAGCAAGACACTGCCGTGCTCAAGAGACTTTGCGCCATTTTCAAGATGTCGATGAGCCATAAATGCATCCCCTGCATTTAGGATTTTCTTATTGCCATCCACTTCAACCTCGAAACTCCCTTTTACCACGTATCCAATCTGCTCTTGTACCGTGTGATCGTAGACTGCACCGACCGCCCCTTTATCAAAACAGAGGTGAACGGCCATCAAATCTTTGGTTAATGAAACCACCTTGCGCTTCAATCCATTACCTAAGTATTCCCACGGGTGGTTGTCGGCTTCATAAAAGAGATTCATGTTCATTCCTTGTCGCTAAATCTGATGAGCGGATGGCTAATTAAGCGAACTTTAGTCTACACACACAACTTGTCATACAAATAACCGATAATTATGTGAATAGCGTCACCCTCTTTCTTTTTACGCAATCGATTTGTTTTATTGCTTTTACGTAAGTCGATCAAAAAAGCCAGCTAGGTGCTGGCTCTTCTGAGATTTTTTACATTAAGAGTCGAGATAAACTATGGCGCCATTTGACCTCCATTCACATCGAGAATTTGCCCAGTGATATAACCTGCGCACGCATGAGATGAGAAGAACGCGAAACTCGGAGAAACCTCATCCACACGTCCAAACCGCCCCATAGGTATTGAGCTAGCTATATTTGATTTAACCTCATCCGATTTAGCGTCATGAAAAGCGGTATCAATCGTTCCTGGAGAAACGATATTGAAACGAATACGATCCTTGGTGAACTCTTTAACCCAGTTTCGATGGATATCATGAAGCCAAGCTTTTGATGCTGCGTATAAACCTGCCCCTACACCGCCGCCTTCGCGCGCTGCGATTGAACCAGTGCTAATAACACACGATGTTTCACCTGACTCTAAAGCTGAGGCTCTTAGATGTGGAATCGCATATTTGGTGACCATCAATGCTGAGCGCGCGTTAAGGTCAATTACACGATCGAAAAATGCATCATCAATATCTTCTAGGTTCTCTCTCCCACCTAGCCCACCAGCATTGTTAATCAATACGTCTAACCCACCAAAGTGATCTGTAAAGTCAGCAACAAGGTTTTCACAGCCTGATGATTGCATTAGGTCCGCTTGAAAGAATTCAGCCTCTCCCCCCAGCGCTTTCAATTCGTTTAAGATCGCTTCAATTTCCGGAGTCCTCGAGCTACGACCATTCAAGCCTACATATGCTCCACATTGAGCAAAGTACTTTGCCGTTGCTAATCCCATACCCGACGTTGAGCCAGTGATTAACACTCGCTTGCCTTTTAAATCATCAAACATCTAATGGTTACCTTTTGCTGCCTTACCTTAATTAATAATACAATACCACCATAAGTGCAACAATAGCCTAAGTTAAACAACGAGATCTATAACTCAAGACAACACCGATTTTATCAACTACTTTGCTTATAGTTAGTGATTTAGGCAACAGTCAGACTGAATCATGATTCTAGTTTTAGAAACCAAAAAACCACGCTATAATCATACAAATATATCTTAATGAGCACCAGTTATGTCAGATACCCTTTTACCCAACATATTGCAGTTTATCGATAAAATTGACCCATTTGACAAGGTGCCTAAAGACGCCTTAAGAGAGCTCGCCTCTCAGATACAGATAAGCTATGTCGGAAAGGGAGAAGTCATTGACCTTTGCTCAAACAAAGGCGAAAAAGCGCTCTACATTGTTCGCACCGGCGCTTTAGAGCAGCGTAAGTCAGACGGTGTTTTGCGAGCGAAATTAGGGCCAGAAGATCTCTTTGGCTTTACATTCCTCGGCCAACAACAAGACAGCAGTGAAATCTATCAAGCGATCGCAATTGAAAACTCACTCATCTACTCAGTGCCCCACTCAGCACTCAAAACGCTATTTACCAAACATCCAGAATCGGCTGAACATTTCGCGTCACAGGCACAAGTTCGCCTAAAATCCGCGTTAGATGTAGTTTGGTCAAACAAAGAGAAAGGTCTGTTTATACGCCGAGTTGGTGATGTCGCTAGCGGGCGCGTAGCCGTTGTTACTGCGGAGCAACCAATTAAAGACGTTGCTAAAGAGATGCTTATTCAACGATCCCCTTGTGCAGTGGTATATGAAGAAGATGACATTGTTGGTTTGATTACAGACAGAGACATGACCAAGCGCGTGATCGCTAAAGATGTCAGCATATGTCGCCCTATATCGGAAGTCATGACACTGTCACCGTTAACGATTTCTCCAGACGACCTTGTACTACAAGCGGCATCGATGATGATGCAGTTCAATATTCGTAACTTACCCGTCGTACAAGACAATAAGGTGGTCGGGCTTTTGACGACCACTCACCTAGTTCAAAACCACCGTGTTCAAGCCATCTTCCTTATTGAGAAGATCAAATACGCAGGTAGCGTATCGTCATTGGCCAAGTTTACTCCAGAACGTCAGGCAATTTTTGAAGCCTTGGTTGAAGGCAAAGTGAGTCCAGAAGTTGTCGGTAAGGTGATGACAATGATCATGGATGCGTATACTCGCCGTCTGATTCAGATTGCCATTGATAAATTAGGTCCTCCACCTTGTGATTTCGCGTGGATTGTTGCCGGTTCTCATGCTCGTAATGAAGTACACATGCTTTCAGATCAAGACAGTGCAATTGTACTGTCTGACGACGCGACCGATAACGATCGTATTTACTTCAAACACTTAGCCATGATTGTCACCAAAGGCTTAGAGAGCTGTCACTACCCACTTTGCCCAGGCAAATACATGGCAGCTACGCCAAAGTGGTGCCAACCTTTGTCCGTCTGGAAACAGTACTACAAGAAATGGGTTGATAACCCAGAATACGAACGCTTACTTAACATCAGCGTTTTCCTCGAAATTCGTTCGGTTTATGGCAACAGCGAGTTTGAGAAGATTCTAAGGGACGAACTTCATCAAAATATTCAAAGCAATCGAAGCTTCCTTACTATGCTGGTTAACGATGCAGTGAATACCAACCCTCCTTTAGGCATCTTCAATAGCTTGGTTCTTGAAAAAACCGGTGAAAACAAGAAGACACTCAATATTAAGAAGTACGCGATTAACCTGATCATCGATCTCGCGCGTATCTATGGGCTGGCCGTATCTTGTGACCTTTCAGCGACAGATGAGCGATTTAAAACTGCATTCGAGAAAGGTTCACTCAGCGAAGATTCGTACAAGAACATTATAAATGCGTATCGCTTCATTCTTTCTTTCCGATTCAGTCATCAACTCGAAGCGCTCAAACATGGTGGTGAGCCTAACAACCACATCAATCCAAACAGTTTTGGTAGCTTTGAGCGTAAACACTTAAAAGATGCCTTTAGAATCGTCGCGGAATTGCAGGATGCCGCAAAAGTGAAATTCGGAGGCTAGTCAATGCTGTTTAAACGCTTTCACCCGTTAATGCGGCTGAATAGAAGACGAGAACTGTTTATTGAGCAGCGCCATCAAGCCCCAGAACTCAAAGCATTAGTATCTGAGCCAGAGTGTTCGCTCGATACAACAGCCGATGAGCTTAGCTATATTGTTTTAGATCTTGAAACTACAGGGCTACAAGCAGAGAGCGATCTTATATTGTCTATGGGTTGGGTCGAGATAAACAACGACAAAATCAATCTCAACTCGGCGTCACACCTATACATTAATGAAGAGTCTTCCGTCGTACCTGAAACCGCGGTGATCAACCACATCACCCCGCAAATGCTCAGAGATGGTATCTCTTTATCTAATGCTATGACTCAATTTTTCGAAGCTGCCGCAGGTAAAATAGTCATTGCTCATGCTTGTGGCGTAGAAAAAGCATTCATCGACCGCTACTTGGATACCTACTATCAAGTGGTGAATTTGCCTATCTTGTGGATTGATACGTTAGCGATCGAAAAGAACATGGCAAAAGCGCGAAATGAGCATGACCTAGACTACTCATTGTCTTCGACTCGCGAGCGTTATGGGCTGCCAGAATATAACAATCACAACGCGCTGATCGATGCGGTCTCTACAGCAGAGCTCTTCTTAGCACAAAAGAAACGTCTCTCTCCAACGACATCAGTACCAATCGCCAAGCTCTATAGTTTGAGTCACAAGTAAAGATCACCGATACAAAAACCTTACCCTAAAAAAATAACCCCGATATGGATGACATATCGGGGTTTTATTTATCGAAAAACAACAAGTCACTTCTTGAGTCGAAAGCAATACGATAAAAACGACAGAAGCGGCTGAACTATCAGCCGCTTTAAACTTATTTATTTGAAATTAAGGATGTATCAACCATCATGAGGTTTGTTCTGATACCGTGCCCTTCTCTTCAACCGTGTCATCCACCGCTTTCACAAGCAGCATACCAACACCACCTACAATCGCACCACACAGGATGAACACCATACGTCCCCACATTGGGTTAGACAGAAGAGCCATAAGCATCACACCCACACCCGCTACTGCGATAAGTTTACCAAGCATTTGACGCTGTTTGTTATCCAGTTTCTTTTGTTCAGTCGACTCAGCAACCAATGGTGTCTCTAAGTTGTTGAAGAACTTATCTACATCAGCTTGACGATCTTCGCGCAGTGGTTTGTAGAACAGAGTAGAAGCGATGAAGAAACCACCTGTTAGCGTAATATGACCGATAAGACCAATGGCAACCTTAACATCAGACCATTCACGCTTAGTTAGCTCTTCAAGACCAAATACTGCTGACACCATTTCTGCATTGATGACGAAACCAACGATGTAAGAAACGATACCACCCACAATTAGCGTGCCCCAACCTGCCCAGTCTGGAGTCTTCTTAATGAAGAAACCAAGGAATGCTGGAATTGTCATTGGGAAGCCGATTAGTGCACCAACGTACATCATGGTGTCGAACAAGCTCAAACCTTTTAGAGAGTTAATGAACTGCGCGATAAGGATGATAGCGATACCAAATGCCGTAGAAGTAATCTTAGATACGGTTACGAGTTCTTTCTCAGATGCCTGACCTTTACGAACAACTGGTTCGTAGAAGTTCTTAACAAAGATACCTGAGTTACGGTTTAGACCTGAGTCCATAGAAGACATCGTTGCTGCAAACATTGCTGCTACAAGAAGACCAACCATACCTGCTGGCATGTACTCTTGTACGAAGTATAAGTAAGCAAAGTCACCCGCTTTAGAACCAGCCTCAGGGTACGCAGCAGATAGGTCTACACCTTGACCTGCAATGAACCAAGAAGGCATGAACCAGATGAACACGCCACCAAGCATAAGCACACATGCAAGAAGTGCTGCTTTCTTAGCGTTCTTAGAGTCTTTTGCCGCTAGGTAACGGTATGAGTTAAGCATGTTGTTAGTAATAGAGAACTGCTTAACAAAGATGAAGAATGCCCAGATGCTGAAGATGCTTAAGTAGTTAAGGTTGTTACCCGCTACGAAAGAACCCGTATCGCCCACAGGGAAGTTATTGACGATTTCACCAACACCACCACCTTGAACAACGGCAACGACAGCACAAGTAACTGTTACTGCCATGATGATAACCATCTGCATAAAGTCAGATGCAATTACCGCCCATGAGCCACCTGTTACCGACATAGCGAGTACAACCAGACCAGTGATCCAGATTGTCATCGTCATATCAAAGCCGAAGATACCAGAAGCAATGATTGCGAGTGCATTCAACCAAACACCTGCTGATACAACAGAGTTAGGCATTGAAGACCAAGTAAATACTTGCTCGTTCGCAGCACCAAAACGCATACGGATAGCTTCAATTACGGTAACAACGCGAAGTTGACGGAACTTAGGAGCAAAGTATGCAAAGTTCATGAAGTAACCAAAAGCGTTTGCTAAGAAGATGATTGCGACCGCAAAACCATCGTTGTATGCCTTACCCGCTGCACCTGTAAATGTCCACGCGGAGAATTGCGTCATAAATGCCGTAGCACCTACCATCCACCAGAGCATGTTACCGCCCCCACGGAAGTAATCACTGGTGGTACTAGTAAACGTTCTGAACATCCATCCTATAGCGATAAGAAATAAGAAATAGATGCCTACAATAGCTGTATTGAGTTCCATTCTAATAGACCTTTTGTTTTTCTATAATTAGTTTCGACCTGTACATCATAGCTATAAACCCACCCTATTGTACTACAATAAGTCAAAAGTGTGATTAATGGCAGATTAATATTATTTTTGTGAATTCGTCGATCCTTGTGAGTTTCTAGTGTCATTTGAGGCGCTTAACCCTTTTAGAGAAAGGGATTAGCCCGTTTTATAAATCAACTGTGTGGTCTTTTTATCTCCCTTTTTCCCACCACAGATAAAAACCAGAGCCTTGTCATACATATAAAAAAGCCCACGTCCGAGAACAAGACGTGGGCAAAACGGATAAACCGCCTGAACAAAAGCAGGAAGAGAACGTTCAGAAAGACAAACGATACCCCCACGGAATTCTACGTTCGCCTCATAATTACTGGCGTTACTCAATTTTCTAACCAAATTCGGCTAACTACTGTGTTCAGTAAAATGGGAACATAACTCATTTGTAACTTCGATGAACCAAACATAAGCTAGTTCAAAAGCAACAAATGATTGAGGTGTTTAACAACAACATACAAGGCCTCCAAACACCTCAATCAGCATTATTGTATTACTAATAATCTAAAATGGTTAGTTTTTGATTGCGAAATAGAGAGCTAAGTCAATAAATGAGTAATGACTCATTCGGTCGATGCATTGTTACTTGTGGCATAACAAGAGGGGATCTGAAGGGAAGTCGTGTTAGTTGTAAATTCTAGTTAAGTCACATAGTTGGTGATTATTTGATTTTACAGATAGATTTTTCTCACAGATTGCATAACCTAAAAATAATACAATAACATTACACAAGATTGGTTATGAAGAGCCGTTTTAGAACGACACAATCAATGTCTAAACTCACTTGTCTATTCGCGTGAAAAATTATGAAAAATAAAAAAACGTTATTTCCACTAGGTTTTAAAGGCAAACTCATCCTGATGGTGGCCGCTGTCACCACTGTTTCGCTAATCGCTTCAAACTGGTTCTCGTTCAATCTCGCCAAAGAGCAGGTTGAAGAGACCATTTACAAAGAGATCGACCGCTCTCTCTCTGTAGAAATCAATGAAATTGAGCAAGATGTACAACGCACCATCTCTGTCGTGAACTCGACGGCAGCAGAGCTCAAATCCGCAAACTTTGAGGTCGAGAATCAGGCGTTGATGCACTACGCTGCTAAACTGGGCGGTATCGATAAGATGGTGATTGGCTTCGATGATGGCCGTTCTTTTACTTCACGCCCTTCCGAATCCTTCCCAAACGGTATTGGTATTCCTGAAAAGTACAACCCAACGACTCGTCCTTGGTATAAACAAGCAAAAACCCGCTCTGGGCTCTCTTTTAGCGACCTGTTCTTTACTAAAAGTACGCAAACACCAATGGTTGGAGTGATGTATTCCTTTAAAGATAGCGTGCTTATGGCCGACCTTCGCTTTGATGATTTGGAAGATAAACTCGGTGAACTCGAAAAAATCTACCAAGCACGAGGCTTAATCGTTGACGACAACGGCATGATCATCGCTTCGACCATTGAGAGCATTGCACCTCAAAGCATGATCAGTTCCTTACCAGCCATCACTCAATTAGCGGCAGCAACACGTCAATCAGAAGTATTTATTCGCGGCAATATCGACCAGAAAGAGATGATGTTGATGGCTAAAGTCGTCAATATTGGTGATTCAAATCAATGGCATATGATCTCTGTTATCGATCCTAAAATTGCAATGCAAACCCTTGATAATGTGGTCTTTAATGCTCAGATGTTAATAGTCGCAGCTGTCGTCTGTTCAATTGCGGTGATGACCTTGCTACTTAATATGCTGTACCACCCAATCATCTCGCTACGTAACATTGTTCATGACCTATCCCAAGGTAACGGTGACTTAACTCAGCGTCTAGAAGAGAAAACCAATGATGACCTTGGCAAGATCGCCCGAGACATCAATATCTTCATCAGTGGTCTACAGAGCATGATCACCGAAGTAAAACAGAAGAACGTGGTGCTTGAAGGGAAAGTTGGAAGCATCGAAGGTTGTTGCCAAGAAACCAACAGCGTGTTGCAAGTTCATACCAACGAGACTAGCCAAGTTGTCACGGCGATTGATAGCTTGTCTCACGCCTCTATTGAGGTCGAGAAAAATTCTCAGTCTGCAGCTGAGGCCGCTCATAACGCAGCCACCTTTAGTGATGAGACTAAGCAGATCAATGTACTGACGGAGTCCTACATTAATGCTCTAGAAGAGCAAGTCGATACAACATCTCACGACATCATTGCGATGGCAAACGAATCACAGAGTATTCAATCTATCGTGACCGTCATCGGTGGTATTGCAGAACAAACCAACCTACTCGCACTCAACGCATCGATTGAGGCCGCACGTGCAGGTGAACATGGTCGCGGCTTTGCAGTGGTCGCCGATGAAGTAAGAGCGTTGGCGAATCGAACTCAAGAAAGCACCTCTGAAATTGAGGAAGCGCTCTCTAACCTCCAAGGCCAGTCTGAAGGCTTGGTGAAGTCGATTGAACTCACTAAATCCAATTGTGAGAAAACACGCAATCAAGTGATTCAAGCTGTTGAAATGCTCTCTAGATTGAGTGAGAAGATGGAAGTTGTCAGCCACTTCAACAGTGATATCTCAAGTGCTTCAGCAGAGCAAAACGCCGTCACACAGAGCATCACTAAGAGTGTCCATGAGATTGACCAAATTGTGCTTGAGCTCAATAAGCTCAGCGTGAATCAAGTGAATGAGTCCGTCGAGATTAAACAGCTCAACCACAGCATCAGCACCTTGATGAGTCGTTTTAAGGTTTAACCTCTAAGCTAAAATATAACCGACAAAAGCCAGAAAGCCGCTCCCAACAGAGCGGCCTTCTCATTGTTATCGATTAGTCGAGTTAGAAACTACTCTTTCCTACTTAATCTGGTTAAATAAACCGCATGACAAGTACAGTGCTCGCTTATCATCAACTTGCTGACTCTCAGGTACGTAACGAACTTCACCTATCTCAAAATCGAACGGTTCATCGGAGTAAAGAAGCAAGGGAGTATTCAAATCAGAAAAATCTAAGCCATTCTCAGCCAAGCAACTCAAAGGCACTTTAACGGTTAACCAAGGTTCGTTATTGTTCTCCAGCGCTTGTGAGAGCTCTTTCTCAATTGACGCGATTGCACCACATGGGTAAACGCAGTGACTCGCGAGTTTTAGAGACTTAGGCACTGAGCCATAAACCGCAATGTCGAACTCCAAGTCTGCGCCTGCAAATAAGTAGTCCGTCAAATCAACACCTTTTTTATCCGGTGTTTGCAGATAGAACTGCATGGGTAACGACTGTCCAAGGCTGACAGAAAGCGCATCCTGTTGGTGTTTATAGTTGATTGGTGTGGTGTGCGCGGTACCAATTTCCGTCACTTTTGAGCGAGAGACAAAGGTTCCCTTCCACTGCGTCACTTGACCACTTACTTTAGGCACAAACTGATCACCGGCAAGTCTCCCGAAGATCTCCAAATTATGGATCGCTTTAGTTTTTTGGATCTCTTTACCACAGCCAATTCTTTCTTTATCTAACTCTATTTCATTCAAATGCTGTGCTTTTTGATAACTTAAGCCGTAGCCATATTCGAACAACGGTGGGCTCTCCTCTGGAGAAAGCTCGTTTTCTGGAATCACATAGTTTGGAATCCGGGATTCAAAACGGCTTACATTACTCACACACTTATCACGTGGCCAACTAAACGATAATCGTCCAGTAAAATCTTTGCCGTTCACACCAAACAACACATCGGTGATGCCCATCGCTTCGGTTCCTGGTAACCAAGCTGCTACGAAGGCATCTGACAAATTGAGCTCCGGCGTTGTATACAGAGGTCTGCCTGAGAAAAACAGGGTAACAACCTCAAAACCTTGCCGCTTGAGTTGTTCTAGTAAACGTAAATCGCGTTTATAACTGGCTTTAAGATCTGAATAAGCAATACTTTGGTGTTCCTTGATATCACCAAACATCTCCGCATAAGGGTCTTCACCCATTACGACAATCGCAATGGCATCCATCGGCGCGGTCTCTGGGTCGGTAAACACTCTTTTCTCGCCAACTTGCTCAACGAAAGCCTCAAGTACAGTTTCACCGTTTCTATAGTCAGAGCGTCTATTCTCATTGCCCTGCCAAGTTAACGTCCAGCCCCCGCTCTGCTTTTGCAGATCATTTGAAGCACTGCCGACGACAAGATAAGTTTGGTTATTTGAGTTGAGCGGTAAAATTTGATTGTTGTTTTTTAGCAACACCAAGGATTCGCTGACCGCTTGTCTTGCCACCAGCCGATGTTTGTCTGCACCAAGTAAAGATTCATCACCTGCATAGAGTCGATAGGAAGGTCTCGGTTTAAACCATAGCCCTGCTCTCATTTTCACTCGCAGTATTCGAGTCACTGCATCATCGATTCGAGACATCGGAATTTCGCCACTTCGCACCTGCTTTATGACGTTGCGATAAAAACCTTTCCAATCTTTATTATCTGTCACCATAAACAGGTCATTACCTGCCAGGACTGCTTGCGGGCAGTTGGCATTGGTACACCCTTTTACCTCACCATGCCCATTCCAATCGGTCACCACGATACCGTCAAAACCTAGTTTGCCTTTAAGTACATCCGTGACAAGGTAACGACTACCATGTAGTTTGCCACTGTGGTTTGAGTTCGCGTCAGAGTCGCTATTTCCATTTTCGTCAACTTGCTGCCAAGAGTTAAATGACGTCATAACCACTTGCGCACCAGCCTCTATAGCTGAGAAATAGCCTGGCGCATGGAGGTTACGTAGCTGGTCTTCTGTGGAGTGGTTGATTCCTCGATCTACACCATTGTTAGTCCCACCATCACCGAGCCAATGCTTAACGGTGGCGATCACTTTGGACTCGGTTTGCAGTTGTTGTTGATTACCTTGTAGCCCTTCCACGATCGCAGGCGCGTAGTGATAAGTAATGTCTGGAGACTCTGAGTAGCCTTCGTAAACTCTTCCCCAACGGTAATCTCTTGGCACAGCCACCGTAGGAGCAAAAGTTAAGTCAATGCCAGTCGCTGCGACTTCTATTGCCGTTACTTCACCAATCTGACGAAGTAAGTCTGGATTGTTCGCCGCACCTAGGCCGATATTGTGGGGAAACAGAGTCGCTCCATAAACATTGTTGTGCCCATGAACAGCATCGGTTGCCCACATAAATGGAATTCGGAACCCTCGGCCGGCATAGGCTTCATCCAACGCAAGCCAATAGCTGTCCGCTTGTTTCGCCCACTCCTGCGCCGTTGCGTATTTATCTTCATTCGGCCAGCCACCACCACCGTTAAGTACTGAACCGATCTTATATTGTTTGGCTTCTGCCGGCGTCACTTGTCGATATTCAGGCATGATCATTTGCCCGACTTTCTCACCCAATGTCATACGACTTAAGATATCTGCGATACGAGCTTCAATCTGAGGATCTTTTGCAATCGCACTCTCTAATGATGGCCATTCTGAATAATAGGGAGTAGTAACCCTCTGTTCTTCGTTTACTACATTTACTTCAATCGGAAGGTCCGCAATCGCACAAGGAGCAGTAACCAAGCTTACAGCAACGCCTCCTAACAAAGCCTTATAATTGTGTAATATCACTTTGTAATTCCTAGCTAATTGACGATATTCAATAGCTTAAGTGTAGAACAAAAAACAAAAGCATAGACATCAATAGGCATATCAATATTAGCAACCTAGTGAGTATTCAAATAATCGAAGAAGTCCGGTGTGTCGATACAAAAAGCCCACTGATCATAAGATTAAGTGGGCTCAGTGATATAGCGCTTAAGGATTGTTAGATAATCAGGCTGATTACAATGGTTGCCATCATAACACCAACTATAAACTCTAGTATTTTCCATGACTTAGGGCGACTGAATAGTGGAGAGAGAAATCTCGCCCCAAACCCCAATGAAAAGAAGAACACGAATGAAGCAGTGATCGCTCCAATGGCAAATTGCATTTCATTCGGTTGGTACTGGGTGGAGATAGACCCAAGCAATACGACGGTGTCTAAATACACATGTGGGTTTAACCAAGTAAATGCCAAACATACCGACACCACTTTAAGCAGAGAGCCTTTGGTTTGAACATGGGTTTCTAGCGCGTGGTTTTCGGTAAACGCAGAACGAAAACTCAATATTGAATACACCGCCAAAAACAGCGCACCACCAAATCGAGCGATCTGTTCTATTTGTGGAAACTTCTCAACAATTGCACCAAAACCTGCCACACCAAAACTGATCAACAGTGCGTCTGACACAGCGCAGACTAAACAGACAATGAAGACATGCTGATTTTTCAAACCTTGCTTCAGTACAAAAGCATTTTGGGAGCCAATCGCTAGAATCAGAGATAAGCCAAGGGAGAAGCCTGATAAATATGTGGTCATGCTGATTGAATGTCTATCGTCATAAAGTGACTGTGAGGATCGAGCTTGTAGTCCGCAAAAGGTTCACAATAACGAAAGCCAAATTTCTCGTAGAGGTTACGAGCTGGTTTAAAGTACTCTTCAGAACCCGTCTCTAAACTCAGTGTTTGATATTGACGAGAAGAGGAAACCTCGAGTACATGCTGCAGCAATTTGCTGGCAACCCCGCCCTTTCGTGCATGACGAGATGTTCGCATCGATTTAAGCTCTGCGTGCTGTGGCTCAAGCTCTTTGATTGCTACACAACCAAGTAAAACATCAGCCTTCCATGCACTGAAAAACGTAATGTCTGAAGATTTTAGTGCACCGACATCAAGAGCGTGAACGCTTTCAGGTGGTGAAGTCGCGTACATGTCGGCTAAGTGTTCCTCGAGTAGCGCTATGACATCGCCGCCCGACAAATCATCCTTTCTGATTTCCATTGAATCCATTCCTTTGTATTACTGGGTTTCTAATGCTGCCTTTATATTAACTGTCTTCTTATTGATGAACAGAAAACTAGCCTCAGAGCATAACTGAACCCTTATTTATAGTTCAAGCTCGAAGATAAACCTTTCAGAGCAGCGACTTACCAATCAATAGCAAAACTATTTACTCGTCTCGATAAATCCTTTTTGTTTCTCTTTCTCAAGTACGTTCCTTACGATGCGCCACTTCTCCAACATTATTCACATCATTACGGGTCAACATGCGTACTAATGCTCTCTACACCGATCTTTCTGGTTACTACGATTTAATGTGTCTCGATATCGACTATCAATCACAAAGTAACTGTGTGCGTAGATTACATCAAATCTTCGGCAATACCGGTCGTACTCACCTTGATCTCGCTTGTGGTACCGGCCCGCACGTGCGTCATTTTATTGATTACGGCTACACCAGCAGTGGGCTTGATTTGAACCAACCTATGTTAGATATTGCAATGAGACGCTGTCCTGAAGCTCAGTTTTCACAACAAAACATGAGCCACTTTACAGTAGATGAGCCCGTTGATTTGATTACTTGTTTCCTTTACTCGATTCATTACAACGATGGGATTGATAAACTGAAAGCTTGTGTAGAGAGCGTGCATGCTGCTTTAAAGCCTGATGGTATCTTCTGCTTCAATGTTGTCGATAAAGCGAAGATCAACAACAATCTGTTTGTGCGTCACACTAGTAATCTAGAGCGAGACGCATTCACCTTCCGTTCTGGGTGGTACTACGCTGGTGACGTCGATCGACAAGCACTCAAGCTGAGTATTGAGAAAACAACCGATGGTCAGACGCAAATCTGGCATGATGAGCATCCGATGGTTGCATTCACGTTCGCAGAGATCGTTCAAATCCTCGAACCGTATTTCGATGTTCACTTATTTGAGCACGACTATGAAAAGCTGACGCCTTGGGAGCAGAACTCAGGTAACGCTATCATCACTTGTGTCAAAAAAGGCGCCCACTAAAGCCAAAAACATTTTCTTATGAGACGAAAAACGCAGGCCATTTTGACCTGCGTTTTTATTGGAAGGTAACTTTAGATCTTAGAAGTCTGCCGTCATGCCAACATAGTAAGTACGCGGTTCTTCAACATAACCCATATTCTCAAGTTCTTGAGAAACTGCTTCATCAGTTAAGTTAGTGATACCAGCTCGAATGCGAACCGAGTCATTCACGTTGTATACAGTACCGATATTCAGCGTGGTGTATGCGTCTTGAGTCAAATCCGTTTCAATCTGGCGTTCACCACGATATCTCGCACTGACAAATGCCGTTAGGTCGTAAGTTGGGCTCCAGTTCAGTTTTACCAAGCTCGAATGCTTGTAACGTTCAAGTAACTCTTCGCCCGTTGATTTGTCTTCTGTGTCTAGGTATGTATAGTTACCTGATACATCCCATTGTTCTGAAATTTGGAATCCACCAGCCAGTTCAACACCTTGGATAACAGCTTCTGATACGTTGACATAGGTGCGGGTTCCGTTACTTACGAAATTACCACCATTATCAACACAACCTACACCGTTACCACCCCATGTTCCGCCGGATAGACACTCTGTGTCACCACGGTCGATCAAGTCTTGGATTTCATTTCGGAACAATGCACCTTCGATGTTCCAACGAGGCTGGCTATAAAGCGCTGCTAGTTCATAGTTCCAGCTCGTCTCTGGGTTTAAATCTTCATTGCCGACAATGTCACACCAACCTTTACAACTCGCAACAGTATAACCAACGTGGTTCTGAGTCAGAGTTGGCGCTTTGAATGCTTTACCTACACCACCCTTAATCACTAAGTCATCTGTTGTTTGATGAACTAAATAGACTCGGGGGCTGAATTCTTCACCGTATTTTTCGTGCTTGTCTAAACGACCACCCAAGGTAGCAGTTAGTTGTTCAGTAACGTTCCATTGATCTTGAATGAACAAAGCACCTTGATACGCTTCCGCTGGAGCACCCGTGACATTTTCTTCGTTTGTTAGCTCACTCAATTGGTAGTCAACACCTACCGTTAGAATATGGTTGTCACCAAGATAGCTTGTAGCCGATGCTTCAAAGATCTGTGTTAGCTCTTCTACATCACGTGTTGAACTACCAACATCCGCAGCATTTTTATCAATGACATTCTCACGAGAGTAGCGAACTTTAGTATCACCCCAACTCCAGTAGCCGCTGTGTGTAATTGCTTGGTTGTTACGTTTCACATTGGAATTTGAAACATTCAGGCCGGTCGCATGTTCTGCCGCGGTGTCACGTTCGTCGTCACTGTAACCAAGATCTAAATCGATTGTCTGGTTGTCCGTTGCATGCCATGTCAATGTAGCCAGTAAGCTCAGGGTATCGCGGCCTTCTAGAGCAGTTACATCCTCTCGATCGTGTCCTGCACTGTGAGTTCCAGAATAAGGCTGCCACGCATCACGGCTGGTTTGGTTTACAGAGAAGCGAGCAAACAACTCATCGTCAATCAATGCGCCTGAAGTAGTTAGACCGACAGAATGTTCTTGCCCACCATTACCATCCATTGGCGATGATGTATCCATGCTCAATGTCGAGCTCCAATCATTCTCTGGTGCTTTAGTGATGATGTTAATCGTACCACCCATACCGTCAGAACCGTACAACGCCGACATAGGACCTCGAATGATCTCAACACGCTCAATTGAATCTGCTGGAATGGTTGAAAGATCGAAGTCGTTACCACGAATGATTGCACTTGCAGAACTTAGACGTCGACCATTTACCATGATCAAAGTGTAATCCGAATCCATGCCACGAATAGAGATCATCTGACGACCTGCTCGCGTGCTGTCAAAGTCTGACTCAACACTAGTAGAGTCCGCAACGATGTCTGCTAGCGTGATACCAGGGTTATTCTCAATATCCTCTGCCGTGATTACCGACATAGAAGCAGGCGCTTGTTTTAGAGAGGTTTCTGTACGAGTTGCGGTGACAACCATCTGTTCATCAGTTTCTGTAGAATCTTCGTTGGCAAAGGAAACCGTTGAAACAGAAGAACAGATAAATGCTACGGCAATAGCTAAAGGCTTAGGAGAAAAAAGAGAACGATCCGTCATAGTATGATGTCTTTATTTGCAAGTGATAATGGTTTGCATTAGACATTCGGTTACCATTTACATCAATGAAAGTTTCATCCCCTTTAGTAATTCTGACTATTTATTTTTCAAATACAGATTATCTTCCATATCCATTTATTGATTAATTATTACCTGTAAATCAGTGCTGATTATCGTACACAAAGTGATACTTAGTTGTATAACTCTTTGAAAATACGTCGGATCCATTGACACATAGGATCATTGTGAAAACGTTTGTGCCAGTATAGATAAACATCTTCTGAAGGATGACGAAGTGCCTTTGGTACCCTTTTACACACAAGTTCACGTTGCTTCGCAGCTTGCTGGGCAAAAGGAGTTGGAAGGTGAAATATGATATCCGTGGTTTCTGCGATATCAGGAGCGACATTGAAATTAGAGAGTTGGACAGGAATCGACAACTTACGTTGCTTGTCGATTAATCCAAGATCTTTAAAACGACTTTCAATCGACAGTTTTTTATCACCTTGAAGTGAGATCTGTCCTAACTGACTATTCAGAAGGTCATCAACCGTGATCTCTTTGTCTGCTAGCGGGTGGTCTTTACTCATCAACAAGCGATAATCGCGACTGGTCACAAAGGTGCGATACAGGTTCTGCTCTGAGCTAGACGGCTCATGAGTCGAGAGAACAAAATGTACGTCTCCTGAGATCAAACTCTCGAAGTGGCGTTTAGGAATTGAGTCGATGTCCACAATCATGTTCGGAGCCTGACGACGAACCTCCGCCATCACTTTTGGCATCAAATGAGTGATCTGAGGTACCAAACCAAAGAAACGAACAGTCGCATCGCTATCACTTGGCTCAAACACATCCCCTGCTACAAGCTTTTCCAATCGACCTAATACCGATGTTAAGTCTTGTTTAATCGACTCAGCTTTTGGTGTTAGCTCATACCCATAAGTACTGCGAACCAACAAGTCATCATTGAAAACTGTGCGAAGTTTTTGCAATGAACGGCTGATCGTCGGTTGGCTCATGTCCAGCGCTAATGCGGTATTTGAAACATGCTTTTCTTCTAACAGGTGCTTGAGGATAACTAATAAGTTGAGGTCGACTTGAGCCAGATTCATAAAATAGATACTTAGAAATGGAAAATTCAGAATTAGAATAATGCAGCGAGCAAACTAGGAACTCAATGCTCTAAGTGCAGAACAAAATTTAAAAGTGTAACAAGGTGTATTAATAGGGTGATGTTTGTTCTATTCAAAGAACATAAAGTACCCCGTAACAATGGATACGTCGAACAGCTTAACAATGCCTCTTTAGCTCTCACTTTGTTGAACGCTATCAACAAAAAGAGCGCCCACGAAGGCCGCTCTCTTTATTTCAGACAGTGTAGTTTATACACACTAAATCATCATAGCTTAATCCAAGCATCATCCCAATATAGGCTATCTCCCGGAGCGTAAGACGCGCTCGCACACCACGCTGTGTATGGCCAAGGCTTACATTCGTAGACGCCGTTGTCAGCGCCTATCACTCGGTCCCCTGCTTGATACGCAGTGCCTGCTACATAGTCAGGATACTCTCCCGGCGGTGGTGTTGTCGTCTCATCAGTCACAACAAAGCTGTTTTGTGATGAAACCATTTCGCCATCTTCAGCGACGCCTTCAAGTAGTAGTTGATACGTACCTGCCTCAATATCTTGTAGTTCAATAGTTAATGCAGATTGGCCATTAACTTGAGTCTGAAACTGCTCAACCACTTGATTCGAAGCATTACGAACATTCACATCAACCGTTAACGCTTGGTTGCTAACTAACTGTAGGTTCAACGTTACTTGACCATTATCTAATGCGTATGAAGATGCTAAGCCCGTTACGCCCAGCGTAGGGTCGACATCAGGATCGGGCGTTTCACCACCACACGAAGCGTCGGAATCTTTGCTCCATACACCCCACTCGCCCGTAGTGCCCGGTTCTTCACCTCGAGTCCACCAGCCCGCTTTCCATGGGTGTCCATCGTGAGAGACTTTGTCGCCTTCAACATATACACTATTTGCATCCCAAGGGTTTGCACAGGTTGCTCCATCAGTCACTGTCACAGCACGTGTCGCTTCAACGATTTGAGCGGCACTGTCAGACACTTTATAAACTAAGGAATACGTACCGATAGTATTTACATCCACTTGCCCAGTGACTTGTATTGATGCTGTTAAGTCACCGTCTTCCGCATCGTTGGCCGTAACACCTTCCAATGCATCAAAATCGTCGCCTAGCATTACCGTTGTATTCTCTACGCCACTCAACACTGGCTTTTGGCTATAGACCTCTACGCTTCGTGCTTGGGTCGTTTGGTTATCATCGCTATCGGATACCTTGTAAGTAAGTACGTAAGTGCCAATTGAAGCAGTATCGACGTAACCTTCGACTACGATTGAAGACGTTAAATCCCCGTCCTCTTTATCATGCGCGGAGACACCCTCTAACTCATCAAAAGCGCTTCTATGTAGCACTCGAGTATTCCCAACGCCTTTAAGGATTGGCTCACCGTCGTTACCCGGAGGTGGGGTCACTTGGCCATGGATAAATGGGCCATAGTCATTAATAAAGGTTTCGTTGTACTCTTGCCCTTGCGCGTTAATGCCCATGTCCCAGTTCACAGACCAAGTCATAACGCCACGCAATGGCTGACCCTGTTCTGATAACTGTTCAAACGCTGAATACAGATCTTGTGGTTCTTGTACGTAACCAGTAGCCGCAGCGTCAATGTTAGATGGAATACCAAACACTAACTTGTTGTGAGGGATTTTATGAAAACCACGCGTGCCGTTGCTCAATGAATCGGAGATGTAGTAGATAAATTCTTCTTTCAATTCATCGTTATTCTGAGCAATCCAACCTACACCCTCGACCCAAATACCGTCACCACCTTGGTTGTAGAATTGAGGGTTAATCCAGTCATAGTAACCTTCAAGGTTATCGATATATGGGACGTATTTACCACCAGCAGTCAGGTATGGAAATTCAGGTGCCATGGTAATTAGGAAGTTTTTGCCCTGCTCTCGGTAATGATCTTTTACCAGTCTTAATGCTGTCGGAATAACGGTTTGGTTATCCGCAGCCGTTACAGCCGCTTGCTCTAAATCGATATCTAAACCATCAAAACCGTATTTTTCAGTAAGACGAATGATCTCTTCGGCAAACGCGGTCTCGTCTCCCGTCTTAAGTTCAATATGAGCATCAGCACCACCAAGTGCGATAAGTACTGAACGCCCTTGCTGATTAAGCTCTGATATTTGGTTAATGAACTGCTGCTCTGAAAGGCCAATAGTTGGATCGAGCTTAAAAGTAGGAATGCGGCCTTCTGCAACATCATAAACCTTCATAAAAGAGACGTTCACAATGTTGTACATCGGGTTTACCGCATCTAAAGTGACACAAGGCGCGTTGCCTCCCTTGTAACCAGTTCCATCGCACCAGTTGTGCCAATATCCTACTACCACACCGCTATTAGGGTTGGTCATTGGAGTACTGCTCGCATTTGCCATTCCCGGTAGTGCGACGATACCCACTGAAATTGCGAGTTGTAGTGCTGTTCGTTTCATCATAAACATCAATCCTCGTTGAATAACTGTGCCTATCACAGCGCCTAACAATGATTTTATGCATGAATAAAAACAGACTAATAATGTATTTTTTATAAAAAGAGTATCATTTATATAAGTTGTGATTTTAACTCACAGATAAAGAAAAAATATAATCTTACTTTTGACTAATCTGAATTATTTACCCGTCTTTTTTACTCATTTAAATAACCAATGGGAATTATTTGATGGAGGATCATTTAGATTAAATATATTAATAAAGCCTAATAAAATACGCATCGAGGAAAATCGTCAGCCCCTCCACTCCCTAGCTACACCACCGTTATGCGATGCAAAAGCCCCTCACCACCAGATAAACAACAATATGCATATTGATTTGCCACACATTGTACAATATTAAACCAATTAAGGAATCGCTAATTTAAAATATGTAAAGTGCCCGCCGAAATTAATGAATAAGAATTCACAAAGTTATGGTTTCATTCACATTATTGATAACTCATCCTGTTTCAATTGATATTGATTTTATAAATTAAAATACATATTCAACTCGCCGAGTAAGTGTCCCATATACTATGACCATCAAGTACCAGAGCATTGCCAAGACCTCACTCCATTTCATTGCTTCTTTTTGTTGTTCTATGGCTATGCTTCTGCCCATCACACCCTTTCACTACAAGAATGTGAGCGAGAAGTCGGTAGTACTCGCAGAAGCCAAATTAGATGAGATAAAGGCGCAGTTCGATTCTTTTATAACCACGCAAAATGCTAGCCTTCCGTGTAAAGCATTTGTGCGAGAGCTTAGGCAAGCTGTATTTCACACGGACTGGGTAAAAGAAGCGGCGATATATAATGATCGAGACTACTTTTATTGCTCCACAACCGAAGGCGACGTTTGGTTTCCTTTATATCAAACCATCAGCAACCGCATAAACAATGACCCGAATCTAACAACACTTTCTTATACCAACTCTGCTATTTCTCAGTCGAAAGCCATTATGCTGATCTTCAAAGATCACGTAAGCCAAGAAGGTGTCAGCCTATTAATCCCACCGCATTACATTTCTGACATTGTCGAAGATCATCTGTCCCAATACGGGCTGAATTCAAAGGTTGAAGTCATTCATCGAGACATCTCTGCGCTCGAGCCAGTTTCATACATTAAAGCTTTAAAAATAGAGTCTGACACTTATCCACTAGCCGTCATCTCTTATGCTGGTTATGGCTATTACCTCAACTTCCTTCTTAAGTACTCTTGGTTTGGTTTTCTTTGTGCGGGTGTCGCGACCATCGTTGCGCAGAACATTAAGCACAGAAACCAAGAACGGAGAGGCCTTGAGTATTCACTGTCTAATGCACTTAAAAACAAACACTTACATGTTCACCTTCAGCCTATTGTTGATCAGCGCACTTCACAGGTTGTTGGTTGCGAGTCACTCCTACGATGGAATGACCCAGTCGAAGGCAGTGTCTCGCCTGCGATTTTCATCCCGCTCGCAGAAAGCCTAGGGTTAATCGAAGATCTCACCTACTTTGTGCTTGAAGAAGTGTTAAGCACATTAAAAACAAACAGCTCTCTATTTGAGAATAGATACATTAGCGTCAACATCAGCCGCAATGTCGTCTCAAACCCAGAGTTCGCCGACAGTGTTCTTAGGCTATTTCGTAAAAATCCTGAGTCGTTAAATAAACTTATCTTTGAAGTCACTGAAGATGGTGAGTGCCTCGAAAAAGACATGGTGACGATCCGAACCAACTTAAACAAACTGGCGGAAGCTGGCGTAGAAATCGCAATCGACGACTTCGGCACTGGTTATGCGGGGTTAGACTTTGTACGTCAGTTCCCCTTTAGCGTCCTTAAAATTGACCGTGTGTTTGTAAAAAACATCTCAGATTCGTCGAGCTTAGGAGTTCCTATTCTTGAGTCTATGCTTCAACTGGCCGACTCACTTGGAATGGAAGTTATCGTTGAGGGTGTGGAGAACGAATCGCAAGTCCAAACACTCGCAGGGTTGGGCGTAAAATACATCCAGGGCTTCTATTACTACAAACCAATGCCAAAGAAACTGGCTCTGGAAATATTGAAGCAGCAAGATCTGATTCGATATGAAGGATTTAAGTTGCTTCCTTCTTAGATATGTCCCTTAAACATAAAACGCCTGCTATCTTGGTCTTGAATAAGTCAAAGATAGCAGGCGTTATTGTATGGATCCGTTGCAGCCAATCAGCGCACAACAAACACCGAGCAATGGGCGTGGCGAACAACCTTCGCTGCATTAGAACCCAGTAGATAAGAGCGAAATTTTGGTTTGGCAGATGCCATCACAATCGCGTCAGCATTCGACTGTTTCGCTTGAATAACCACTTCGTCAAAGACAATCCCATTACGTATGATGCTTTTACCGCGGTGTGGTCTTGGCACCAACTCTTCCAACATTGTTTGTACACTGTCAAAAACGCTTAGGTGTTTATCCGAAAATGTCGCCCCACTTACCGTCGGAACCATACTGTGATGCACTCGCGCGTCATCCACATAAAGCATATCAATCACACCATTTTCTGAGATCAGTTTGAGTGCCATCTCGACTTCCCTTTTGACCACTTCTGGATAGGCAAGATCAACAGGCATTAAAATTCTGTTCAGACTCATATCAATTTGCTCCCATAACCTTGTTAGGTAGCCACATCACCATTTCAGGAAACAACATACAGGCTATTAAGACGCATAATTTCAGCAAAATGAACGGCAAAATGGAGCGATAGATATCCATCATACTGACACCCGGCGGAGCAATACCTTTTAGATAAAACAACGCAAAGCCATAAGGGGGTGTTTGCACTGCTATCTCGATGTTTAGAATCATCAAAATTCCAAACCAAATAGGATCATAACCGAGCGATACCACTATTGGCGTGAACAGCGGTGCGCACATCAATACGATGATCAGTTCGTCGATGATAAAACCGAGCAACAACATGATGACTTGCAGAAGGATAATCACGCCTAATGGGGGCAAACCGAGATCTTGCGTGATTTGAGCGACCATGTTTTGCACGCCACTCAGCATGTGGAAGTTGCTAAACAAAGAAGCACCTAAAATGATCCACATCGATACGCTGACCAACATCGCTGTTTCAAAACCAGAAGATTTGAACATTTCAAAGCGAAAGCGCTTAAAAACAATAGCCAAAAGAATCGCACCAACAACACCAATAGCCCCAGACTCCGTCGGAGTCGCGATACCTGTGATAATACTGCCCAACACAGCCACAATGAGTAACAGCGAAAACATGCCGTCACGAGCAGTTCTTATTTTCTCTTTGCCCGTCATTGAGCTTTCAGCGCCCGTACCTAAAGGGGCTTTCTTCGGATTGAACTTACAGCTGATAACCACATAAGCGATTAGCAAGGTTATGGAAATCAAAGCTGGAATGATCGCAGCTAAGAACATGCGCCCCACGGAGTTCTGGGTTGTGGCCGCGTACATGATCATCGGGATACTCGGTGGTATTAGGATTCCCAATCCACCGCCTGCCATAATCACACCTAGGGCGAGACGTTTATCATAACCACGTTCTAACATCGGTTTGAGCGCGATGCTTCCCGATGTCATAATCCCTGCCCCGATGATGCCCACCATAGCACCAATCATGGAACAGACACCAATGACGCTGATCGCCAATGAGCCACGGATACGCCCGATCACCATCTGACTCGCGTTAAACATCGCATCCCCGATACCGGAGCGTGTAAGCAGTTGTCCCATATAGATATAGAGCGGGATAGCCAACAAAATAAAGCTAAAGAAGTTACTCTCTATCGTGGTTGGCACTAAATTAAATATGCCCTCTCCCCAGGTCAGATAACCCATTCCCATAGCGATGCCACCAAGTGCGAGACCAACTGGTGCACCTAATGCAAAGCTAAATAAAATACAGCCGATAAGAAGCAGCGTTAATACCTCAATACTCATGCATCCCCCGCCTGCTCAATTAATTCTTGTGACTGTTCGATACTTTCTACTTCTCGTTCAATCAGGTCTTTGCCTGTGATAACGAAATAGATGTCTTGCACCATGTCACTAGTAAATTGAGCGATGAACACCGCGCTCGCACACATCATCATCACCCAAAAATGCGCCATTGATGGGGCCCATTCAGACTGGCGTCGGTAGTTAAACTCCAGCGCCTCTTCAAACTTACCAAATGCCATCATCATCACGACACAAAGGAAGAAAATCGCCAACGAGTAGGAAAACAGATTGAACACTGAACGAACTCTTGTAGACACTGACAGATAAAGAACATCAACATTAATATGCGCTTTGTTCTGCTGCGCTAATGCCCCCCCCAGAGCGGCAATGTAACCAAATAAAAACAGTGATACGTCGTATGCCCATATCGTGGGCTCACCTAATACATATCGAGAAAACACCTCAAAGGCGACAGTGGCTGCAAGGATTGGCATCAACACCGATGCTGACACGCCAACCCAATACACAACCCGATTAATGCCCAAACAATAAGCAGTTAACACCTTAGTAAACATAACCTTCATCCCTAGCAGCAAATAGGAAAAGGGGGCAAGCCCCCTAAATTGACAATTTCACTGATAATTCGACATCTACCCTATGATTTGAAATCAGTGATAAGCCAAATTTTTATTCGTTGTTTTGTACAATTTTGATTAGGCGTTGGCTGTATTTGTCAGCGTCAGCATATTCGCTCCATAAAGAGCCAGCAGCACCATTCCATTTAGCGATATCTTCAATACTCGGTTCTGGGCTCCACTTCATGCCTTTTGACTCCATATCAGCAATCGCTTGAGACTCCCATAAGCGGGATTTTGTCATCTGCTCACGAGCGTGAACTGAGCTTGCTGCACGAACAATGGCTTGAAGATCTTCAGGTAGCTTGTTCCACGCGCTTTTGTTCACAACAATAGGAAGGGCCTGCGCACCAGCGATTGGCAAGCGGTACATGTACTTCGCCACTTCGACGTGGTTTCCGTCTCTATGGTCAATCAAGTTACTGCCTATTGACCCATCAATAACACCCGTAGCCAGACTGGTGTAAATTTCACTCCAAGACAGTGAGGCCGGTGAAGCACCTAGATTACGCAGGAACTTTCCGTAAGCGCCTGGCGCACGAATCTTAAGGCCTTTAAAATCTTCCACAGAGTTAATTGGCTCTTTGGTCAGCACATAAACCGGTAGCTGAATGTACGGTTCCAGCCATACCAAGTTCTGCTTGTCGTAAGCTTCTTCAAGTACTTCACCCCAACCTTTCTCGTGGAATAGCGCACTCAGCTCACCGACATCATCAGTCATACCTGGCAAACCCACTTCAACCACGCCTGCAGGGAACTCTCCCGCATGCATCGGTTGGAAAGGTGCGCCCATTGTCATTAAACCAGATTTAACCGAACCCAAAACGCCAGTCTGACCAACGCCTTCACCGGCATACATCACTTGAACGGCAATACGCCCGTTAGACATGGTTTCAATGTTTTCAGCAAAGCTCTTATACACTTCACCATAAGCGGTACCGCGAGAGTATAGGTTCACAAATCGCCAGTTATGCTCTGCCGCAAAGGCCTGAGACGCAGTAAAAAATGTGCTAGAAATAGCCAATGCATATCCAGCAACGAGTTTAGTTACACTTCTTTTGCGTAGTTTGCCTAAGGTTTTAAACATGAATAATCTCCTTGATATGATCTCGCTGTTCTAGTTATTCCAAAACAGTGCTGGGTGACGCTTCATTTCCTCGTTGTCACCTTGTGAACAATAATTACAATTTGTTTACATTCATTAAATTCATATTTATCCACCTAAAGTTTTATAAATCTCAAACCTTTGCAGTTTTAATACGTGACTATGCAAAAAACGGGGACTCGTCATTCAACAATTTCCGGGATGCAGAACGAAAAAAAGCAGCACATCGAGTGCTGCTTCATGCGAGGTATCGAAATAAGTTTCTCGTTACTGCAATAAGATGAAAGGCATGTTTCAAACAAAACGCTGAGAGGTCATAAACTGACGACTAGATGCCCTGACATAGATATTTGATCTCCAAGTAGTCATCAATGCCATACTTTGAGCCTTCACGCCCACTCCCAGATTCCTTAACACCGCCAAATGGGGCAACTTCTGTCGATATGATCCCCTCATTTGTCCCTACAATTCCGTACTCAAGTGCTTCACTAACGCGCCACACTCGACTTTGATTCTGTGTGTAGAAATAAGCGGCTAAGCCATAAGGTGTGTCGTTCGCTCGCTGGATAACTTCCTCTTCATCACGAAAACGGAAAATGGTCGAGACTGGGCCAAATAACTCTTGGTGTGCGATGTCCATCTTTTCAGTGACGTTGGTCAGAATAGTAGGTTGATAGAACTGACCACCCACCTTAGATACGCTTCCTCCTAATACAAGAGTTGCCCCCTGTTCAATCGCTTGCTCGACTAAACCATGCACCTTATCAACCGCTTTTTGATTAATCAGAGGGCCAATATCAGTGCCATCAGAGAGGCCATCGCCAATCACCAAGCCACGCACGGCTTGAGTATAAAGCTCAACAAATTGGTCATAGACCGAATCATGAATATACAAACGGTTAGTACATACGCAGGTTTGGCCAGCATTTCGATATTTCGAAATCAACGCACCTTGAACTGCTTTTTCAATGTCCGCGTCTTCAAACACAATAAATGGCGCGTTGCCACCCAGCTCAAGGGAGACTTTTTTGACTGTATCCGCAGCTTGGCGAAGTATATGTTTGCCAACAGGCGTTGAACCGGTGAATGAGATTTTTCGAACCAAAGGATGCTGACAAAGCACCTCACCAACACTTGCAGGTGTGGACGTAGTTACAATATTTAGCACACCTTTAGGAATACCGGCCTGTTCGGCAAGTTTCGCCATCGCCAGCGTACACAACGGGGTATCTTCTCCTGGCTTAACCACCACAGTGCACCCTGCAGCCAACGCAGGCCCAACTTTGCGAGCGATCATTGCGATTGGAAAGTTCCAAGGTGTCACCGCCGTAACCACACCGATAGGTTGCTTAATTGTCATGTAGCGTGTGTTAGGGTTCGCAGATGGAATAATATCGCCATAGACTCGCTTAGCTTCCTCACCAAACCACTCAAGAAATGAGGCTCCATACATCACTTCGCCGTAGGCTTCTTTATAAGGTTTACCTTGCTCTGATGTAAGTAGTCGAGCCAGTGAATCCGCATTCTCGACAATGAGGTCAAACCATTTTCTCAACAATCCCGCTCGATGCTTTGCGGTTGTTTTTTTCCATTCTAAAAATGCATCATGGGCGGCTAACACGGCGGTTGTCGCTTCTTGCTGCCCCATATCCGGCACGTGCGTTATCACTTCACCTGTCGTTGGGTTCACAACCTCAAATTGTTTGCCATCAATTGACTCTACCCATTCGCCATTAATGAGGCATTGGGATACTACTAAATCTAATTGTTTCATCACTTCAGTCCCTAATTTTATAAATTCCTACAACTTCAAAGATTCTTGAATTTGTTTGACGCATAATCAGCCACTTACATAACAAAATAATAACAAACGCTTAATCGGGATAAATGTTCTCCTTTAAACATGAAGTTTTATGAGCCTAAAACAATGACAAAGAATCCTTCGCCTGTCGGTCAAATTGGTGACTACGAAATAAAGCAGTTAAAGATATTTAAGGTCGTCGCCGATTGCGGTGGCTTTTCTGCCGCCGAAACAGAACTCAACATCAGCCGTTCAACGATCAGTATTCATATCTCTAACTTAGAATCTCGACTCAACCTCATTCTGTGTAGACGTGGCCGCGCAGGGTTCGCACTAACGGAAGAAGGTGTTGTTGTCTATGAGGCAACGGTTAAATTACTCGGAGAGCTAGAGGACTTTCGAAACACAATCAATCATTTAGATATTCAGTTATCGGGAAGTTTGACGGTGCTATTTAGTGACACGATAAGCCTAGACAAACGCGCTAGCATTCCTACCGTCATTCGTAAGTTTTCAAAACTAGCGCAAGAGGTTTATCTGACGGCTGAAGTCGCAAGAATGACAGAGATCGAAAGAATGGTAATGCAGGAAGAAGCAGACATTGGCTTTATCCCCTACCACAGAGCGCTTGATGGATTAGAGTATGAGCATATCTACACGGATATTTGTTATCTGTATGCCAGTAATAATAACCCGTTGGCGCAACTCGATGATCATGAACTGACTGATGAGGTGATCGACGGCTTTCCAGTGGTTTATGCTGGAATCAAAACCCAAGAGCGCATTAATGGGCACTTGGCCAATATGAATCTAAAAGCCACCGCCTATAACTACGAATCTCGTATGGCGCTGCTGTTGTCTTCTCGCTTTATTGGCTATTTACCTGAACAATATGCACAGCCTTATGTCGAGTCTGGTGAGCTTGTTGCTATCGCCCCCGACCGCCGTTATTACAATTTGGAAATCATGGCGATCACCAAGAAAACATCCGGGCTCAATAAAGTACGCTCACTTTTTACCAAAACAATGCGAGACTATTATCGTAAGCAAGCTACTGAGTTAGCTATATAACGGAAAATGAATAATGGCGGAAAATGAAAATGCCTGAGCATTGCTGCCCAGGCATTTTTATTGATACGAACATGACGAGTTAAACTCTATGTTCGACTTAAGCCACTTCTGACGCTGTTTTATTATCTTGTTGAGCTAGTGAATCTGAACTTATCTCTATTTGCTGCTTTTCAATGATCTTGTCACAGATATAACCGCCAATCGGTATTGCAGATGTTGCTGCAGGAGATGGTGCATTACAGACATGAAGGCTTCGCTCGCTTTCAGCAAACAAAAAGTCGTGCACCAATGTACCGTCTTTAAGTACCGCTTGAGCACGAATACCTGCAGGATATGGTTCCAGATCTTCCACTTGGATTTGAGGGCAATATTTGTTTACTAGCTTTAAGTAACCAGGCTTCCGCCACGAGTTCTTGGTTTCAATTAAGCCCGTCTTTAGGTGCTTCGCGGTAACCTTCCAAAATCCCGGGAAACGCACCATATCCATCACGTCGCGAACGCTAAAATTGATCTTCCCGTACCCTTCTCTTTTCCATCCTTGCACAGCGTTTGGCCCAACAGTGACTGAACCATCAATCATTCGAGTCAAATGCACGCCTAAGAACGGTAGGTCGGGATCTGGAATTGGGTAGATAAGATGATTCACAATATCATTGTATTTTTCTGGTAATCGATAGTATTCACCGCGATAAGGAACAATTTGGAAATCAGTTTCAATGCCCATCATACGTGTTAAACGATCCGCCATTAGACCTGAGCAAACCACCAAAAAGTTGCCAGCATAAGATGTCGCTTGTTGGTTGATATTAGCCGTTACGACAATGCGATCTGGCGATTCATTCAATCCCGTCACTTCGGTGTTTAGTGATACTGTGCCACCAGCAGAGACAAACTCTTCAGCCATTTTCTCGGTCACAAGGCGATAATTAACAATGCTCGTCGTAGACACCGCAATGGCGCCTAAGCCCACAATGTTTGGCTCACGACGCTTTAATTCCTGTTCATCAATTAGCTCAACATCCAAACCATTTTCGTGGCAACGCAAATATAACGCGTGCATGCGCTCAACTTCTTGTTTAGACGTTGCCACCAGCAATTTGCCACAGTTTTCAACAGGGATGTCGTGCTTTGCACAAAACGTCGTCGTCGCTTCCACACCCGCTTTGCAAAATTCCGCTTTCAAGCTGCCCGGCGCGTAGTAAACGCCAGCATGAATAACGCCGCTGTTATGACCTGTTTGATGATGCGAAAAGCCCGATTCTTTTTCTATCAACAAAATCGATTTATCTGGGAAGTGGCTTTGTAATTGCCAAGCCGTCGATACCCCGACTATGCCACCGCCGATTACGACGTAGTCATACACTTTTTCCAAGACTGGTGCTCCTTCACTCTTTTCGTTTTTATTTACTTTCTCTATTTTTATTATAGTTAAGCGACTTAACGCATTACTGTCGTTCAAGTCGCTTATTGATCATCATTGTTCGAAAACTAGCGAGTAAAGTGCCCACGCTGACGCAGTAGCTCACGCTTAAGGCCTGGGTCTGCCACAAACTTATCGCGGCCATGCAGCCAGCAATGATTTTGTACCACCAACATACTGCCGACGTTCACACGGACATTAAAACAGTTAGTATCGCTTTCTAGAGATTCACTCATTTGGTGAAGGTAAAGGCCTTGCTGCATGTTTTTCGGCTGTGCAAACTGGTCGATGAACAACATATGAGGCTTGCCATTTTTATCCTCTTCAAAGAACACAGGGTGATCTACTGTGTAACCGACATTCTTACTTGGCGGTGCACCCCACACAATATCTTGCTTCGCCATTGGATGATGATAGAAACGCTCTAAATCTTGCCAATCATCAACGTGCAACAATAACGAGTCGCCCATCTGCATATTCTTTTCATCCATCTTCATCATCAATACGAAATCGGTACGCTCTTGAACGTAAGTCCCATCATTGTGAAGTTCCATACGTCGATGTGCCTGACGTAGATAACTATCACTATTGTCATCATTTTTAACGGTGAAGCGCGCGTAATACTTACCATACATCGCATCGAAGTTAGGAATCCCAATCAAATGAGATATTGCGGTCGACAAAATAACAAAGAAGTCACGTTGCTCATCACTGTCGTCAAATGCCGCTTTCGCTTCCGCATCAGGTTCTAACAAAAAAGCGCCTGTTTCCCTGTCTTCCATGGTTGCCACGAGAAATTTACCAAGCTGGTAGTCACACGCCTTATCAAGAGCATCGGCCACAGCGAAACGAAGAAAAGCTTTATATTCTAATGATTGAAGATTGTAATCTTGCGTGAGCTCAGAAAACTTATCCAGCGTTGCTTTCGCTAATGTCACGACTTGTAGACGTGAGTTTTCTGGGTGCTGCGAGATAATAAATCCACTTTTTTCTTGTACGTTTTCACTAAAAACCGTCGCGATATTCATTGTTTCACTTCCTTTTGACTGTGCCGCTGAGCGGCTTTTTCATAATATTTTGTTGTTAAAACGTTGAATGACTGAGCAATGTTGAGCATTAGATATCAGCCACGCCTTGAGTTAACAAAACTATAACGACAGCGAGATTATATTAACAATATATGGTAGATATAGTTTCCATATACAAAATAGATGGCAATAAAAATGGATTTGAAACGTCTCTACTATTTCAGCCAGTTGGCAAAGACTGGAAACTTTACCAAAGCCGCCGATCAACTTGGGATTGCACAGTCTGCTCTCAGTACCAGTATCAAGAAGCTCGAACAACAATTGGAGCTCAAACTGATTAATCGAACCGAGCGACAAATGAGCCTGACCGCCGAAGGGCAAGTGCTGCTTCGTCACACCAAAATCATCTTGGAAGACGTTGAACAAGCTGAAAAAGAGCTACAAGAGTTGAAAGGATTAACCAGTGGAGTGATTAATTTCGGTGCGCCGGCAATGCTTGCTTCTTACTACCTTCCAGACGCGTTGGAGCAATTCAAAAAGTCATATCCCGGAATTCAAATTAATGTCCACGAAGCTGGTACAGCGACATTGGCGCAAATGCTTGTTAATGGCGAACTCGACCTAGCGCTGATAAGAGGTGACCGCGAACACGAGCAGATTCGCCATACACTGTTGGCTCAAGACCAAATTGCGGCCTGTGTTCCCGCTAATCATGACTTCGCATTAAGAAATAGCATCACTTTAGAAGAGTTTTGCAAGCAGCCATTGGTAATGTTTAAAAATGGCTATTTTTTGCGTGAAACGATCAACACCTACTGCCAACAAAACAAAGTCCAGCCCAACATTCACTTTGAGACCAACCTACCAGAACTGCTTAAATCTATGGTCCGCCGGCAGATAGGCATTGGTACTTGCTTACCAATTTTGGTCGCTAACGATCCGCAGCTGAAAGCCATTCCATTTGATCCCCCTATCCCATTACAGTTAGGGATTGGTTGGAAATCGAGCCACTACCTCTCAACGGCCGCAAAGGCATTCGTCAGCTTCTTACAAGGCACATTGCGCGACCAACAACACGACTAAAGTTTGATGACGATAAATCTTTATATTTATTCGGAGTGATTTTATTGGTGTTTTGCCGTGGATAACATTCTCGCTACATTTTCAAACACAGAGCATGTCGACCATGGAAAAAAAAGTAAATTACGACGCATTCTGGATGCCGTTCACTGCAAACCGCGACTTCAAGGCCAACCCTCGAATCATTAATCGCGCTGAGGGTATGTATTGCTACTCTGATAGAAACATCAAACTGCTTGATGCAACTGCTGGCCTTTGGTGTGTGAATGCAGGCCACGGTCGTAACTCTATTGGTGAAGCGATGGCAAAGCAGGTCGCAGAGCTAGATTACAGTTCACCGTTCAATTTTGGGCATGATATCGGTTTCGAGTTTGCAGAACGTCTTATCAAACACACACCACCGGGTTTAAATAAAGTGTTCTTCACCAATTCAGGATCCGAAGCCGTTGAAAGTGCACTTAAAATTGCATTGGCTTATCAGCAAGCCAAAGGTAACACTGGTAAATATAAACTGATTGGCCGTGAACTCGGCTATCACGGGGTTAACTTTGGAGGAATATCCGTAGGCGGTTTAACACCTAATCGTAAGGGTTTTGGTCCACTACTTGCGACCGACCACCTCGACCATACGCTCGACATCGAACGTAACGCATTTAGCAAAGGCTTACCGGATAATGGCGTAGAGAAAGCCGAACAATTAGAGCGTCTTATCCAGTTTCATGGCGCTGACTCTATTGCTGCAGTTATTGTTGAGCCTATCTCAGGCGCCGGCGGCGTTATCCTGCCACCTAAAGGCTATTTACGACGTCTACGTGAAATCTGTACGCGTCATGATGTGGTACTGATTTTTGATGAAGTCATCACTGGCTGGGGACGCTTAGGCTCTGCCTTTGCCGCCGAAGAGTTTGATGTTGTACCCGATCTGATTACTTCAGCAAAAGGGATCAGTAGTGGCGTTGTTCCACTAGGCGCGGTTTTCTCTAGCGAACACATCTACAACACCGTGGTAAACAGTGCACCTGAAGGCACGGTCGAGTTTTTCCATGGCTATACCTATTCAGGGCACCCTGTTGCCTGTGCTGCTGGACTGGCGACTCTGGATATCTATGAAAAAGAGGGATTACTTACCCGAGCAAAAGGCGAGATTGGCCAGTACTTCGAGCAAGGGCTGCATTCATTACAAGGAACAGGAAACATTATCGATATCCGCAACTATGGATTAATTGGTGCGGTACAGTTCGCAGAAGCGTCTCACGGTAAACCAATCGGCTTTGATATCCTTAAGCGCTGCTACGACAAAGGCGTCATGGTTCGTAGCATGGGTAATACCATCGCCCTTTCCCCACCACTGATCATCGAAAAAGAGCACATTGATATCATCGTCGAAACTCTCTCTGATGTAGCCAAAGAGTTTGCTTAGGACTGATTTTCAGATACAAAAAAGCCCGCATAACTGCGGGCTTTTTGCCATACCAAAGTATGAAAATTTGGTGGGTCCGGGCGAACTCGAATCGCCGACCCCTACTATGTCCAAATTCTTTGTGTGCTTATCTTGTACCTAAGATTGAAAACCTGATTGAATAAACTCCTCATTGCCTGCGATGCTCGTATGACTTGCCAGTATGTGTGTCTTCACCACAAAAATATGCACGGCGCACACAGCGTGAAATGCAATGGTAATACTTAATATCTTGTAAATTTACCTGCTGCTTGCGTGCCCTAGTCATGGTTTGCAACCTACTGATAGACGTTAATTTTAAAAATAAGCAACAAATTATGATTCATCAATTTATGGTGGGGGTCCGATTAATTCCTATTAATTCTGTGATTTTTACCTGGAAAAGACAGTACCCGGTCAGGTCACCTTGACACGCAACCGGGCAAGTCCAGTCAGTTTAACTCCTATGAACTCTGCGTTGCGGCAATCGCACTGCCAAATGCGAAACCTGCTCCGACAAACTGAATACCCAGGGTTGTACCGACATAGTAGGGATTTTCTATTTTGAAGACATCTCCCATGGCACTAAGGGTATCTCCAGCCGTTGATGTCGTATCGGCGACCCAAACATTCCAGTCGGTTTTCTCAGTGGCATCCGCCGCGATAGTCAGCCCCATTACAATGACGGAGACAGCAGCACTTAACCGACTCCTATATCCCAATTTTCGCCATCCATCTCGTTGATAGTCACCTTCATGCCAGGGCTGAAATGCTAACAAGTCTATGCTACTGGTGATATACGAAATAAGTCTTTGAATGTAAGCCGCTTCTCGAACACTGTGACAACCGGCACTGTCACCACTCATCACCGGGAAGCTGACAGAAGCCCCCATGATACCCACTATCTTGCTCGCAGCATTCCATTTTGGCTCGTCGGCTAACTCGGTTTTCCCGAGGATCAGCATGAAGATAGAATTATTCGCAGCAATCAGGCCTCCCCATTCAGCATAAGAGTGCAAGAGATTACCGCCGCTTGCTCGTACCAGATTGCGTTCAGCTATAGGTCCAGATAACGGTTCATCCATGGTTCCAGATAAGACTCCCGTTGTCTTTGTTGGCAGCAACAAATCATCAGGATTAGCAGGTGCAAACACGTCCTCATACATATCCTTACTTCCAAACCAGTCAGGCACGTTCTTATAGAACTTTTTAAAGGTAAAGATCCGATAGGAAATAGACACTGGCACTGCCGTGATAAACGCTAATACGTCCAATAGTTTCGGTGTATCGACTTTGTCCGATTCATACAAACCACCGATAAATTGATAAAAGATCGTAAAAAATGGCACCTCAACTTTTTTATCCAACAGGTTTTGAATATGTTTCAATCCTTCAACCAACATTCTCGCCATTCCGGCAAACATGGATTTAACGGTTTCCATAATAGCAATGCCCAGATCAGCGATAATGCGCATCAGATCTTTGAGGAAGCGCGTTGGGTGCAGCAATCCGTCAAGCACCGCCTGAGTCTGATCGTTGAGAAGCACAATCAATTTCTTTGCTAGTGATTCTTTATCGTCGAGGTAGGTCTCCAACGCCGGAAACCCATCGGCTTCGACATTGCGAAGGGCGCTGGCCCCCCCCGTGTGCAGCAGGTTGTACAAACCAAAGTTAACAATGGGATTGTTAAACAGCCGCATAACACTGCCAAGCAGGTTATTGCGAGGTTCCTCCAGGTCTGGGGCGTCATCGCCACGCAATGCCAGGAGTTTGTCTTCCAACACATTCAGCTCCTTTTCGACATACTTTTCCCACTTTTCTGCCTGGGCTTCAAAATACTGGATTTGTTGTTGCACACCATTTCGTGTTGAGGTCGCGATCCGTTTATGGGTGTGCCAAATGTCATCAACCCCCAGCAAACTTCCGAGCCAACCTACCACTTTGTCAAACACAAGCTTAATGGCATCAAACACGTAGGTCATAAAAGGAAAGATTTCCTCTACAGTTTTGATCACAAATTTCACCAAGGACGCGCCAATTTTGATCACAAATGTCAGGATCTTACGCTTAACTTTGGCGACAAAAGAGCGCACTGTGACAAAGGCATTTTTCACGGCTCTGAAAATGGAGCCAATAACATGACCTGCCCACTTAAACGGATGAAAACCGCCATCGTGATGCAACTCGTCATCGGCTTCATCACTGTTGAGGTATTTGATGTCGTCACCGACAAATTTCGCTCCCCAGTTTTGGTCCTGAATGCCTTCTTCCGCACTCTTCATGATCCCCGTGATACCTTGCCGCTGATCAGCAATCAACTCGCTGCGATTACTCACCATCTGTTTAAATATCAAGCTGGCCTGATTCAAATTACTGTCTGAGGGTTGTTCTCCATTGTCCCATAAAGGCAAGTCATCACCGGTACGGGCGTCCTTGAAACCTGAAGCGCCATTCACCTGACTCAGGGTTTCCATTGCGGTATGGGCGGGATCGAAAACATGGCTTATTTTATCTGCGCTGAGACCCACTTTTATCAAAGGTGTATCCAGATATTCACAGGGGAAAATAACCGTCACCGCCCCTGTCATATCAGTCATAGCAGCTTTGGGCTGATCTGGTCCCAAAATGTGGCTTACGCCATTGACCTCAGCCTGTATGGTGCGCTCGGATGTTAAAAAACACTCCTGATTGGGCAGCAGATTTCCGTTGTCGTCATAGACACTCATGCGGGTGATATAGGAAGACTGTTCAACAATTTTCTGTGGTTCGGCAACGCGAATATATTGCTCGTTCCAAAGCCCCGACGTGGGATCCAGAAAGAAGTGGATTAGCTGTTCGCGCTCATCCACCACCACCAGGTGGTTTTCTAACTGTGAGCTTTTTACACAGGAAAACTGACGTACGCCCTTCATCAGGGGAATGTCTGGCGTCCATTGGGTTTTATAAGTGCCCAGCTCCGATTCATAATATTGATTGGTAAGGTACACTAACCGGCTATGATCGAGTGCATCGTATTCCAAGGCAAACAGTGATATTCCCTCACCAGAACGCGATGTAGTGAGCTGCGTAAAAGTACTGTCGTCTCGTGCTTCTATGAGAGTATCACGATAGAATTCGTCATAGTGGAGGGTCACTTCTCGCCCACCAGAAACCACATAATTTGAATCTTCACTGCCAGGTAGTAAAACGATAGAGCGGGTATCTTTTGATACAGAAAAACGCGAGTTGTTCTCCCCTGTTAACGATCCACTTGGAGAAAACAGCAAGGTTTGCGCATCCGCAGCTGACTGATACAACAGGAAGAAACCGGCATCTCCCAGGTACTGCCCCACCTGAAAGTCATGTATTTTCTCAGAATTCGCAGGAATGGCATTTTGCACTGGGCTATCACCCAACCTTAGCGTGTAGTAGTAAGCCTGCTCACCTTCTGTGGAAAAAGCTGCATGGTATTCACCACAACGCAGACGATTAATACGCCCCAAATTTTCCGGCAGTGGCTGCTCCGTCCAGGTGATAGCCCCCTTGTTGAGGGCGCCTCTGAGATCATTACCCAGCAACTCAGAGTAAAACATTCTTTCCCCTGTTTCATTGCCTTGTTCATCTTTATCGACAGCCACCAGCAGCAGTCTGATTTGAGCATCATCATTTTTTTGATACTGAGCAAAATGACGAACTTCGCCTTTAAACAGCTCCCAGCTTTCCCAGGGCGCATTGCGATTTTCTCGCTCAAGATGGGATTCAGGCTGCACGATTGCCCGAAATATATTGTCTTCACCAATGGCAAATACGATGGGCAACTTTTTGTGGTCCAGTGCTGCCACCAGATCGTTTCCAGCCTTAATTGACTTCAGTGTAGCGTAGTTGCGAGTCAGTTCTGCACCGTGTTGAATTGAAATTAACGCAGTCATTATTTGTCTCCCTGGTATTCAGGATCATAAGATGCCTGTACCGCTACAACAGAATCTCTGTCTGAAGCCGAATCAGGGGCGTCAAAGTTCATTCCTACATATGAATAGACATTGCTCAAAGGCAAAATAATACGAGGGCCAGTCACGGCTGGAATAATGTTTTTCTCTATCTCAGCAAGAATTTCATCGGGTTTGATGCTGTTATAAAATCCCACCGAGTTAATCAGCTTATTGCCATCCTGAACCACCTTTTTTTCGTTTTTGATGATGCCAAAAACGTTCTCTCCCAGCACTTTTGTGCACGCTTTAAATCCCCCATTAGAATCGGGAGACAAACGAATACGCAACACCTGACACTCTGGGTTCTGACTGGAAGGCATTTTGCCGGTGCGATAGTTTGCGGCATCGCCATTGCGCTTGCCGGTATCCCAAAATAAGACCACGCCATCGTGTGAGTAATATTTGTTTTTTACCTGAAAATGCAGGAATAAATTCATGCCGTGCTCGTCAAATGACAGGGTAAGCCGAGGTCGGTAGTGCATAGTGACCTCCATACCAGAGCCGGTACTGGCACCAGAGCGGGGGTTAAAGGAGCTGGAACTGGCCTCGCCCACTATTTTTCTCTCGCTGTAGGTGTAGCCTTCATTGATGAGTTGCTGAAGACTGACATTTGGCGTCGAATAATTCTGCGTATTTTCTACCGTCAGAGACTTTCCTGAAGATTGTGAAGGCCCGCCAAGGATCTGTTGGGTATCCCCAGTATTTTTATCTTTAATGCCGTTAAAAACGTTGTTGATGATGCCAGTGAGCTGTGCCAGTAACGGGTTAATAACTGCCGAGTTGTAAAGCCCTCCATCAATGGCAAATACCGAGTAACCGTCTTTGGCATCCTCGGCCGTTATCAAGCTGCCATCCAGTCGGCCCTTATCCGAGCTGATTTTTTCTTTGTCTGTGTCCATCAGGTAGTTAACAGATGAACGTCGCAGATCTGCGCCAGTAACAGCGTCATTTGCCGCATAAGAGACCGAGTAAGACATGGCTGTGGGCTGCAAGACGGCTTTGTCTCTTGTTGCCAGTTTTGGCACTACTACGGTGTAGCCTAAAACATAAGGGTTGATGCCATCTTTGGCAGACAAATGCACATAAGAACTCATCATGGATTGCATAAAACCTGAAATTTCTTTTTGATCGTCATTGGCTGGAACCACCGAGGTGTCATTGATGTAGTCGATGTTTTCCAGATCCAAAAATAGGGTCTGAACAGTAAAATCCTCGTCCGTTAATGGATCGCCTTCTTCTTCTGTCGCATCTTGTAAACGCCGCACTTCAGCATCAACGGCGTCTTTGGCTTCCTGAGAAATGTATTCCGTCTTTTCAGTTTTGCGCGTCGGCACCAGACTCGGATTGACTTCAAACAGGATTTTCATACCGTCAATACTGTTACTTTTGATAGACTTAAATTTGGAGTTGTATTCTGCTTTTTTGAACACGATGGTGAGATTGACTGTCCCATCCTTTTCACTGACAGGTTCAATAAATGGCACCTCAATCGTCCCAAAAAAGCCTTTCATGAAAACAGGTTCATTATCCTCAATAGATGGCTTAAAACTATTGAGTGCATCTTCATATTCAGTTTTCGATGCCACCACCTGACGGTCGTAAACTTTACTGTCGTCCTCAGTTTGCCAGTAGCCAAACTCAGTGCGCAATACATGTTGCGATGAACCGGGTTTAACAGGCATTTTTGCCATCTTTTTAAACTGGTCATTGATGGTTTGCATCGCCAGAAATATCACCATTTGATAACTGGCAAGGCTCTTATTAGGTATACTATCCGTCATTGTTGTACTCCTGTTTATTTTTCCATCTTTCTGAAAGATTATTATGTAGAGCGCCATATGCCAATTACAGTTAATTACACTAACTAGGAGATGGGTAATTGAGCAGGACAAGAACGTAAGCATTTTTTGATCAATTCAAAGCCTATTTGGACATCCACTCGATTTATCTAGATTAATATCAGTCAGACATCGTAAGAAAACGAATCGTTAAACTTAGTGAGGCAATTGGCTTTGTTGCGTAATTCAGCTTCGAGATAGAGCCGCCCGTTTCGTGTATTTCTTAGTCAATACGATAAGTTTCAGGCATACCTAATCCAGTAAGCTTGTTCAACGCTTTGATCATCGTATAGGTTTCACCCACCTGAGCATTATCGTTCCTCAGGCTTAATTTCCCCACCTAGCAGTTGTTTTGTAACGAGGTTTAGGCACAATACTACGACGATTGATGGGTGTAGCCGTTCAGATTGTAGCGTCCTGATTTAGTTCCATCTATTTAAGCAACAAGGTCCTGTAACCACTTCAGGTCAAGAAAAAAATCTACTAATATTATTTTCACATTGAGGCTTTAATGGGCTTCGCTGAATATATTTTTATGACGTATAAAATTGGTAAAATTAGAGGAAGCCCCTAGAATAATCAGTAGTTTAAAAGAAAACCCGAAAGAATAAGCAAAGGAATTACAAGATAGTTATTGATAACTTTATATTTAACAATGAATTTATGACGCGGTTATCTTTCGTATTAGAAAGTCAGAGTTACAAGTTTTTACATATGATAAATATAAAACGAAACCTAAATCACGAAAACAAAAAACAACTCATATGGATTACTGGTTAACTATTAAAATTAATGATAATTAATTATCCTCTCATACCCCTTAAGTACTAACATCAGACTCCTTGAGATGGACATCCAGAGTAGATAAATGACCTTACAAGAAACCACTGCTGGTGCAATTGAAGAGCAGTTTAGTTCCAAACAATACGCATTGCTTGAATCTATAGGTGAAGGGGGCTTCGGAAAAGTCTTCAAAGCTGTACAACTCAACACTCAAAGATTCGTCGCGATAAAGTTTCTCAGATTAACAAATTCTGAATGCCCTCATAAAAGACAAAAGAAAATCGCTCGCTTTAATCGAGAATGTGATTTAGTCCGTCGTTTAAATCACCCTAACATCGTATCGCTATTGGACAAAGGTCAACAAGGTGATCACATCTTGTACGCCGTTTATGAATTTGTCGATGGCATAACATTGAAAGACTATATAGCCTCTAATGGTCAGATATCACCAACAGAATCCGCAGAAATAATGGCTTCAGTACTGGATGCTCTCGCCCATGCGCACACTCTTGGTATTATCCACAGAGATATAAAGCCAGCTAACATAATGCTCTTCAATGTTGGAGCGAAACAACACGTCAAAGTTCTAGATTTTGGGATAAGTACACTAAAAAGTGATAGCAAAACGTCGGATCTGCAAACATTAACATTAAATGATGAAACCTTAGGGACTCCAAAATACAGTGCTCCAGAACAACTAAGAGGCGAGCCTTCTTTACCTCAAACGGACGTTTATTCCTGGGGGCTTGTATTTTTGGAGTGTCTCACCGGTACTTCGGTCATAAAAGGCAACAGTGCCGCGTCCGTTTTTTTTCATCAACTTAGCGCTGCAAATATTCCGTTAGGCCCCCTTGCTGGACACCATTCAGCACACTTTTTTCGACGTGTACTTAATAAAAAAGCACTAGACCGTCCTGGTAACACAGTTGAACTATATCATGAGTTTCGACGGTTTAATTTTTCCGACATAGTATTACAAGCCCCATGCTCATTCTCGACTGAGGGTTCAAGTTCAGCACAAGAGTCAATAACACAAACGATCGAATTATCTTCCTCTTACTACTCTGAATTCACGGAGAGGAAACAGATCACGGCTCTATGTTTGATCCTTTCTGAAGATAGAACCTACTCTTCTAACGAGTTAACACTCGAAAGACAAGATATAGCGGAAATGCTCTTATCAGATCAGCAAAGTCAAAGTGTCGATATAGCGCTTCGTTATGGAGCTACTCATGTGGCGTCTGTTGGTGACACTGCGTTGTTTTATTTCGGCTATCCCAATGTCAGTGACAACGATAGTCGACTTAGTGCAAGAGCAGCGCTCGACATTTGGAATAATCTACACACTAAGCAAACTTCGCTCTTGGAACAACATAACCTCAAATTCGATCTTAGAATCGGCCTATCTAAAGGGATGATGAGAAGCATCGACGGAGCTACCCCTGAAGGACGAGTCGCAGCTGAAGCTATGACTCTTGCTCGAAATAGTGACTCAGGAGGAATCATTTGTTCACCTCAATTCAAAGACATGTTAAGCAACCAGCTTTTATTTGAGTGTGTCGTCAATGATTCAATACATGTGGCATCTTATGGATATCGTCTTAAGGGAGAGCGTTTATCTGAAGCTTTTTCATTTCTGCGCAAAACACAGTCACACAACTCTATTGTGGGTCGTCAAACCATTCTCGAACAACTCTGTCGCCTAAACCAACCAAACTGCCAATATCAACTATTTCATGTTTATGGTGATGCAGGGATCGGTAAATCGCGTTTGATTCTCGAACTAAAAGAGCGCTTAAGCAACACCAGTTCGTTTTCTTTGCAATGTTTACCTGAGTTTCACACGAATGCTTTGTACCCTCTACTAAACTTTTTTTCCACGTACTTTGATCTCAACGGCCAAGATGCTGAGGACAATTACAAAAAAGCAATATGTTCTCTCTCTCTCTCAGCATTAGAACGAGAAAGAGGTTCAGCTATTCTTTGGGCATGGTTACAACCTTACTCAAGGTTATCTGACCAAAATGAAAAAGAATTTCAACAAGCTATCTCTAACCTTACTCTCAGCCAACAGAAGTCATATCTTTTTTTAACTATGTCTCGTCTTCTGTCTTTAATTTGCAATAGCTCTGAAAGCAGTTACGATTCATGCCTGTTTATTTGTGAAGATATCCATTGGTCTGATGCCACTACATTAGAATTTATTGGCTACCTAATTAAAGAAAAGCTACCCACTACTCTTGGCTTTTATTGGCTGAACAGCTCACGTACACCTATTCCTGAAACCCTTAAATCCTCCAAAGCTCTCGAGATTGGACTTTCCTCTCTGTCACAAAACGAGAGTCACCAACTGATTGAACACTTATTCGACAACGTAACCGTCAGCGAGCAAGTGAAAAAATTATTTACAACCAGAAGTGACGGGAACCCACTCTTTCTTGAAGAATTGGTGTTTCATGCTCAAAAGAACAATCTAGTTAAAAAGATAAATGGCTGTATTGACTTCACCGTGAAAGAGCCAGAACTACAAGTACCAGAAAACCTCCGAGGTACCCTTCAACAGAAACTCAATGATTTGACTTTCGCCAAAGATACAGCTCAGCTTGCGGCAACAATAGGACGAACGTTTAGCGAAGCATTAATTCTACATGCCTCAGATAAGAACATAGGACAGATTCAAGCTGACTTAGACGAACTTCAACGTAACAATATTGTTTTTAAACAACGTAGCGTGGAAGGCAACCTTTATCAATTCAAGCACGCTCTAATCCGCGATGCCATCTACGAAAGTTCAACAACACAGCACATAAGTCACCAACAGCTCGCATTGGCAATGGAAGAGCAAGAGGGATATGAATACCACCCAGCTATTATTGGCGACCATTGGTCAAAAACTAATACCCCCATACGAGCGACAACCTACTATTTAACAGCTGGTGATCAGGCTGCTAAAGCTTCAATGGTAGAAGATGCTATCAGACATTTTGAAAAGTCATTAAATATATCGTTAGATGCAATAAAAAATGACGAAACCAATCCTGACAAACTATCTGCTCTTATAGGGCTTGGTGATAATTTGATCCGTTTAGCAAGACACGACGAAGCACGCTCTCATTACTTGGAAGCGCTTAATGAAATTAAAGACGATGACATTTTAACCAGTGTCAGTTTGCACGTGAAATACGGAAAGTCTCTAGAAACCCATCATTTACATGAAAAGGCCCTAAAGAGCTATGACCAAGCCGAAGCTCTTATAAACAGTCATATGGTGAAAGATTCGCGTTGGTACAACACATGGTTGACAGTCCAGTTAGCGAAGTTATATATCCATTACTGGCGTAACGAATTGTCTAGTATGAGTACTATCATCAGTAACGTTGAAACATGCCTTGAACACTTTACTGATCCAATATCATCAGCACAATTTTATGACGCAAAACTGCAATTTGAATTACGACGGACTCGTTACGATTTAAGTCTTAAGCAAATCAATCTAGCTCAAACAGCCCATAGCATATCTTTAGAAACTGACGATCACCAACTACAAACACACAGCTTATTCAGTTTAGGATTTACGTACTTATTTAGCCAACAATATACCGAAGCGGAGAAGCACCTTTTAGCAGCATTAAAAAACGCCAATGATAAAGCCGATGCAACACTAAAAACCCGTTGCCTCGCCTATTTAACCGTACTTTTCAGATTAAAAGGTGATATTGAAAATACACGTAATTATGTAGAACAGGCTTTTTCCTATGCAAAAAATTCAGGCATGGATGACTATGTCGCTATTGCTAGTGCAAATGAATCATGGCTTGCTTTTAGGCAAGGGGATATATCCCACAGTCAGACGCTAGTCCAAAAAAGTAATAATATTTGGAGAGCTCTATCAGACGAATTTCCATTTCCACTTCAATGGTTAGCTTTGCTCGTAGAGCTTGAGCTAATAATGCTCAAACAGTCAAACTCAACAGCAGGTAGCGTTCAAGAACGCACTATAGAAATCGTTACAACATTATTAGACATAAGTCAGCATGCACTTCCCGCCCCCATCATTGACCCACTTAAAAAGGTAATTGATGAAAAGCGAAGCAACAAACATTGGCAACAACTAATACTTGAAGCATTAAAAAATGCAAAAACGCTAGGCTACTTGTAATTTAAGGAGAAAATATGGACAGCCAATCGATAGAAGAACTTCAAAATGAATTAAGCCCTTACATTGATGATAAAGGTCAACTGACTCTGCGTTCCCAAGATATTTATGTGATCAGACAAAACGGCCAACAAGCAACGCTTATCAATTATGAAGACTACACCTCAAAGTCGGTAAAACGCATTGAGTGGTGCTATAGCGCAACCGATTTTCACTTCTTTTTCGGGGCGAAAAAGGAAGGGGAAAAACTGCAACAAATGAATCTTATAGGGCCAGCACTAACTAAAGTCGTACCGTGGAACCTAGAAAATGCTCAGTGTCCTCCTGGTATTAATATATCAGATTTAAAGCCTGGATATTTACTCGACCTACGCCTTTTACAGCTCAATAGGTTACGTGCTCCTCTACACGACTCTCCGTATCCAGACGTTGACAGAGACACTCCAATCAGCCAACTTGAGTTGAACTCTGGTGCTCCTATCTCGAGGTTTGTCAACGACCACCTTCCATCATCAGCGTTAAAAGAACTCGCAGAACCTGTACCTGAAAATATCTATATCGTCTCCTACGTAAATCCTTTATTGGTTAGAGACGATAACAAGTTTTACCCCTACCACGTTCACTATCTCAGCGTAAGTGATCTAAACAAGCTAGAAACACTCAACCTAGAGGAGGGTGCAAGTGAAGATCTCAATGAGTTACAACAGACGCTTCATGAATTAAAAGCCACTATTCATCGTCATCAAAATGAATTAGTTCCTCACATAAACTCTATCAAGCAAAACAGCAACACATTAACTGCTCAATCATTGGCTCGATACTATCGCGATGCAGGTGTGCAGGTAGGAGCTGTCAACCCGAAAGATCTGCAAGAAGAAAGCTTACTGGTAGGAACTGTTTGCACCGTTGCAAACTTGCGAAGCTTCCTTAAATAAAACGCAAGTTATTCATAAGGAGCCAAATTGGACACTTGGCTCCGAACCCTAGTTACTGAAGGAACATTAATGCCATTAAAAAAACACCAAAAAGGAACGCATCGCCAGTGTTCTCCGGAGGCAACTTTCGAAAGAATATCCGCTTATTTCAAAAAAATGGGAATAACTCGCATTGCAAACATTACAGGCCTCGATCATATCGGAATTCCAGTCGTAACAGTCTGCCGTCCTAACTCTTATGCAATTTCGGTTGCTCAGGGGAAAGGCTTGGATTTGATATCAGCAAAAGTTTCTGGCGCTATGGAAGCAATAGAAACGTATCACGCTGAACATATTGACCTACCGCTTAAACTAGCAGATTTTTATCAGTTTTCGAAAAAGTACTCAGTCATAAATATCAATGCTTTGCCCAAACTGGAATTCAGTCAGTTTTCAGAACATGAACAACGTTTATGGATTAAAGGAACTGACTTGTTTAATCAGCAATCTATGTATGTCCCTTATGAAGTAGTTCACTGCAACTATACTCTCCCACTACCGACTGGCAGTGGCGCTTTCATCATGAGTTCAAATGGTTTGGCTTCCGGAAACAGTCTAGAGGAAGCGATAGTACACGGACTCTGCGAAACAATCGAACGCGATGCCCTAGCACTTTGGAAAATAAAGCAGCGTCATATAGTTGACCAACATGCCAACCAACTAGACTTAAAAACCGTTGATGATGAGGATTGCCTAACGATTATAGAAAAATATCGTCTGGCTAACGTTGATGTTCAAGTTTGGGATATCACAACCGATGTTGCACTTCCTAGCTTCTTTTGTCGAATCATGTCTAATTCACCGGAGCAAGGCCCTCTTTACCCAGCTTTTGGCTCTGGCACTCATCCATGCAAGGCCATTAGCCTATTAAGAGCGTTAACGGAAGCAGCGCAAACGCGCTTAACCATGATTTCTGGCTCAAGAGATGATATTGACGCCAACACTTACTCAAGCATCAGTACCAAGAATACAGATCAACCACTTAACATATCGCCGAAAGTGCTAAGAAACTATAAAGATATCCAATCTTGGAATAACACGTGTTTTACGAAAGACATTGAACTTATTTTAAGTCAACTAAACAAGGCTGGTCTTAACCAGGCTGTCTTCGTAAACCTAGAAAAAAGTGAGTATCGTATACCTGTTGTACGTGTCATTGTCCCAGGGTTGGAAGGTATTCAAGAACAGTCAGGTTATAAGATGGGAACGCGAGCTTTGGCTATACAAGATTCATTAAGCACGGGAGAATTCGCATGAGTATTATCGTGTTTGCCGGCCCTACCCTTTCCACAGCAAAAATTAAAAGCCTTGTAAATGCAGATTGCCGTCCTCCCGCCAAACAAGGAGATATTTATTTAGCCACACGCGACCAACCGAATGTGATCGTTTTGATTGACGGTTACTTCGAAAGTGTACCAGCAGTTTGGCATAAAGAAATACTCTACGCCTTATCATTGGGTATCAAAGTATACGGCTGTTCGAGCATGGGAGCTTTGAGAGCATCAGAATTGACCCATTATGGGATGGAAGGGTCTGGTAGCGTCTTCGAAGACTATATAAACGGGGTATTGGAAGACGACGACGAGGTGGCTCTAGTTCATGGCCCTTCAGAATTGGGATACCCACATATCTCGACTCCCATGGTGAACATACGTGCAACCCTAGAGCATGCCGTCAAAAACCGCATAATGAGCCAACAAGATTCAGCCCGAATTGTAGAAGCATTCAAGCAACTCCACTATCCAGAGCGAACTCTCTCTAAACTTTATGACTATGCCATAGAGTTTCTTGGAGATGTTCAGGCGCTATCATTGTATAAGTTTACAGAAAACAACTATATAGATATCAAAGAAGCTGATGCCGTTCATCTCCTACAAAAACTCGATAGGCACCCAAATCTATCGCTCCCACTCTCTAAAGATCACAGACATCACTTTAAGCCAACGGATGCCTGGGAGCGGTTAGTTTCACAACTAAACCACCAACAAAAACTCTCAGCACATTCAATAACAAGCGAAGAGCTTCACCGAGAGCTTAAACTTGATGGTTGCTTTTGGGAGCTAAAACAACAAGCAATTTCTCGAAAAAGCGCCTTAAGAACCGCATCCTTCCATAATCCAAGTATTTCGGATGAGCACATACAAAGAGCCCTGCTCGAAATTGCATTTAGGCAATCAGCCTATACAAATCAAGCATTAGATTTTAAGCACTTGGCCAAGTGGTTAACTTCACAGCAAGTCAACCACCTGGACTTTGATGCACTTGTCTACAATGAATCTTTACTCGCGTGGTTAAGTACAAACCAGGATCATTTTGACGAGGAGCTACTCGAACTATTAAAGCTTAATAAGTCCTATTCCGCCTATCAAACCCGTATCACATTTAAACGCGATAACCCTTCATTGTCGCTGTCTGACCTTAACATCAATGATCAGCAGTTATGGAACTGGTTTTTTTCAACCAAACATCCAAACAGCGTAGCGCAAGACCCAAACGATCTTTGGCCAATACTTGGCTTTTCTTCCTATAGCGAATTTAAGAACGCCGCTATCCAGGACTATCAATTTTATCTGCAATCAGGAAATCACTAATGAACTATGTAAAAGCCCTAAACCTCATCGCAACCATAAAAATCAAACGTGAACAAGAGAACAAGTTCATCGAGTTGTCAAAAACAATTTTCCCCCCACTCGCCAATGAAACAGGTTGGAAGCTAACATCACTATGGACTTCCAACGAACTCACTGACGACATAATACATATCCAAAACCAGTGGCAAACAAATGAAGATACAACAGAGCGAGTTGAAAAGGTCCTCAGCCAAGCGATGGAGAACCTAGCTCAGAGTATTGATGGTTACCAACAGCAACTGGAGATGCTAGACGAATTAATTATTGAAGAATCACTACACTATGCAAATAGCTATACTATTTAGAGGCAGCGTCATTTAATGTTTCATGAATGGTGAGAAAACACATGGCTTATTTATATAATCAAAGATTTACCAAACCAATATATTTGAAAGCATTCCATCAGTTTGGCCGGCTTTCGTCATCTGTTAACACAGCTATCAATTTACCAGATGTTTCACGAATACACGCTATCATAGAGTTTCAAAAACACTGGTTTATCCGAGATGTCAGCCAGAACGGAGTCAGAATAAATGGCAAGATAATTGAACCCAACCGACCTCACTTACTTAACGTCAATGACGAAATTTTATTCTCGAATTCGCAAACAGATCCTTTCATCATCGAAAGTCTTGAGCCACCAAAAGACATTCTGTTGCCAACGGAGCAAGAAGCTTACATTGAATCTGGCCTCGAACCTATTTATTTGGAGCACTACCACTTTTTGCCTAACGATACATCTCCTGAGTTAGTCGTATTTTATGACCAGATAAAACAAGAATGGCAATGTGAGCACTTTGAGAACAATTTATGCAGTAGCCTGAGTGACGGTGAACAAATCAAGTTTTCAGAAAAAACGTGGCAGTTATTCAAAAGTGTTGAGGCTGAAGACGCCGAAACAATGTGTCTTAAAAAACAGTCAAATAATAATCTTTGCTACACCTTCAATTTAAGCTTAGATGAAGAGGTAACTGAACTCACTATCACAGATGAACGAAGATCAATCGATTGTCAGGCTCGAAGTCATCATTATTTGACAGCTTTGCTAGCACGATATAAGGCAGAAGATCTAAAAAACAATATCGCTGAACCTATGCAGGGATGGCGAACAATTGAACAACTAACAAAAGATCTAGGGCTTGCAGAGAGTCATATTAATATCCAAATATATAGAGCTCGAAAACAGCTTTCAGAACTATTAGAGCCTGAGGGTGTTTTAGTGCCTAATCTTATTGAAAGAAAACGTGGCAGAATTAGGCTAGCAATTAGAGATTACCAAATCATTAAAGGCAGCACGTTAGAAGTAGATTCGAGAAACATTGCGGCATAACCAACAGTACCCTTAAGTTGTGTGATTCACAGAGATGGTTTCAATTTTCTTAACTGAAGATCAAGCTTGTAATTCTGCTCTTGAAACCTCTCTTTCCATATCTGGTAGCGCTGTAATACCTCTTCAGACAGAGGAGTTTGGTCAGATAACTCTGTAATCTTTTCTATCGGTGTTAGCCCTTTTAAAGAGCTATGTGGACGCTCCCAGTTGTAGTAATGCTGCCATTCAGATAGCAGCAGATCCAACTCATCCGGCCCCACACTTACATCTATGGTCGGATAAAACTCGCTTTTATCCGTTTTCTGGGAACGTTCAACTTTACCGTTCAAGTGAGGTGAACCAGACTTGTTGGGGCGGAATTTAATACCATATAACATAAGTTGCTTCTGGACTTTCTCTGCAAAGAATTCGCGCCCTCTGTCCGTCTGAACTCGTTGGATAGGAAATAGCATTTCTTCCACTACACAATCAACAGAGTTGACTGTATTTGCTGCTGTACGCCGAGAGCAACACCTTAGACCCGAGAGCGAGAGTTACCATCAATAGCTGTATACTGATAAATTCAGTTTGTAAACGCCTACCCTCTAAGTTACGTTTCTCACGTATCGTAAGGATCAATGCTCTTAGCCCACTTGTGTATTTTGGTCTTGAAATGCCACGGTGTCGACATACGAGGCCTGATACTTTGGCTCTTGGCTGTCGGAACTAAAACAACGAAAGCCATTCAACATTGCAGTTATTTTGTTATCCAATAAGCTGGCTCGAATCGCATGGCCTGTGATGTATGGTTAATTTGTCAGGTTCTTCCCACATTTAAAAGTCGGCGCATTTGAAAGATGCTTTGCTGCTCTTGTAGAAATTGGACAAATTTGGCCAGTTAATTGGGGCTTTTGGTATTATTTCATATCGGACATTACACTCTTAAAAAAGGGCCTCGTTCCAATCATGAATCGAGACCTTTTTTCACTTGAAAACAACTGGCATTAGTTGCTTTCATTTCCGAAAGTGTACATCAGGTTTATTGTCAAAGTCGTCACGTCATTTAGATCAATAAAATAACGGGTAAACTGCCAGCCGGCGCTCCACTGATCGCTCAGCTGATAATCCACAGCAATACCGATGTACGGATCCAACCCGTCTTCGCTGCTGGTGATATGAGTACCCTGGTACTCACTGTCAAAATCCACTTCCCACCAGAAACTACCCAGCACCGTCTGTAGGCTGACACTGTTTTCCTCGAGGACGGTGTAACTGACATCCACAGCAAAACCCTCCGCCAGTGCCGGCGTAACCTTAGCTACGCTGGCGTGGTATTCCGTCGGGTTCATACCGCTACCCGGACTCAGGGTTGCGCTGCCTTCTCCTAAATCAAGGTAGCGGCCGGTAACCGCCCAGTCAGGATTGATATGGTAGCCCAGTCCTAACGACCAGGCTGTACCCCGCTTATCCGTATCCTGCAACTGGCTGTCTGCCACCGTCAGGCGAGCATCGGCTATACTCACCCCTAAATCAGCATCCAGGTACCAGTTCGCCTGGCTGCTGAAACTCAGCAGCGCCAACAGGGCCGCCGCGAATTTGCGTCCATGACGGCGAAACGCACCCAGTAATCCCAGCGTAAATACGGTCAAACCGCCCATACTGCCTCCTCCGGCACTGTTTTTAACCACGCCACCTGCTGACTGGGTGACATTGACGGTGACGTCGGCGTAAGCCGTACCACCGTTACCATCGGTCACGCTGTAGCTGATGATGTCGGTACCGTAGAACTTGTCTGCTGCACGATACGCAATCATGCCGTTCTCAATCGAGACGGTACCAAAGTTTGCACTCACACTAGTAATGATCAGTGAATCATTATCCGCATCACTGTCATTACCCAGCACGTCGATCTGCAGTGAGCCATTTATCGCCACATACACACTATCGTTAACCGCAACCGGAAGCGTATTCTTCGAGGTCGTCGCTACACCACCCGGGTCAACGATGCTACCGTTTGCCATGCCATCATCATCGTTCGGACCACCGTCCTGAATAGTCAATTGCACACACCAGTCGCCTTCAGTAAGCCCCTGGCTCCATACACTGTCTCCCGGAGGCGGACAGTAGCCCTCTTCACCCTTGGTAGACGAGACGTAGTTGCTGGCATCTGTCTGGAAATCAACCCAAGCGCTGCTTTCTTTGTATTTACGGTACACCGCATTTGCCGGGATAGGTAGGCGCTGCGGGAACACGACCTGATAGGTCTGCCCTGCTGTCGGCAATCCGTATGCCACAAAGTCAAATAACCCACCAATGTTCTCGGCCTCAGTATCATCCGTTAGCTCATGGGTCATCAGTTGAGCGCCGCCCGTCTGGTTGCTCGCTAACGTTACGCCTTTGCGAAGACAGACACCCGGTTCACCTTCAACCAGGTAACTCTGCGACTCCAGTGCCTGCTCCTGAATAACGTTACATTCACTAATCGCATCCTGATAGTCCGGGATACCATCGTTGTCGCTGTCGGTAAAGCCTTCCTGATTATCCGGAATAAGGTCGCCATCGCTGTCCTGACCGTCCAGAGTAGCCAGCTGTGCCACCACCTCGATATAGATGTCCGTTGTCACCATCGCGGATGCACTATCGGTCACTTCCAGTTTCAGTTGGTAGATGCCCGGTGTTAAGCCTTCCGGAGAGAAGATAAACTGGTTATAACTCTGACTGATGTTCGCCAACTGCGCATTGTCGTTGAGCCAGTTATAACTGTGCGTGTCACCGGCGTTGGCATCCGTGACGGTGGCCGTTACCGTAACCGCCACCGCGCTGTTTTCTACCAGCGGACGGGACTCGCCACTCTGCGAAACCATGATACTCACTTCCGGTGCCACGTTCTCTTCATAGACCGACAGCACATAATGGGACTTACTCCCGAGGTTCAGGCTGTCATCTAGAGTGATCTCTACCGTTTCAGTACCCTCCGCTACCTCATCGGCATTAACGGAGAACTCAATGCTGCCTTCAGTACCACTGTTGATAATAACATTATCACTCACCAGGTTGTGGTCTGCGGAATCGCTGCTGCCACTTACCGTATATGGAATGACTACGGGATAACTCGGCGCTTCACCATTGAGGAATACCTTAACGGTGTGGTTGGTGCCTTCCGTCGTCACATCATCCTTACTGATAGAAACCAACGGATACACGGTTACCTGCTGGCTAGCTCTGGCCTCATTGCCTTTCGCATCTTGGGTACGCCAGTACACGGTGTGCTGGCCCGGCGCAAAGAAGGTAGAGTGATCCACCAGTGATACCGGCAGCGGCTCACCGCTGCTGTTTTCCGCAACCGCCACACCGAGATCAACTTTAGTGAACAAGGCGTTGGCCTTTACTTCCACATTTTCCGGAGCGGTGATGGTCGGTGCCTGAGCGCTATTCGATGTAATCATTACAGTCGCTATTCCCGTAGCGGTGCCGCCGTTACCATCACTGATCCCGTACTTAAGGTTCACCACACCAACCAGGTCCGTTTCCAGCACCACGGATGCGCCCTGAATGCTGACACTACCGCTGTCGGTACTTACCCAGGCCAGTTGCAGCGTATCGTTATCCACATCCGTGTCGTTAGCAAGCACATCCAAGGTGTAGCTGCCGCTGTCACTAACGACAAACGTATAGCTATTGTCATTGACCGCCACCGGGGCGTCGTTAGTATTGGTCACCTCAACCGAAAACGCGGTTAACGCCGTCGTTGCCTTGCCGTCACTAACGCTGATGACGATATCGCGGGTGATGCCGACATTATCATTATCCGGCGTACCGGTCAGCGCCCCCGTTGTGGTATCGAAGCTCGCCCAACTAGGCTTGTTGCTGATGCTGTAGGTCAGGTTGTCACCAGCATCCACATCACTGCCCGTAGGAATAAAGCGATAATCTGAATCTTCCGCTACCGTTGTCGCCGGAGTACCGCTGATCACCGGTGCATCGTTGACATTGGCAACCTCAATACTGAACGGAGCCAGTGCAACACTCACTGTACCGTCCGATACGCTGATCTGAATATCATTGTAACTACCGACATCATCATTGTCCGGTGTACCGGTCAGTGCGCCCGTTGTAGTGTCGAAGTTCGCCCAACCCGGTTTGTTGTTGATGCTGTAGGTGAGCGAGTCACCGGTATCGACATCATTGCCCACCGGGGTAAAGTCGTAACCACTGCCCTGTACAGCTTTGGTAACCGGTGTGCCGCTGATGACTGGTGCATCATTGGTATTTACAACCGTCACTCTGAAGGCTGCCAATGATGCGATTTCTGCATCATCACTGACACTGATGATGATGCCATCGGTTTCACCCACATCGTCATTCGTTGGCGTGCCACTCAGTGCCCCCGTTGCCGTATTGAAGCTCATCCAGTCAGGTTTGTTGATAATGCTGAATGTCAGCGGGTCATCATCAATATCACCGACGACCGGCGTGAAGCTGTATACCGCATCTTCCACCGCCTTAGTAGATGGAGTACCACTGATGGTCGGTGCATCGTTGACATTGATAACTTCCAACGAGAACGCTGCCAGAGTTGCCGTTTCTGCACCGTCAGTAACGCTGATCAGGATATCGCTTGTAATACCCACTTCATTATTGTCCGGTGTACCGGTCAATGCCCCCGTCGCGGTATCAAAGCTCGCCCACGCCGGTTTATTGCTGATCATGAAGGAGAGAGTATCACCATCAATATCTTCGCTGGTCGGTATAAAGCTGTAATCCGTATCCTGCTCCACACTGGTGGCCGGAGTACCACTGATGGTCGGCGCGTCATTGACATTGGTCACCATCAGATCAAAGCTGCTCAGCGCAGCAGTTTCCTCGCCGTCAGTGACACTGATGACGATATTGCTGGTGGTGGTACCGACATCATCATTCGTCGGCGTACCAGACAGCGTACCTGTCGCTGTATCAAAACTCGCCCAGCCCGGCTTGTTACTGATGCTGTAGGCCAGGGTATCCCCTGTATCCACGTCATTACCGGCAGGCGTAAAGCTGTACGCTGTATCCTGCACCGCTTTGGTTGCCGGTGAGCCACTGATCGTTGGCGCATCGTTAACATTGGTTACCGTCAGGGTAAAGGCCGGCAACGATACCGTCCCGGCACCGTCACTGACACTGATCAAGATATCCTGAGTGCTGCCCACATGATCATTGGTCGGCGTACCGGAAAGCTCACCAGTTGCGGTATCGAAGCTTGCCCAGCTCGGCTTGTTCTCAATACTGAACGTTAAGGTATCAGCGTCAATATCGTTACTGTCCGGGGTAAAGCTGTAGGCCGTATCTTCCGCTACCGTTGTCGCCGGAGTACCGCTAATCACCGGTGCATCGTTGATGTTTTCCACTTCCAGATCAAAGGCCTTCAGCGCAACGGTTTCCTCTCCGTCGCTTACGCTGATCACGATATTATTGGTGGTATTGCCTACATCGTCATTGGTCGGCGTACCGGAAAGCGTACCGGTTACAGGGTCAAAGCTGGCCCAGTCTGGTGTCTTGTTGATGCTGTAGGTGAGCGAGTCACCAGTATCAACATCGTTGCCCACCGGGGTAAAGCTGTAAGCGCTGTCCTGGACGGCTTTGATAGCCGGTGTCCCGCTGATAGTTGGTGCGTCGTTCACATTGGTTACGCTGATACTGAACGGTGTCAGGATATCCGTGGCATTGCTGCTATCCGCTACCGTGATACGGATATCGTTGTAGCTCCCCACATCATCGTTGTCGGGGGTGCCAGTCAGCGCACCGGTGGAAGTGCTGAAATCCGCCCAATCCGGTTTATTGGCAATGCTGTAGGTCAGGCTGTCACCTGTATCCACATCACTACCTGAGGGGATAAAGCTGTAGGCCGAGTCTTCCGCAACCGAGGTTGCCGGTGTACCGCTGATAACCGGAGCATCATTCACCGCAGTAACGTTCACTGAGGAGGATACCGCACTACCGGCTTCCGCATCCGATGGCGTTACCTTCAGGGTGACATTACCATTTGTATTGCTGGAAGAGGTAAAGCTCAGCATGTTCGCCGTATCCAGCCAGATGTTAATATCAGCCGCGCTGCCGCTCAGTATTACACTGGCTGTGCCGGAGCCGCTGACCGTAACACCGTTAATGCTCCCATCACCATTGGCTGCCGTCAGTACGCCACTGTTCACCGTTAGTACAATGGAAATGGTATCCCCTTCTGCATCCGAGACGGTGATACCGCTGACATCCAGGTTGGCTGCGACATCTTCTGTAGCACTAAAACCAGAGACCAGTCCGGTCACCATCGGCACATCGTTCACCGCAGAGAGAGTTACTTTAGAGGCGATGCTCAGAGTATCGTTCGTATTGTCATTGTCCCCACTACCAGAGCCACTGTCTGTCAGGCTGGAAATCGTAACCACACGGGCATTCTCTATGGCTGGATCGTCGCTGCTGTTCTGGTAGTTGATTCCATCTACCAGCGTCTGCAGAGCTTCGTTGCTCAGGCTGCCGCTGGTGAAGTATACCGTCACGGTATCCGAAGCAACGGTTACCGCATAGCTCAAGCTATTGGTTGCAGTGGTGCCACTTGCTGCATCATCGAGCGTGATGGCGGTGCCATCGACCGTCAGCATTTCACTGCCGCTGTCGGTGACATTGTTGACCGTCAGAACCAGGCCGCTCAGTGTCTGGCCTGTTTCTACCGTACTGGCGGTGGCGCTGCTGAATACTACCGCTGCATCACCGTTCTCAGTAAAGGTCGGATTAACTGACGTAGCCGTCAGGGTCGGCTCATCGTTAACCGCTGTCAGGGTAACCGTAGAAGCAATGCTCAGGCTGGTGGTCGCATTTTCGCTGCCACTGTCGGTCAGGCTGGTAATGGTGACGACACGATTGCTGTCCGTGGTCGGATCTTGGCTGTTGTTTTGGTAGCTGATACCATCGATCAACGTCTGCAGATCGGCCTCGGTCAGGCTGCCGCCAGTGAGGGTTAACGTCGCCGTAGTCCCGGCAACCGCTACCGTATAGCTCAGGCCGTTAGCCGTTGTGGTGCCGTTTACGTCACTAGCCAGCGTGATAGCAGTACCATCCACAGTCAGCACTTCACTGCCACTATCAGATACATTAGTTACCATCAGCATCAGGCCACTTAATGTTTGTCCACTCTCTACGGTACTCACGTTAGCACTGCTGAAGACAGTGGCTGCACTTCCGCCCTCGGTAAAGGTCGGATTAGCGGCCGACGCCGTCAGGGTCGGCGCATCATTACTTGCAGTAATGTTTGCGGTTACCTGATTGGTGCCGCTGCTGTTCTCAGTGCCGTCATTAAAGGTAAAGCTCAGTACCACAGAGCCGGCCGGCTCGTTGGCACTGTTAGAATAGGTGATATTCTGCAGCACGCTGTTAACCAGCGCTGTGGTGGCACTGCTGTTAAAGGTCAGTATCAGCGTACCATTAGAGTTGCTGGTTACCGTACCGATTGTTGTGCCGTTGTAAACCAGATCCTCACCCTCATTCAGCGCGCCCAGTAAACCGTTATTCGCAAAGAGATCATTGCCACTAGCACCGCCGCTGCGGGCAATGGTTAATGTGGCACCGTCATAGTTACCGTTACCGCCATTTAGCGCATCCAGCTCCGTATCGCTGACCGTGGCATCACCATCAATAATGACCGCTGAGCCGTCTTCGGTGAAGGCTGGTGCCGCGTCCAGGTTACTGAATACCGGTGGATTATTCTCATTAATGGTAACAGAAGCTGAACTGCCGCTACTGATCGTTGCCGTACCGGATGATACAGAATTCAGGGCAACGACTATCGTTTCTGCGTCATCCTCTTCTACGTCATCGGTCGCTGTTACACTCAAGGTTGCCGATGAGCTGCCGGAAGCGATGGTAATGTCATCGGAAGAGCTCAGGCCGGTAACAGAGTAATCCGTATCCTTGGTTGCAGTTCCGCCGAACTGGATAGCTGCTACGATGTTTTCACTGGCAGTAAACGGATTACCTTTTCCGTCCTGCAGGCTCACTGTATAGGTAACGCTGCCACCCTTTTCTGACATTTCCGTCGCAGACGCACTGAGCGCCAGAGTTGGGGCCGTCCTAAAGCTGAAGGTGGTGTTATCACTGATACCGGCAAAGCTATTACCTGCCAGATCCTGAATCGCAGAGGCCGAAACCTGCACTGCATATTCGGTACCTGCCAGCAGATCTGTCCCCGGATTTAACGTCACCTTGTCGGATGATACCGAAATGGTACCTCCGTTATTACCGCTTGCAGCGTTAGTGCTTGTAGCAGTAAAGGTCTCGACGATCACACCGTTTGTGACATCCGCCAGTGTAATAATCTGGCCGTTGAGCAGAGTAACCACTTCGCTAAAGTCGATAACGATGTTATCGCCGACGGTTACCCCGGCGGCATTATCGTTTGGTGTTGAGTTATTGCTGTCAAAGGTCGGTGCGGTTTTATCCAGGTTAAGACTCAACGAGCTGTTACTCGCCTGGTTACCGGCACTGTCACTGGCGGTAAAGGTCACCGCAATAGCACCTTCCTGCATATTACCACTAGTATTCAATGCTGAAGTGGTCAGGCTATAACTGCCATCTCCATCATCGGTCAGCGCCACGTCTGGACCGAAGTCACTGTCTAATACAGAAAGGTTGGCAGTCACCGTCAGACCGGTTTCGCCCAGATTGACACCAAAAGTGATGGTTTCACCGGCTTTGTAGAATATATCCGTATCGGTTACCGAAACAGTGTCAAATACAGGCACCGCAGTATCAATCACAAGTGCTTTATTCGCTGCCAGAGAGCCTGTACTACCCGGAGCTACTAAAGTGAGGGTAGCGTCATTGCCTGCGCTATCCTGAATACTGCCACCATTCAGGGTCAGTGCCGTGATACTGGCGTAATCCAGATCAGCGCTGGTATCCCCTGCCTGTACGGTGTAGTTAAAGATCAGGGTGTCTGTACCGCTGCCACTTGTGTAGTTAACAGTTCTGTTGCTATCACCGGTTTCCAAAGTCAGCTGTGGTGTACCGGTCACGGTTACCGCCTCACTAAAGGTTACAGTGATGGCCACAACATCGCCTTCCTTATAGCTGCCGTCGGCTGTCGTCGAGCTAACGTTGCTCACGGTCGGTACCGCAGTGTCCACCAGAACAGAGGTCAGGCTGCCAACGGAATTCAGCGTGGTGTTGGCACTGTTACCGGCGCTGTCTTGCAGAGTTCCACCGTTGGTGTCCAGCGTAGCACTTAACACAATACCATTGTTGTCGCTATCACCTGACTGAACCGTATAACTGAATACCAATGCACTGTTGCCACTACCAGAGACATAGCTGGCGTAACGGTTGACGGAGCCAATGCTCAAAGCCAATCGAGGCGTACCACCACTGGTATTAACCGTAATATTCTCATTATAGTTAACGGTAAAGTCGAGGGAGTCGCTGGCTTTGTAGGTACCATTTGTTGGCACGCTTACTGAGCTGACCGTCGGCACCACCGTATCGACCGCCTGCGTGCTTCGGGTCGCCGCCGTATTGGTATTGCCCGCCGCATCGGTCGCTACGTCTGCCG
>NZ_JAHGAN010000027.1:0-120635 GCF_030248625.1 Vibrio sp. D420a | reverse complement strand
AGTTTGGTGAAGACGATGCAGTAGATGCTGTTCAAGATGAACCTAAGTTAGAAACAGAAACGCCAGCTCCAGAGCAAGCTGCTGAGGAAGAGTTTTCGTTCGACGATCTAGAGCTGCCTGAGTTTGACGAAGACGATGCATTAGATGCTGTTCAAGATGAGCCGCAGCTAGAGACGGAAACGCCAGAAACAGAAACGCCAGCTCCTGAGCAAACAGTTGAGGAAGAGTTCTCGTTCGATGAGCTAGAGCTGCCAGAGTTTGACGAAGATGATGCACTAGATGCTGTTCAAGATGAGTCGCAGCTAGAGACGGAAACGCCAGAAACAGAAACGCCAGCTCCTGAGCAAACAGCTGAGGAAGAGTTCTCGTTCGACGATCTAGAACTGCCAGAGTTTGACGAAGACGATGCGCTAGATGCCGTTCAAGACGAGCCGCAACTAGAGACAGAAGCTTCAGTTCCAGAGCAAGCTGCTGAGGAGGAGTTCTCGTTCGATGATCTAGAACTGCCAGAGTTTGACGAAGACGATGCATTAGATGCTGTTCAAGCTGAGTCGCAACTAGAATCAGAAGCGCCTGTTCAAGAGACAGTCAATCAAGAGTCTTCAGTTCAAGAGCCTTTAGCTCAGGAAGAGTCGGCTCAAGAAGATTTGACTTCAGAAGTTCCAGCACAAGAACGAGCAGCTGAAGACGAATTCTCGTTCGACGATTTAGAGCTACCAGACTTTGGAGAAGAAGACGCTTTAGCTGAGATTTTAAGTGGTGAAGATGATGCTCAACTCGAGCAGGACCTTACCATCGATGATGGCGCGCTAGAGCTTGAAGAGAGTGAACTGCCAGAATACGACGAAGAGAGTGCAAAAGCAGATGCGGTGTTGGATGACATCGAACTGGAGCAATCTGAGCCTGTCCCTCTTGAGCTGGGTGCGGAGCTTGATGAAAGTAAGCTACCTGAGTATGGAGAAGATGAAGCGCTTAGCGATGCGTTTTCTGAAATTGGTGAGCCACTTAATACATACGGCGCGCAAGCGGAAGAGCAAGATGCACTGCATGATCTTTTCTCTGGAGCGAATAGCTTTGCAAATGATGAGATTACGCCGCATCAGCCTGAAGCAGGACAACCATCATCGCCAGTTACTCAAGATGAACCATTAGAGGGTTTTGACGAGTTCGATGAATCAGCATTAGCTGAGTTGCTGTCTGAAGATGTACAAGACTCGGTTGACTCTATGTTCGACCAGCCAATGGACAACACCGCTATCGATAGCGCAGGTCTTGATATTGATGCAATGTTGGAAGTGGGTGGCGAAGATTGGAAAGGTTTCAGCTTAGAGCCTGAACAGCAATCGAGCCTATCTCATGAAATGCCTGATGACCAGCAAGAGATTTGGGAATCGGCTAAGCATCAACCAGAGCCTCAAATCAAAGAAGAGAACTGGGGTGCGCAAGACCAACTGCTCGAAGCAACGGCTGAAAAAGAGCAACAGTTCATGACTATTGATGAACTGATGGCTCAGGTAGAGCAAGAAGACGGCGAGATGGTGAACCCTGATGAGGAAGAACTCAAGCTAGATGTTGGCCTGAACGAGTTCCCAGATGTAATTGGCGATATCGGTAATTATGATGTCGATAGCAATGCTGAAGCTGCAGGTAAGCTAGATCTTGCTAAGATCTACATTGAGATGAGCGATCCGCAAGGTGCGATTAAGTTGTTAGAAGAGGCCATTGTTGATGGTTCTGATGAAATTCGTCGAGAAGCTAAAAACTTAATTGATACGTTAAACGGACGCTAAGCCAAGAAAATGAGAAGAGAGCCAGATACACGGCTCTCTTTTTTTATCGGTAGTTTTCCGTCAAGCGATTTGGGATACGCTCCTTTTGCGTATATACTTCGAGCCCCATTTTCAAAGAGAACAAAAACATGAAAATTGCTTTAGGTATTGAATATGATGGTACCCACTATTTTGGTTGGCAACGCCAACGTGACGTAAAGAGTGTCCAAGAATCTTTGGAAAAGGCGCTTTCGGTTGTCGCAAACCACCCAGTTGAAGTGCAATGTGCAGGTCGAACAGACGCAGGCGTACACGGTACAGGGCAGGTCGTTCACTTTGAAACCAATGTAAACCGTAAAATGGTGGCATGGACAATGGGTGCTAATGCAAACATGCCCAAAGATATTGCGGTTCGTTGGGCAAAAGAGGTACCTGAAGATTTTCACGCTCGTTTCTCTGCAACAGCGCGTCGCTACCGCTACGTGATATTCAATCATGCACTTCGCCCGGGAATCTTGAATTCAGGCGTGAGCCACTACCACGGTGAACTTGATGAAAAGAAAATGCATGAAGCAGGGCAGTACTTACTGGGCGAAAATGATTTCACTTCATTCCGTGCAACGCATTGTCAGTCCCATAGCCCTTGGCGCAATCTAATCCACCTCAACGTTACTCGCCATGGACACTATATTGTCATCGATATTAAAGCCAATGCATTTGTGCATCACATGGTGCGTAATATCACGGGCAGCTTGATTGCTGTCGGTAAAGGTGAGCAAAAGCCGGAATGGATTAAGTGGTTGCTTGAAGCCAAAGATAGAAAGCTAGCTGGTGCTACTGCTAAGGCTGAAGGTCTCTATTTGATTGATGTGGATTATCCTGCACACTTTGAGCTTCCAAGAGAGCCAATCGGCCCGCTGTTTTTACCTGATAATTTGAACTAAATGTGGGACTTAGGTTCAAAAAATATTGCGAAATCGTGCGTAAAATAGCTCATGAAAATAGGTACAACCAGTTTTTTATCTACACTTGCTGTTTTATGTGCTTTAATCTCCTCGCATAATTCCCAAATTTATTTCTTTCGCAATTAGGCGGAAGAATCGAAAGAAAAGGTCTTCCATGAGTTGGCTTGAAAAGATTTTAGAAAAAAGCAACATCGTAACTTCTCGTAAAGCGTCTATCCCTGAGGGTGTTTGGACTAAATGTACTTCTTGTGAGCAGGTTCTTTACCATGCTGAACTAGAGCGTAACCTAGAAGTATGTCCAAAATGTGACCATCACATGCGTATGAAAGCGCGTCGTCGTTTAGAAACTTTCTTAGATGAAGGTGAGCGCGTCGAGCTAGGTTCTGAGTTAGAGCCACAAGATAAGCTAAAATTCAAAGATTCAAAGCGCTATAAAGAGCGTATCTCTTCTGCTCAAAAGGGCAGTGGTGAAACAGACGCACTTGTTGCAATGAAAGGTGAGCTGCTAGGTCTACCTATCGTTGCTTGTGCATTTGAATTCTCATTCATGGGCGGATCAATGGGTTCGGTTGTGGGTGCTCGTTTCGTTCGTGCGGTTGACGCAGCTATCGAGAACAACTGTGGTCTAGTTTGTTTCTCTGCTAGTGGCGGTGCTCGTATGCAAGAAGCACTGATGTCTCTTATGCAGATGGCAAAAACCAGTGCAGCTCTAGAGCGTCTTTCTGCGAAAGGCCTACCATTTATCTCTGTAATGACAGACCCAACAATGGGTGGTGTTTCAGCAAGTCTAGCGATGCTAGGTGACGTGAACATCGGTGAGCCGAAAGCACTTATCGGTTTTGCTGGTCGCCGTGTTATCGAGCAGACTGTACGTGAAGACCTACCTGAAGGTTTCCAACGCAGTGAGTTCCTACTAGAGCATGGTGCTATCGATATGATCGTAGATCGTCGTGATATGCGTCAGCGCGTAGGTAGCCTAATCGCGAAAATGACTAACCAGCCTTCACCATTAGTAGTTTCTGTGAACGATTCACCGAATGAAGCTACTTATGAAGTACCAGAAGCGCCAGAAAAAGGGTAAAGTACCATCTAACAAACCTACTTACATATGGTTATGAGTTAGATGAGTCAACAACCTATTCCTCAAGCCACATCCTCTCTCGAGATGTGGCTTGATTATTTAACAAACATTCACACCAGTGCGATCGACCTCGGATTAGACCGTGTTCAAGCTGTCGCACAGAAATCCAATCTCACCAAACCTGCTAAGCATGTGATCACTGTTGCTGGGACGAACGGCAAAGGCTCAACATGTGCTTTGATGGAAGCGATTCTTCTTGATGCTGGCTACTCAGTTGGCGTATACAGCTCTCCACACCTGATTCGTTACAACGAGCGTGTCCGTATTAATGGGCAAGACCTTTCTGATCAACAACTGGTCGACTCTTTCGATTTCATTGAGAAAGAACGTGGCGAAATTAGCTTAAGCTTTTTCGAGTACGGTACTTTAGCTGCTCTACGTGCCTTCCAAGTTGAAAACGTTGATGTGGTACTTTTAGAAGTGGGTCTCGGCGGGCGTCTCGATGCGACCAATGTCGTTGACCATGACGTTTCTGTTATCACGAGTTTAGCGGTCGATCATGTTGACTGGCTGGGTGATGATATTAACGTGATTGGTTTTGAGAAAGCCGGTATCTACCGTAGTGGTAAACCTGCAATCTGTGGCCAACCTAAGCCGCCAGCAACCGTCGCTGCACACGCAGACGATATTCAAGCTGAGTTCTACCAAGTTGGCATTCAATACACATATGAAGTGACGGGTGACACTTGGAACTGGCACAGCGGTGCATTCCAGCTAGAACAGCTACCAATTCCAAGCTTGCCACTACCGAATGCTGCAACCGCGTTGATGGCACTTGGCACATCAGAACTCGACATCAGTGATGTTAATGTTGTAAACGGCCTCAAGAACGCTCAACTTCCTGGTCGCATGCAGAAGATCAGTGATAAGCCAACAATCGTTTTAGATGTGGCACACAACCCGCATTCGGCTGAATATTTTGTAAAGCAAGTTGGTCAACAGTATGCAGGTAAAACACTGCATGTGGTGGTGGCTATGCTGCACGACAAAGATATTCCTGCCACGCTAGATGTACTTGCTCCAATTGCTCAGCATTGGTATCCAGCATCACTGCAAGGCCCAAGAGCAGCGAAAGCAGCAGAGCTATGTGAAAGCCTACCAAATGGCACAACAGAGTACTCATCGCCTGTAGAGGCATTTGAGGCGGCTCTATCTACTGTAAGCGAAGACGAAGTGATTCTTGTTGTGGGTTCATTCCATACGGTGGGTGAAGTACTGGAGCATTGGCAAACAAAAGGAAACTAAATGGCAAGTAAATTCCAAAGCCGCTTAGTGGGCACCATTATTTTGGTGGCCGTGGGCGTTATTGTTCTTCCGGATGTACTGGATGGCAAAAAGCTTCACTACAAAGAGGAGTTTGCAAGCATTCCAATTAAACCTGAACTTGAAGGTGATGTTGAAGTGTTTGAGGTGCTTGATCCTGTCGAAGACGAAATTGCGCTACCTGATTCTCCAGTAGAAGCGATTGTACAAGAGTCGTCACAGCCAGAAACAGTCACAGCCAGCAAAGAGAACAAAGTCGATGATAATGTCGAGATTGCTATCAAGCCGGTGACTGAGAAGAATGAGTATCAAGATAGCGCGTGGATCATCCAATTAATGGCATTGAAAAATGCAGACAACGCTAAGAACGTTGTGAAGGATCTGCAAAAGCGTGGTTATCAAGCTCATACCAAGCAAGAAAAAACATTTACGCGAGTAATAATTGGCCCAGATATCTCTAAATCCAAACTTGAGCGTCAAATTAAGGAATTAGAAAAAATTACTGGTTCAAAAGGCCAATTGCTCAAATTTAAACCGTTAAATCCATAAGAAAACGTTTGCGTCGGCATTTTTTCTGTTAAAATGCGCGCCAACTTAAGATGAAGAATTCATGAATTGGTTAGATTTTGTCATTTTAGGGGTGATCGGCTTTTCAGCTTTGATCAGTTTAGTTCGTGGTTTTGCTAAGGAAGCATTGTCACTCGTTATTTGGTTTGGTGCGTTTTTTATCGCCAGCCAGTATTACGCCAAATTGGCGGTTTACTTTACAAATATCGAAGATGACATGTTTCGAAATGGCGCCGCGATAGCAGCACTGTTTGTTTCGACTCTGGTTGTCGGCGCGTTAATCAATTACGTGATTGGACAGCTAGTACAGAAAACAGGCTTGTCTGGTACAGATAGAATCCTGGGTATCGTCTTTGGCGGTTTACGTGGTGTTCTGATTGTGTCAGCTGTGCTGTTTTTTATGGATGCGTTTACTGCATTCCCAAGTTCTGAGTGGTGGAAGAACTCGCAGTTGGTTCCTGAATTCAGTCGAATCATTGCACCGTTCTTCGAGCATTTACAAGCAACATCAAGTTTCTTATCTGGCGCGCTTTAGCGCCAGTTAATGTCGAAAATCGAGGATTAGGACATGTGTGGTATTGTTGGAATCGTGGGTTCAACACCTGTAAACCAGTCAATTTATGACGCTTTAACGGTATTGCAGCATCGTGGCCAAGATGCCGCTGGTATTTGTACCATAGAAAGCAATCGTTTTCGTCTGCGTAAGGCGAACGGTTTAGTTAAAGATGTTTTCGAAGCTAAACACATGCAACGCCTCCAAGGTGATGTTGGTATCGGTCACGTTCGTTACCCAACAGCAGGTAGCTCTAGCGCTTCTGAAGCTCAACCTTTCTACGTAAACTCGCCATTTGGCATTACCCTAGCTCACAACGGCAACCTAACGAACGCAAACGAAGTTCGTGAGAAGCTGTTTGAAAAAGACCGTCGTCACGTAAACACAACATCAGATTCTGAAGTACTGCTAAATGTACTGGCTCACGAGATCGATACTGTGAAAGGTAACGTAACGTCTGATGATGTGTTCCGCGCAGTGGCTAATGTACACCGCACCATTCGTGGCGCTTACGCAGTAACAGCAATGATCATCGGCCACGGTATGATTGCTTTCCGCGATCCAAACGGTATCCGCCCACTGTGTCTTGGTAAGCGTGAAGTTAATGGTCGTACTGAGTACATGGTTGCTTCTGAGTCGGTAGCGCTTGATGCGGTTGGTTTCGATTTTGTGCGCGACGTTGCACCGGGCGAGGCTATCTACGCTACGTTTGAAGGTGAGCTGTTTACCAAGCAGTGTGCTGACAATCCAAAACTGAACCCTTGTATTTTCGAATTCGTTTACTTTGCACGCCCAGATTCTTTCATCGACAAGATCTCGGTCTACAGCGCACGTGTTGAGATGGGTGAAGCACTAGGCCGTCGTATCAAAGACGAGTACTCAGACCTTGATATCGACGTGGTTATCCCAATCCCTGAAACATCGAATGACATTGCTCTACGCATTGCTCAGGCGATCGATAAGCCATACCGCCAAGGCTTCGTGAAGAACCGTTACGTTGGTCGTACTTTCATCATGCCGGGTCAACAACAACGTAAGAAGTCTGTTCGTCGTAAACTTAATGCGATTCGCTCTGAGTTCAAAGGCAAGAACGTACTTCTAGTAGATGACTCTATTGTTCGTGGTACAACATCTGAACAGATCATTGAGATGGCTCGAGATTCAGGTGCTAATAAAGTTTACATGGTTTCAGCTGCACCAGAAGTACGTTTCCCGAATGTTTACGGCATCGATATGCCAAGTGCAAACGAGTTGATTGCGCACGGTCGTGACAATCAAACTATCTGTGACCAAATCGGTGCAGACGCGCTTATCTTCCAAAAACTGGATGATTTGATTGAAGCGGTAGGTCAAGGCAACCAAGACATTACTCAGTTTGATACTTCAGTATTCAACGGTGAGTACGTTACAGGTGACATCGACCAGAAGTACCTAGATTTCCTAGATGCATTGCGTAACGATGATTCAAAGATTCAGCGTGAGATTCAGCAGGATTTAGCAAACCTCGAACTACACAACGAAGGTGCGTAAGCTTTATTCACAGTTGTGTAGGTGAATTTATCGCTTTCTCAGCAAAACAAATACTAAAAACCAGAGCATCGGCTCTGGTTTTTTTATGGGGTAAGCAGAATGTCGTGCTTAGTGAATGTGGTACGCGATCACAAAATCGATAAATAGGCGCACTTTTTCTGGTAGGTGATCTTTGTGGTTATAGAGCATATAAATGTCTCTCGGGTTAGCACTCCAATCATCTAACACTCGTACTAAACTGCCATCTTCAATGTACTCACGGATCATAACATCTGGCATTAGAGTGATGCCTAAGCCTTCTGAACATGCCTGTCTTACCACGTTTAACGCGTTAGCATTAAAGCGGCCTTTCTCAGTGTTCACAACGCTCTCATCGTTAGAGTTGCTTAGCTGCCATTTAATTAAAGGGTAGCCTTTGAGAAGTGAGTGGTTAGCCAACTCTTCCGCGTGGGTAGGGGCTGGGTTTTTCGCTAAATAATCAGGACTTGCTACAAGTATGTCCTTAACTTCGCTGATCTTACGAGCAATAAGACTAGAGTCTCGCTGCGGGCCAACACGGAAAATAACGTCCCATTCGGTCGGGTCGAGTTGGTCAGCTTGGTTGTTCATCATCAGCTCAATGTTGATATCTGGGTATTGACTCATGAAGTCGCTGAACATCGGCATCATCATTCGCTTGGTCAGGTTTGATGGTGCAGAAATACGGATTTTACCTGATGCGCCCTTGCAGACATCAGTCAGTTCTTCGGCAGTCGATGCCAAACGTTGTAGTAATGGTGAGCACTCATTGAAAAAACGCTCGCCAGCCTCTGTCAATGAAAGTTTACGCGCATGTCTGTTGAGAAGCCTCAGGTTTAGAGAGTCTTCCAAAGCTTGAATACGTCGTGTGATCGTCGCAACCGGAATCATAGTCTTGCGTGATGTTGCGGTGTAGCTCCCATTTTCGACGACTAATCGAAACAGGTTTAAATCATCTAATTTCATAAATCCAGACACATTTGTTTACAAACTCACTTAATTTATACGTAACACTGAGAACAAAGTTTGCGTCACGTCAACTTGTTGCACTATTTACAAGTATTCCAATCCCTGATGGCAATTACCAGTAAAGTTGGTAAATTTGTGTATTCACCATTTTATTACTAAGTTTGATAAAGAGTTCTTAGAACAGATAACAATAATAAATCGACTTTGTTTTGTGAGGTTAATGAGTATGTATAAAACTCACAGTCAGCCCGTTACGACCTCGGCACAGGAAGCGCTCAACCAAAAATGCATTATGTTGGTTGATGATGACCCCATTTTTCGCCGCATAACTTCAGCATACTTGGATGCTGTCGGTTACCGTGTGGTTGAAGCTGAAAACGGCTTAGACGCACTTCAAAAATTACGCGACGCAGCACCCGATCTCATCGTGTGTGATCTCTCTATGCCGATACTCGATGGTATCGAGCTCGTAGAAGAGTTAAGTCTCGAATACCCATCACTGCCTATGATTGTGGTTTCCGCAACTGATGAAATGTCAGATGTTGCTAAAGCACTGCGCTTTGGTATTAAAGATTTCTTGCCCAAGCCGCTGGAAGATCCAAACCACTTGGGCAGTGCCATAGAAAATACCCTGAAAGACTCCTTTGATAATATGAATAATCAAAGGGATTTTTCGAGCCAATGGTTCAGTGTCGATGATGGCGGTGAGATACCCGAAGATCAAGAACTGCATTGGCACCTGAATTATTTACAGAATAACCCGAGCGCTGCGCGAGATTTGCTGCATGCGTTGTTACCGGATAAAGACACCAGCCAAGGCACTTGGCGCAGCAGCTATCGTCTGTTGCAGTCAACAGAGATGATGCCCTTGGTGTTTGATTATGCTTGGTTAATGAATGGGCAGTTTGCGTTTTATCTTGTGGATTCTTCATCGTCATCTGAGGGTGGGGCGGCCACCACTTTGTTAGTGAGAGCTCTGTTCCACGATTACGTTAGAAATCTGCAAAGTTTCAGTGCCGATCTAAAAGATATGGCGGAGATTTTGGAGAAGGGCATTCAATGTTCACAGTGTGCGACCCCGGTGAATGCACTGTTTGGTGTCGCTAACCTAGCTGAAGGCACGATTTCGATTTTGCCAGCAGGATTGGATGGGCAGTGGTCAAACGGCCTTATCAATCAACATATTGCCGCAGGGCAGAGGTTGGGCGACAACTGCAAGAAGAATTTCATTACCGATAGGTTGCCGATAGAGACAGGTTGTCAGCTCTCTTTGAGCCTTTTAGGTTCAGCCAGTTTTAGCCTCGATTTGCATCAAGGCGGTGGAGATTAACCCTACAGTTGCTTGGTATTTGTAGGTGTTTTATTAAGGTATAGTTGCAAAATTGTGTGGCTATACCTTTTTTGTTGAGTGTCATTTAGCAAAAATTATCTGGGTCTAGCGTTAATTTTGTAAGAAAGAAGTAATCATGGCAGATAATCAAGATTTTAAAGACCCGTTTAATGTATTCTACTTTTTAGGATTTTTATTAACGTTTGCAGCGATTCCGCTACTACCAGCAACCCTAACGCTTTACCGCGTTTTCAATGGTTACGCGACATTTTAAAGACTTCTGGAGGTCACAATTAGCATCAAAGTTCTTAGCCTGAACCTCGCTGGTGGCCTCTGCATCATCCTCGCTTTTCTAGGCATCGTTTTACCTCTACTGCCAACAACACCTTTTTTGCTGCTAGCAAGTGCTTGTTTTATGCGAAGTAGCCCGCGTCTACATCGTTGGATGCATCAACACCCAACACTTGGCCCTCTACTCACCAACTGGTATGAACATGGTGCGGTAACTAAACGCGTTAAAAGTCGTGGTGTGTTATTTATTCTTCTTAGCTTTTCACTCTCTATCTACTTTGCACCTATTGTATGGGTAAAAGTGTTCTTAATTGTTGTACTTGCTATTCTTCTCACATGGTTTATTCGCCTTCCGACCCATGAGTTAGTTGCTGACAGCAAAGAAAATCACTAACATTAAGCCAGTGTGCCTGCTGACTTATAGCGGGCGTTTATTTTTTCAGCATCAGAGTTATGACTCTGATTGCAATGAAAACCAACCAAGCCTTTCTCAAGCAAAATTAGTAACGACGATGGCGTTGATTGATGTTGGGAAAGCGGCCTAATGAAGTGCATCACTATTATGAACACAGAAAAAATCGCTCTGATCAAATCAAGCATCAAAAGCATTCCTGATTACCCAAAAGCGGGCATTCTATTTCGTGACGTAACCAGCCTTATGGAAGACCCGGCTGCGTACAAAGCGACGATCGAACTGCTAGTGGATACCTACAAAGATATGGGCTTCACTAAAGTAGTTGGTACGGAAGCACGCGGTTTCCTATTTGGTGCGCCTTTAGCGCTCGAGCTGGGTGTTGGTTTTGTTCCTGTTCGTAAGCCAGGCAAGCTACCACGCCAAACTGTGGCACAGTCGTATGAGCTTGAGTACGGTACAGATACGCTTGAGATCCACACTGACGCGATCTCTGAAGGCGATAAAGTGTTGATGGTCGATGACCTATTGGCAACAGGTGGTACTATTGAAGCAACAACTAAACTGATTCGTCAGCTTGGTGGTGTTGTAGACCACGCAGCCTTTGTTATTAATCTTCCTGAAATTGGCGGTGACAAGCGCTTAGAAGGTCTAGGCCTTGAAGTGTTCAGCATCTGCGAATTTGACGGTCATTAATCCTTTCGGAATTATTCATGAGCTATCTAGCGTTAGCGCGAAAATGGCGACCAACGAAGTTTAAAGAAGTCGTTGGTCAAGCCCATGTTTTAACAGCTTTAGAGAATGCACTTAGCCAAAACAGGTTGCACCATGCATATCTGTTTAGCGGTACTCGAGGTGTCGGTAAAACGACCATCGGCCGCTTGTTTGCTAAGGGGCTAAACTGTGAAACAGGCATTACCTCTACACCTTGTGGTGAGTGTGCAACCTGTAAAGAGATCGACGAAGGTCGCTTTGTTGATCTCCTAGAAATCGATGCGGCGTCTCGAACCAAAGTTGAAGACACACGTGAGCTATTGGACAACGTTCAATACAAGCCTGCTCGTGGTCGCTTTAAGGTTTACCTTATCGATGAAGTTCACATGCTTTCTAGGCACAGTTTTAATGCCCTTCTAAAAACCTTAGAAGAGCCGCCTGAGTACGTGAAATTCTTATTGGCAACAACGGATCCTCAGAAGCTGCCTGTGACAATTTTGTCTCGCTGCCTGCAGTTCCATTTGAAGCCTATCAGCGTTGATAACATCCACGAGCAGCTTGATCACATTCTTGAAGAAGAGAAGGTGACGACTGAGTCTCGCGCTCTGGGAATGATAGCGCACGCTGCTGATGGTAGTATGCGTGATGCGTTGAGCTTAACCGATCAGGCAATTGCATTGGGTAACGGCAATGTAGCAACTGACATTGTTTCCCATATGCTGGGTACGCTAGATACTGATCAAGCGATTCACCTGCTTGAGGCTATCAGCAGTAAGCAGCCACAAACTGCAATGGCGTGTATCCAAGCACTAGCTGAGAACGGTGTCGAATGGGATGGCCTATTGAATCAGTTGGCGACTCAACTGCATCGATTGGCTATGTATCAGGCTCTACCAGCTTCGTTAGATAAAGCTCAGCCAGATGCTGAAAAGATAGAACTCCTTGCACAAGCACTCAGCCCGCAAGACGTGCAGCTCTATTATCAGATCGTGCTTAAAGGGCGCGAAGACCTGCCTCTTTCACCAACGGCTCGAGTTGGTATTGAGATGGTTGTTCTGAGAATGTTGGCATTCCGCCCCGCTGCAGAGATATCGTCAAGCGCTATCTCGACTGAGCCTGCGGAGTCGAAAGCGACAAGTGCTTCCAAAGTAGCACCAACACAAGCTACGCAACCTGCTAACCCGGCGCAGCCTATGAATCAGGCTCAGCCAATGGCTACACCTCAACAACAGGCGCCAACAGGGCAGCCAATGCCAAGCTCTATGCCACCGCAAGGTTACGGCCAACCGAGCGCACCACAATACTCAGAGCCTCAAGGGTATCCTGACTCTGGTTATATGGGTGGCCCACAGGATATGCCTCCGGCGTATGATGATCATGGGCAGTATGGCGCTCCTGCTGCGCCAATGAGCCAGCAACCTGCAACACCTGCTCCAAGCCAACTTGTAGCACAAAGTCAGCTTGCGCCGGCTTCTGAGCGTCCTGCATCACCTGTTAGCGGGTTACGTCATCAGTTACGTTCTCAACGTAAAGGTGCAACACCAGACGCAAGAGGCAGTGCACCAAAAAAGGCTAAAGCGACACCAGCTAAAACTTCAGTTCTCGACCGAGTTGCTCAGCAACACGGTGGTTCTGAGCGGGTGTCGCCAACTTCTCTCCCTGCAGCATCGACACAAAATGTAACCGATGATAATGAACCTTATCGTTGGAAACCGTCTAAACCTGTAGTAAAAGAGGTCTCAAAAGAGCTAACACCTACTCAGATAAGACGCGCGTTAGAGCACGTTAAAACACCTGAGATGACTGAAAAGCTGTTGCATGAGTCGATCGCTCAAGATGAATGGTCGGCAACCATACAAAAGCTTGAAACGGCGAAACTTGTCGAGCAGTTGGCACTGAATTCCGTGTTCAGTAAAAACGGCACGTCAATTAGTCTGATGCTACGACCAACACAAGCACACTTGAATACCGACAAAGCGCAGAGTGAATTACTGCAATCACTGAATACTGTACTAGGTGAAGAGTGCCATTTAAGTGTTGAGATCGGCGAATCAGGCGAAACGCCACTAGAATTACGTGAGAGGCTGTATCAAGGTAAGTTGAAAGATGCTTTCACCAGCCTTGAGAATGATGCCAATGTCCAGTTCATTGAAAAGCGCTTTGCTGCTGAGCTGGACAGAGACAGTGTTCGTCCAATTTAGTCACCGCGAATGTGGTCATAGGCAATATGTCCTTCGTCACATTAACAGTATCGTAGGGTTGAATCAGAACGGTTCAACCCCCATTAAGTCAGTTATTGCTTAATGTATTTTATAACCAATTAGACCAGAGAGATTATCATGTTTGGTAAAGGTGGTATGGGCAACCTAATGAAGCAAGCCCAGCAAATGCAAGATCGCATGCAAAAGCTTCAAGAAGAAATCGCAAATATGGAAGTAACCGGTGAATCTGGTGCTGGCCTAGTAAAAGTAACGATCACTGGTAGCCACAGTGTGCGTCGCGTTGATATCGATGAAAGCCTAATGGAAGACGATAAAGAGATGCTTGAAGATCTTATCGCTGCGGCATTCAACGATGCAGCTCGTCGTGTTGAAGAGACTCAAAAAGAGAAAATGGCTGGCGTAACTGGTGGTATGCAACTTCCACCAGGTATGAAGATGCCTTTCTAATTCGTTTTTCTCAATGATGCGCTAAGTGCATCGTGAATTAAAAACTGAAATGGTTAAATAATGCGTACCAGTCATATGCTGGAGCATTTGATGGAGGCCTTACGTTGTCTACCTGGGGTTGGCCCCAAGTCGGCGCAGCGTATGGCCTTTCATTTGTTACAGCGCGATAGAAAAGGCGGCCTGCAATTGGCTGAGGCGCTTGGTCAAGCGATGACGGAAATTGGCCACTGTAGTGAGTGTCGTACTTTTACAGAAGAAGATGTTTGTCATATTTGTACCAACCCCAAACGTCAGGAAAATGGTCAAATATGTGTGGTTGAAAGCCCTGCAGACATCGCAGCAATTGAGGCGACAGGTCAGTACTCTGGCCGTTACTTCGTTTTGATGGGACACCTATCACCGCTTGATGGCATTGGCCCTAGCGATATCGGCCTCGATGTTTTGGATTACCGTTTACGCCGTGGCGATATTGCAGAAGTGATTCTTGCAACCAACCCAACGGTGGAAGGCGAAGCAACAGCTCACTATATTGCTGAGTTGTGTAGCGCTCATGAAGTGAACGCTAGCCGAATAGCTCATGGTGTTCCCGTTGGTGGCGAGCTAGAGCTGGTGGATGGCACCACGCTGTCTCACTCACTATTGGGTCGACACAAAATCTAATCTAAGCCGCTTACTCTCTTATCTAGAAAGTCAGCGGCTTTTTTGTTCATGAGCTAACAATTTTATTGAGACAGAGGCTATGTGATGGCTTCGAGTTCAGTGATATTGTCGAGCGCTTCTTGGTTTGTTTTGCCACAAATGATTGGACACGCTTTAAATTGGTGACACACTTTTGGGCGTTCCGGCTGTCCGAATAGTTTGCATAGATTCTGTTCATTGAGCTGAATACAGCGAACGCCAGCAGGCTTGCCATTTGGCATACCAGGAATAGCAGATGTAATACTTGGTGCAATACAGCAGGCACCACAACCTAGACGACATTCCATCAATTTATACTCAGTCAAAACAGGGGGCGCGATAGTAGCAAAAATTATCGCTTGTGGCAGCTTTTGTCTGTGATTAATCCCTGAACACTTTTTATCCTTGAACTTTTTGTGGGCTAGCGGTATAACACGCACCCCAGTAAAAGAGTAAGAAGTCCTATTATGACCAGTCCATTTTGGCAAGAAAAATCACTAGAACAGATGACCGAGCAAGAGTGGGAATCGCTTTGTGATGGTTGCGGCAAATGTTGCCTGCACAAATTAATGGATGAAGATAGCGACGAAGTGTACTACACCAACGTGGCATGTAGCTGGTTAAACAGTAAGACGTGTTCTTGTAAGGATTACCCAAATCGTTTTAGCTCAGGTGAAGAGTGTTTGAAGTTAACTCGTGACAAGATTGATGAGTTTCACTGGCTTCCTGACACATGCGCTTATCGACTATTGTCAGAAGAGAAGCCACTGCCAGAATGGCACCCACTGATCACTGGCTCTAAATCTGCAATGCACGCTGCGGGTGAAAGTGTACGCAATAAAGTAGTGTATGAGATTGATGTTGTTGATTGGGAAGACCACATCATCAACCACCCAAATCGCGCTTAGTGTCGATTAATCGCGAATAAAAGAATGAAAAAAAGGCTCACATCTCTGTGAGCCTTTTGCTTAGTTAGGAGGGTCCAAGCAAGTGGACATCGTCATGGCTAAGGTCAATTAAGTGGTAGTTCTGCAACCACTTGATTGAACGCACTACGAGCTTTCTGTGCCTGTTCGGACAACTCAAGTTTCTTCGCTTGTGCTGCGGTTAAGTTGCTTTCTGCAAGTTCCAATGCTTGCTGCAACTCTTCCGGTAATTCATGCGTTTCCATCTGAGAGCCTTGTTCAAGAACATATGCTCGAATCTCTTTCTTCACATCTGCCAGCGCTTTGTAAGCAGAGCGTTCTAGCTCGGCCGCGTCTTGAGCAGCATCTTTTACTTTCTCAAACTGAGCCAGTGCCATACCTTCAGCGGACCATGGGTCCATGTCTGGCAGTTCTTCGATGTTGATTGTTGGCTCGATGTAGTCATCTTGATGGCGTAGGTCGAGACTGGTCGCACGAACAGCAGAAACCATCAACATAACCGAAATTCCTAGTAGCGGTAGGCCACCCACGATAGCTGCAGTTTGAAGTGTGCTTAAACCGCCCAAGAACATCAAAATCGTTGGCAGAAATGACAGTGTAAATGCCCAGAACATGCGGTTCCAACGCATAGGCTCTTCTGTCACGTTGTTTTGTACTACCGACGCCAAGATGTATGAGATAGAGTCAAAAGTCGTTGCCGTGAAGATAATACACAACAGCGTAAATACCGCGATAACCAGTGTGCTCATTGGTAGTTGGTCAAGCATCGAGAAGATCGCTTTGGTTGCGCCATGCTCGTTGAGTACAGCCACTACATCTAAGTCTCCAGACAGTTGCAATGACAGGCCGTAGTTACCCAAAATCATGAAGAATAGGAAACAACCCAAAGATCCAAAGAAGATCGAACCTGTCACCATCTGTTTAATTGTGCGACCACGGGAGATACGTGCAACGAACAAACCCATACTCGGTGCGAATACTAGCCACCATGCCCAGTAGAAGATGGTCCAATCTTGCGGGAAATGAGTATTTTCAAATGTACCGTAGCCCCCAAAAGGTTCAGCCCAAGTTGCCATTACAAAGAAATTAGAGAGTAAGCGACCAATTGAATCTAGGCCGGTTTCCAACATAAAGATGGTTGGACCTGCAACAAGCACAAATGCAAGTAGACCCATCGCACCCCAGAAGTTGATGTTGCTGAGGATCTTGATGCCTTTCTCTAGGCCCGCGTAGGAGGAGTAGGCAAAAATCGCGGTACAGATCAGCAATACGCCCGCTTGAGTTAGGGTGTTCTTTGGCAAACCGAATAGGTGATTTAAACCTTCGGTGATAAGAGGAGCCGCTAGACCAAGCGTGGTTGCCGCGCCGCCTAAGAGGCCAAAGATAAATAGAACATCAACGATTTTACCTGGTGTGCCTTTACTGCGGTGTTCGCCAAGAACCGGCATCAATGCACTTGAGATCTTTAGAACCGGCTGTTTACGCACATAGAAGAAGTAAGCGATCGGCAAAGCTGGGATCAAATAGATAGACCATGCGATTGGTCCCCAGTGGAATAGCCCATAGGTCGCCGCCCAGCGAACTGCTTCTTCGCTGCCAGGCTCAAGTTGGAATGGTGGTGATTGGTAGTAGTAGGCCCATTCGATACAGCCCCAGTAAAGAATACTGGCACCGATGCCGCCACAAAATAGCATGGCAGCCCAAGAAGCAGTGGCAAACTCTGGCTCTTCATCGGCTTCACCCAGCTTGATCTGGCCCATGTCACTGAATACGACATAAACCATGAAAGCACAGGCCGCTAAGCCAAGTGTTAGATAGAGGAAACCGAGTTTGTCGGTCATGAAGGTTTTCGCGATCGCAATCCATTCTGCCCCTTGCGCAGGGAACATGATCAGCGGAAACACAATCGTGAGTAGCAGTGCAATGGCACCGAAAAAGGTGGGCTTATCAATAAGCGCAAAGGAGTTTTTCACGAGCTTTATTCCATAATAATGAGACCAGAATTATGGTGTGAAGTCGTTTTTTAGAACAAATCAGGAATGTTGTCGTAACGATAAATCTGTAAAGTGATGCCAGTAAAGAGTGGTTCGGTGACTCGCTAGACTAAGGCAAGCAGTATGCCGCCAATGGTTACCGCTGCGGACAGATATTGCCCCGCCGAGTATGAGCCATCTTCCTCTTCTTCAATTTTGTCTGGATGATCCATTCCGAGTGCGCCATGGGCAAAAGATTCAACCTTATCACCAACGGTTTCGTTTTCAGCTTCGATTTTCTTGGCTTCTTTATCTATCTGTTGCAGGGCGACTAGTAGCGCTTTTCCTTCATCAGACAGCTTAACGGTATTTTTCTCAACCTTAAGTGGCGCAGGCTCTGAAGGTACAGGCGCACCTTTTGTCGGCTGAATCTTCGCCGGGCTATAAGTTTGAGTCGCATTGTTGGTAACAGGCGTCATAACACTCTCCGTAGTTGCACCTTAAATAGAGTATCGGCCGAGCAGTGAAAAACTTGTGTAATTAATCACCGAGGTGATGTTTTGCTACTCTATTTAGGCTTGCCTAATTAATAAGCAATAGTTGTGCCGATACTCAATCAGGTTGAACTACGTGGTTGTGTTATTCGTGGGCTATTTGCACTCTAAGCCTTTGCCTCGATGCGACAGTTTCTTGTACGCTTTCATACGATTTTCTTGTTTAACGTAGCGTGTTGGTGGAGACAGAACTTGCAGTTGGTAGTCTTCGCTAGAATCACTCAATGATTCGACAGGAGTGATGACCACTACATTCAGATCGGCATTGCGACGTAAAATAGAGGCGGCAGTTCCTAAGCCTTGTTCTGTATGAAATTTGCCCGCGACGTGAATGACTTGTTTATCTGGATTTTCATCTAGGTATTTCACAATCGAATCTGCCATGGTTTCATCCCAGGTCACTTGAGCGGCAAATTGTTTTTCTGTTTGTTCAGGTGTGCCGTGGTGCATGGAAGCCATGAATTTTTCTTTATAAGGGCTGTCACTAGTATTGACGTCGTCTGCTATCCATTGGCGCTCTTCAGGAGTCAATTTTTCTAGGTAATCAATTCCGTTACGGCCGATACACTGCACAACTGGCTTTGGTGCATTGGCGGCGATGATGTCGATACCTTGTGACTTCGCAAGCTCCACGAGTGGGCGGTAGTCACTTTGATAATTTGGCCATGCAGCCGCGTCTGACATAAGAACTTGTTCGCCGACCTCTCCCGCAAGATAGTCGTCGATAACACTCTGGTGCTGCCGTGTGAACTGTTCCATGGATAGGGCAACGTCTTTGCTGTCAGCTAAACGTGCCTTAAGAAAGTCGGTCTGGAATCTATGTACAGCAGAGTGTGTATGCCATTCACCAATGAGAACCACATCGGCATCAATCAATGCACTCGGGAGTTGGTTAAGCGCAATCGGCTCCCCTTTGGCAGAAGCGAATTGGTAGTCGTAATAGGTAGTAACTGGGGATAAAACGGCTTTGTTGTCGCCTTGAGCCTGCTGAGAAGGCTGATTTGCACAAGCAGTGAGAAGGGCGGTTAGGCCAATAAGAAAAATACGTTGCATTGAATAACTCCTTGAAGAGTAAGCATACTAAATGAGGCTCACAGAGAATTCAATGCAAACGATAATTAATATCAACTAGCTCTGTTTACGATAAACTCTTAGCATGAAATCTGCCTCGCACTGGTAGCTATCGCTTTGCATCAACTCTTGCTTAAATGATTCTGTTGCCTTCCAAGCGAAAGGGGTCATTTGAAGCAGGTCAAAGGCATCCGAACCTGAAAGCTCCATCATGTAGTTTAGGTGCTGTTGGCTCTCTAGGGTAAATCCTTCGATGGTTTCTGGTGTTTCGTCATGCAGTCGCACGCCATTATAGATCGCATCACGCAGTTGATACAGGTGGCGGCCAGCAGGCGTCACTGTAATTACCACACCTTGTTCTTTCAATGTTCGTTGTAACTCTTCTGCCTTACAAGGCGCATAGATGCGTAGAACGGAGTCTAAGCTGTTGTTAGCGAAAGGTAGTCTATGGCTCGATGCCACTGAAAAGTTAACCGCTGGGTAGCGTTTAGCCGCATAACGGATAGCAACCTTAGAGATGTCTAAGCCGTAAATGCTCGGCTCACGCTGCGCGAGCTTAAGAGCGATTTCATTGGTGTAGTAGCCTTCACCACAGCCAATATCCAATAGATTCGGCTTTTCCACTGGTAATACATTTTCACACAGAGCAACCACAGCTTGGCGCATTGGGTTGTAGTGGTCACCTTCTAAGAATCGGCGACGAGCTTGCATCATCTCTTTATTGTCACCTGGATCTTTTGAGCGCTTGTGGTGGGCTGGCATCAAGTTGACGTAACCCTCTTTGGCAAGATCAAATTGGTGGTTGTTCTCACACTTGAAAGTTCGATCAAATTGAGTGAGAGATTGGTGACATAAAGGGCACTGGTAGTTCATGACGCTCTCGTGCAGCTAGTAAAGTGGGCAGCGAGTTTATCAAAAATGTCGCACTAGGCGAAATAAAAAGAGCCACGCAATGCGGCTCTTGATGGGGTTAATGGAAGAAGTCGACCTGTTGTTTTAGGTCTTGAGCTTGCTGTTGGAGCGCGGTAGCACTTTGCGATGTTTGTGCGCTGGTTTGGCGACTCTCTCTGTTTAGTTCGCTGATTGAGTGCGCATTAGCTGCTATCTCTTGGGTAACGTGTGCTTGCTCTTCAGAAGTCGCAGCAATGGCATCAGCTTGAGAAGCGATGGAATGGATCTGGTCAGCAATCGACTCCAAGGCCGTACCCGCTTCCTGCGCTTTGTCTAAGACAGAGTTAGCACTTGTTTGGCTCTCATTCATCATGCGTACAGCGTTGTCCGTTGAACTCTTAAGAACCGTAATAATGTCTACAACGTCTTTAACTGACGTTTGTGTACGATGTGCTAGCGTTCTCACTTCATCAGCAACCACAGCAAAACCTCGACCTTGCTCGCCAGCACGCGCAGCTTCAATTGCAGCGTTAAGTGCTAGTAGGTTCGTTTGCTCGGCGATCTCATCAATCATCTTAGTGACGGTTTGAATGCTTTCGCTGTCTGTATTTACTTTTTCAATTGCCGCCGCTGATTGGTCAAGTTGATCGTTAAGCTGAGCAACATCAATGCAGACGTTCTCAACAATTTCTAAGCCTGATTGACCATCGGTATTCGCAGAACGTACGTTTTCAGCGATGTTTTCGACTTGCTGAGCAACAGATTGCGCCGATGATGCCATCTCTTCAATAGCTGTCACAACTTGCTCAACTTGTTCTTGTTGGCGCTCAGACTGAGTGAGGTTGAGTGACGCATCACTCGCCACACTGCTAGAGTTACTCTCAACTTTATCGCTCGCACCACGGATCTCACCGACTAGATTGTTGAGCTGGTGAGCCATGTTAGATAGCCCATTACTCAGGTTAACTATCTCGTTATTGGTATTTCCAGCTGTGCGTGGGATATCAATACTTACTTCACCTTTAGCAAGGCGATTCATGTATTGATTCAAGGTCGTCAGTGGGTTGAGTGTGCGGCTCAAAAACACAGTTAGAATCAAGAAGGTGATAGAACCAACAATCAAGGATACGATAGCGATCAGTTTAAGCAGTTCTTGACTGCCTTTGGTTACTTCGCTGATGAAAGTGCCTCCAAGCAGCTTCCAGTTCCAGCCAGCGACCTCCGTGTAAACAAGATACTTTTCACCTATGTTGCCTTGGTACTCAAATGGGTACTTGATGAGGCCACTCGGTTGTTCAAATAGCTGGTAAAACGGTTTGTTACCTTCATAATCCTTCACATCAATAATCGAAGGATCACTTTCAGTATGCTTCGGATGTAATAGGTAGTGGCCTAAATGATCTGGGTTGTTATCAAGCACGATGGTATAGCCAGTATCACCCCAGTTCACGGTTTTCAAAGCGGCAAACAAATCTTGAGTTGCACGCTCTACGGCAAGACCGATGAAAGAGATGCCCATCACTTCACCTTGAGCACCCTTGATTGGTGCGTAATAGGTAATGTAGCGCTGACCATAGAGCTTGATCTGTGCATAGTAAGGCTGACCACTAATCAGTTTTTGATAACCTGGGTGGCTCTGGTCAAGTGTTGTGCCGATCACACGCTCACCTTGCGGATTTTTCAGCGAGGTCGCAACACGAATGAACTTATCACCAAGTGGCGCAAATAGCGTGGCAACGGCTCCTGTGTCACGAGTAAAGCTATCAACGAGTTTGGTGTCGCCGATTAAGCTTTCGCTGTACTGTGTAATGTTTGGTACCTGATGACCTTGGAAGTCGACCGTATAGTTTTCTATGTATACGCCTGCTAGGTAGCCGTTACGAAAAGTAGATTCTAGAACCTCGGCTGTGTGAAGGTAAGCATTGAATTGGCCTTCGATGGTCTTAGCCATAGATTCAATTTTAGATTGGTGCTCTTTGAGAGTACTTTCTAACAGCACATTTGAGGCATTTTGATAAACCAGTGCAGCAATACTGGAAAACGCGATGACTAGACACAGTGTTGTGACTAGCTTTAATTGAAGCCCAACACTTTGATTCTTGTATTTATTCCACATGACGTGCCTTTATTGTTCATTTTGTAAATATATATTTCGCATGCTAGCTATTTATAAAGCCAATTAATTTGATATTTATTAATTTAACTATCAAAAAAATAAACAAAGCGAGCGAGTTGCTCATGATTTGACCGGGTGTGTGAGGAATAAATTACAAAAAAAGGCCAGAGATTCCGGCCTTGAATAGATTGTTGAATCGAGCGGCTTATTGGACAGAGATACCCTGTCAGCTCAAATACTTAACTGGTGAGTTATTTTGCTGCGATAGTTGTGATCAGCTGGTGGCTTTCGCCTGGTTGCAGCTCTTTACCTTGTTCGATGCTTGGAGCGTGAAGGGTTGATTCAACACATAACATGGTTAGGTAGCCATCATCTTGCATGTCACCCATACCTGCAGCGCCTTCTGCCCATGGATTCCATAGAACTGCACTGTTGTGGCCTTGGTTTTCAACAGTCAGTGTGCGCGCAAGTTTCGTATCAGCGACTGAAATAACGGCTTCTGGCTGCGTGTAAACACGGTCGATAGTATCAGTGAGTACAAGCTCATCACCGCCTTGGCACACTTTGCCATCTTGTAGGCTATCAATGTACTCAGGGCCCATGCCTGTCGTTTTAGCTTGGTGAATATCGCCCACATTAAGGTATGTGTGCAGTGCACCAGAACACTTCCAAGGTTGAGAGTCAGTATTTGTCACCTCTAGCGTTACTTTCAACTCATCACCGATTTCGACGTTAAGACGAGCGTCAAAGCGGTGCGGCCATACTGCAAGCGTGTTGTCATTAGTGCTTAAACCTAGGCTTACGATAACACCGACTTCACTTTCACGGTGCTCAATGAGTTGCCACTCGCTGTTGCGCGCGAAACCGTGTGCAGGTGCAGCAATACGGCCAAACCATGGCCAACATACTGGGATGCCGCCACGTAGGGCTGTTATACCGTCAAACTTTGCTTGTTGGCTCATCCAAATTAGGTCTTGTTGGCCCTTTGGTTGGTAAGAAACCACGTGTGCACCAAACAGAGAGATCGCAGCGTTCGCTTTCTCGTGAATAACACGAACCAGTTTTATGTCTTCGTGTTCAACAATCGTTACGTTGTCTGAAAGCACGGCTACAGCAGGGAGAGTTGATAAATCCATTACATAATCCTTCTTAAGGGAAATTGAATTCAAATTCGAGGTGAGCGGACTCGGGGAACGAGTAGGGGAGCTCTCGTATTTGAATTGAATCTCATACCTAACAAATATGCCGCTTGTTAAACATCATCTCTGACAAGGGCTTTGGTGATTCATAAATCGCAGGTACAAAAAAGGCGACTCTAGAGCCGCCTTTTCTTTTCAGTCTTTTCTCAAAGACAGTCTAGCTAAACGCTATCTAAGTAGTAATTACTTAGAGATGTGTGCGATTAGGTCTAGAACTTTGTTTGAGTAACCGATTTCGTTGTCGTACCAAGATACAACTTTAACGAATTTGTCAGTTAGAGCAACACCAGCTTTAGCATCGAATACTGAAGTGTTAACTTCGCCGATGAAGTCTTGAGAAACAACTTGGTCTTCAGTGTAACCTAGAACGCCAGCCATTTCGCCTTCAGAAGCTTCTTTCATTGCAGCACAGATTGCTTCGTAAGATGCAGCTTCTTTTAGGTTAACAGTTAGGTCAACTACAGAAACGTTAGCAGTTGGTACACGGAAAGCCATACCAGTTAGAAGGCCGTTTAGTTCTGGAAGAACAACGCCTACAGCTTTAGCAGCACCAGTTGAAGATGGGATGATGTTTTGAGAAGCACCACGACCACCGCGCCAGTCTTTAGCAGAAGGACCATCTACAGTTTTTTGAGTTGCTGTAGTAGCGTGAACTGTAGTCATTAGACCAGACTCGATGCCCCATTTGTCGTTAAGAACTTTAGCGATTGGAGCAAGACAGTTAGTAGTACAAGAAGCGTTAGAAACGATGTCTTGACCAGCGTAAGTGTCTTGGTTAACGCCCATAACGAACATTGGAGTTGCGTCTTTAGAAGGACCAGTTAGAACAACTTTCTTCGCACCAGCAGTGATGTGCTGACGAGCAGTTTCGTCAGTTAGGAAGATACCAGTTGCTTCAGCTACAACGTCAACACCGATTTCGTCCCACTTAAGGTCAGTTGGGTTACGCTCAGCAGTTACGCGAACTGTTTTACCGTTAACGATTAGGTTACCGTCTTTAACTTCAACAGTACCGTTGAAACGACCGTGAGTTGAATCGTACTTAAGCATGTATGCCATGTACTCTACGTCGATAAGGTCGTTAATACCTACTACTTCGATGTCAGCGCGCTCAACAGATGCACGAAATACGAAACGACCGATACGGCCAAAACCGTTAATACCTACTTTGATAGTCATTGTAGTTGCTCCACAACTTAATTTCTGATTAAAGATAACTGGTAGTAAAATTACAGAATCCAGTTTAAATCTGCAATAGATAATCCGACTTAACTTGTTTAATGTCAAAAAAAAGCGACGCTTTTCTTAACAATTGGGTGTAAGTGGTTGAAATTTGACCATTGCTAGTGGTTCTGTACCCCTCCAGTTGGGTAAAATACCTCTAAATGACGATTCACTTATGAGTGTATATGTACAATGTATCTCGGTGAGAAAGTATGTGCTACAAATCCCGCTAGATGCAAGTATTTATGGAAAAAAGTAAATATAATAAAAGAGAATGTGGAGAGATATTAACGTGAATCAAAGGGGAGAAAATATGACGAAGCCCGATGAATACTGGCGTGAGCGCCTGACTGATGAAGAATATCAGGTGTGTCGTCTACGTGGAACAGAGCCTCCTTTTACCGGCAAGCTGTTACACAATCATAAGACAGGGGTTTACAGCTGTACCTGTTGTGAAGCCCCACTGTTTGTGTCTGAGAATAAATACGACTCCGGCTGTGGTTGGCCAAGTTTCGATGCCCCTATAAATGATAAGGCAATCCGTTATTTAGAAGATCTAAGTCACGGTATGAAACGTATAGAGATCCGTTGTGCGGCCTGTGATAGCCACCTAGGTCACGTTTTTCCGGATGGTCCTAAAACCACTGGGGAGCGTTTTTGTGTAAATTCTGTGTCGTTAATTTTCAACAAAAATGACAAAACTACAGAATAAGTGACATCTATTGTCAAAACCTTTCATATGACGTGGTGTCGTTACAAAGTAAGTTGACGAATTGCGAGTCGCTTCTCTCAAAGGCATAAAAAAACAGCTACCGAAAAGGGTAGCTGTTTTTTTTGTGCGTCTGGTTTGCGTTGTTGAACTGTGTAGTTATCGTTTAGATACAAGCGATGGTTGGTACCTTCCATCTTCAATGGCTTCAACGATGTAGTCAGCGTCATCCTCTAGCTTGTCATAAACATCACTTGGGAAGTGGTACAGCACTTTCAGTTCAGGCTCCGATGCAATCGGCACATTAAACTCTTTGGCGACCATCGCCCACAGATAAGCCTTTTCCATGTTACCTAGGCTGTGATTAATACTCGCTAGGGATTTGAAGATCTCGGTATTGACGGTTGAGCCGTTTGAAAGCATGAGTGCATTATTGAGTAGCTTAACGGTTTTCTTGTGATCACGCGTGGTATAGAAGGTAGCTAATGCGTATTGCATTTCCGCTGTGTTGAGTGCATCACTGCCTTCTAGCTGTAAGAAGCTACGACGCGCATCAATATTGCCGGTTTGCGACCATAAAAAGTAGAGGGTTTCTGGCTTATTGGAACCCAAAAGCTCTTTTACGATTCGTTCTTCTTCTTCGATGCTGTGCATCAGTGCTGAGAAGCGGCGCTGCTTGAGTAAGGTCTGATCGATGGTTTCTATTTGAGAAGCCAGCTCAAGACACTTCTTGTACTCGGCGATTAAGCCATATTCTACGATCTTGTTGTGCTCGGTAGGCTGCTTCAATACGTCGAAGCGGTGCCAGATGAGATCGGTACGTGCAACTCGGCATTGGCCATCATTCATATTGAGGTCAGCACAACGCAGTTCTGAGTGAGCTTCACAGAGCTGTTCTGTATTTTTGTTTCCCTCAAAGCACCCAGTTAGGGCCAAAGGGGCAGCGGCGAGTAGCCATTTAAAAATTCTCATATACCTTCACTTGTGATCGAATACACTTATTTCCAGTGCTCCGCTTGACTCCATTCCACGACAGGTTATTTTCTGGTGAAAATTGTTAATACTAAGGCTTTATCATGGATGCAGAACAACTTCTTAACGCAATGACCCCAGAGGTCTATGAGCGCCTAACGTATGCAGTAGAGACGGGAAAATGGCCCGAGGGTACTGCATTGACGCAAGAGCAGCGTGACTCTTGTATGCAAGCTGTCATGCTTTACCAGTCAAAGCATAATGTTGAAGCACAGCATATGACAGTTGCCGCGGGTGGTGACATTAGCTTTAAGTCGAAAGCTGAACTTAAGAAACAATTTACTTCAGATCAAGAAGATATTGTTAGAGTAAATCCTAATCACTAAGTCATACTTGTGACAATATCACATAGTTTAAGATTTAAAGTGAAAAGGGGTGGCATTGAGCCGCCCCTTTTTATTGCCTTCGCTTTGATTTTCAGCGTGTTGTCTATCCGAGTATATCTTCGGTTATAGACTCATTTCACCACGCAATACTTGCTGCATTTTTTCTTTTACTTGTTCGTAGCTTAGGTCTTGGCTAAGTAAAAAGTGCAGTTTTGCCAGTGCCGCTTCAGGGGTCATATCGTAACCACTCACTACACCGGCATCGGCAAGAGCACAGCCTGTCGCGTAACCGCCCATGTTCACTTTACCAGCAAGACATTGAGTCAGGTTAACCACGATGACGCCACGCTCTGAGGCATCTTTTAGATGTTGCAGCAGTTCTGGGTTTTGTGGCGCATTGCCCACACCAAATGTCAGCAAGATCATCGCATTTACTGGCTGAAGCAGGGTGTTTCGAATCACTTCGTGAGAAATACCTGGGTACATTGTGATCACACCAATTGGTTGAGGTGTAATGTTGTGTACCTTGAATTCGCCCTCAGGCTTCTGATCAACCACTACATTGTTGCTTAGTTGGATATTGATACCCGCTTCAAGTAGTGGATTTAGGTTTGGTGAGGTAAATGCGTTGAAACCATCAGCGTGTGATTTGGTACTACGGTTACCACGCATCAATTTGTTATTGAAGAACAGTGTGACTTCGTTGATCGGGTAGTTGGCCGCAATGTGCAGCGCATTCAGCAGGTTTGCTTGACCATCTGAGCGCAGCTCTGCAAGAGGGATCTGTGAGCCTGTCACAATCACTGGTTTGCCAAGGTTCTCTAGCATGAAAGAGAGTGCCGAGGCCGTGTAAGCCATGGTGTCTGTGCCGTGCAAAATAACAAAGCCGTCGTACTTATCGTAGTTAGCGCGGATGTCATCAGCAATGGTCTGCCAATCTAGCGGCGTCATGTCTGAAGAGTCCATCAGCGGAGAGTATTCATGAATCGTATACTCAGGCATCTCTGGGCGGTGGAACTCAGGCATGCTTGCTAGCTGCTTGTCCATAAAACCCGCCACTGGAACATAGCCGTGGTCATGCGATTTCTGCATACCGATGGTGCCGCCAGTGTACGCAATGTAGATATGTTTTCTTTCCATAGCGATTGTTACTTTTTGTTTATAGGGAACAGGGACGCGATTATAGCGGATAATCTGCCAATAAAAAGAGGCACCCCACACAGAGGTACCTCTTAATAGAAGAGCGAGGAGAGGCGCTTATTGCACTTGGCAATTCAAGCAGAATGCGTAGCGGCCTTGAGGGTCATTAAAGTTACTTAAAAGTTGGCTATCTTGCGCCAATTGTTGAGTAACTGGCTGTAAACCACTTGGGATAAGACTCTGAATATCAAGTCCTAAAGACACCTGAACTTGGTTCATGAATTCTTGAATAAATTGCTCGGTTGCTGAAAGCGGCTCTTCAACCCAGTAAACGTTGTACTCTTCAAGCTCTGCCAGCGTTGCAGCAGCAGCGATAGCGTCGTCAAAGTCACCGATTTCATCAATCAGTCCGTACTGTAGAGCATCTTGCCCTGTCCATACTCGACCTTGAGCTACTTTATCGACACTCTCTACATCCATACCGCGACTAGAGCCAACCAGACCGATAAAGCGTTTGTAGCCGTGCTCGATACCCATTTGGAATGCATCTTTAGCGCCGTCGGTTAGGCCTGTTGTTACGCCCAAGCCAGAAAACGGCGATGTACCGACACCATCAGTGTAAACACCAATGTCATTCAAGCCTTTTTCAAAGGTCGTGATCACGCTAAAGATACCGATAGAACCGGTAAGAGTCGTTGGCTGTGCCATGATCTTATCTGCACTCATCGAGATCCAGTAACCACCAGAAGCCGCTAGGCTAGACATCGATACCACAACCGGCTTGCCTACTTCTTTCAGAGCAACGATTTCATTGCGAATTACTTCAGACGCGAATGCACTGCCGCCCGGGCTGTCGACACGTAGAACGACAGCTTTAACTTGGTCGTCATTACGAGCTTGGCGAAGTAGAGCTGCGGTAGTGTCACCACCGACCGTACCGCGAGGTTGCTTACCATCCATGATCGCACCGCTTGCAATCACAACAGCAATATCATCCGTTGAAGTTGGCAGATCTGGTAGCATGGTTGCTCGGTAGTCGTAGTAACTCAGCGCGTTGTAGCTGTCTTTGCCATCGCTACCAAAGGTGTCAGCAAGTTCTAAACGAACCTCTTGTCGTGTCGATAGTTGGTCAACTAGGCCGAGCTTCTTAGCAAGCTGAGCGATGTCACCGTCTACAGATTCAAGCTCAGATAGGAAGGTTTCCATGCTTGGGTTTAGGGTTGCAGACTCGATCTGACGATTATTTGAAACATCATCAACATAAGCTCCCCAGAGCTGACCTAACCAACGAGACGCCGATTGTTTCGCTTCTTGCGACATGTCGTTGCGTATAAATGGCTCGATCGCTGACTTATACGTACCTACGCGGAATACATGCGTGTTTACGTCTAGCTTTTCTAGCAGTGTTTTGTAGTAAAGCGAGTAAGCGCTGTAGCCTTTGAGGAGAACGCCGCCATCTGGAGACATGAAGATCTTATTGGCGTAACTAGCCAGGTAGTATTGGCTTTGGTTGTAAAAATCGCCAATGGCGTAGATTGGCTTGCCCGTTGCCTTGAACTCGTTCAGCGCTTTTGCAATATAGCGAAGCTTAGTGAGATTGGTTTCTGGTAATTCCCCCAGTGCTAACACGATGCCGGTGATGTTCTCGTCATCTTTCGCGTAACGAATGGTATCAACGATATCAAAAAGCACGTTTTCCTTTGGTAAGTCCTTACCTAACAACGAGCCGGTGACTGAATCCATTGGATTGATGTAACGGCTCTGCTCGACAATTGGGCCTGATAGGTTAAGCACTAATGCCGATTGCTGTGGAACCGTAGGCTGTGTGTTGTCCGTTTGGAAATACACAAAGTAGATGAGGGCAATACTCAATAAAAAGAACAGATTGATCACTGCAACACGCACGAAGGTGATCAGTTTCCATATCCCTTTAAAGATCATACCGATAAATTTGGCTATTTTTTTCATTATTTCTCCACGGCGAGAACACCACACTTAAACAAGCAGTAGTACTATTTATCTCAATAATATTAACTGTTTAGTATCCTACGTTAATTCAAAGTTCCAAACTAGATGAACTATTTGTTAATCGATAGATATTCTCATTAAGTGTAGTCAGCTTATGCTCTTTTGAACGATTAATGCGCCCTGCATTATGATCGGTGTTACAAAAATGTAAACGGTTGTTTGAAATTTTGGTTTGTGCACTATACTGTGGTCAGACCACAAGGATAAATAACAGAAGTGATGTCTGCCATGTACCCACATTTATTAGAACCTCTAGATCTTGGATTTACTCAGTTACGAAATCGTGTATTGATGGGATCAATGCATACAGGCCTTGAAGAAAATAAAGAAGGGCTGCACAAGTTGGCTGCGTTTTACGAAGAGCGAGCGCGAGGCGGCGTCGGTCTTATTGTAACGGGCGGCTTTTCTCCAAACTTGCGTGGCAGACTGCATCCCTTCAGTGCTGAATTCAGCAAAGTAAAACATGCGAAGGCACACCAAGTCGTCACGCAAGCCGTACACAAACACGGCGGTAAAATTGCACTGCAACTTTTGCATGCCGGCCGTTACGCAATGCACCCATTCGCTCAAAGTGCTTCTGGAATCAAGGCGCCTATTGCTAAGTTTGCACCGAGTGAAATGAGCCCTCGTCAAATCAAGAAGACGATTAATGCCTTTGCTAACAGCGCTGAGCTCGCTCAAGTAGCGGGCTACGATGGCATTGAAATCATGGGCTCTGAAGGCTACTTGATTAACCAATTTATCTGTAAGCGCACTAATATGCGTTATGACGAATGGGGTGGCTCTTACGAAAAACGTATGCGTTTCCCGCTTGAAGTTGTGAAATCGATTCGTGAAGCCGTTGGTAAAGATTTCATTATTATCTTCCGTCTATCGATGCTGGACTTAGTTGAGCAGGGCAGTACCTTTGAAGACGTCGTACTTTTAGCTCAAAAGCTTGAAGAAGCGGGCGTAACCATCATTAACACTGGTATCGGCTGGCACGAAGCTCGTGTTCCAACAATCGCAACTCAAGTACCTCGAGGCGCTTTCTCTTGGGTAACGGAAAAAGTGAAGCCTTATGTCTCTATCCCAGTAGTGACATGTAACCGCATCAACACGCCTGAAGAAGCTGAACGTATTTTAAGTTCTGGGCAAGCGGATATGGTGTCGATGGCGCGACCATTCTTGGCGGACCCAGATTTTGTAAATAAAGCCGCTCAAGACCAAGCGCAGTTCATTAATACCTGTATCGGCTGTAACCAAGCGTGTTTGGACAATGTGTTTAAGGGCAAACGAGCAAGTTGCTTGGTGAATCCAAGAGCCTGTTACGAGACAGAAATTGTCGTTCAACCAGCAGAAGCGAGTAAATCTATTGCCGTTGTAGGTGCTGGCCCGGCTGGTTTGGCGTGTGCGACGACATTAGCACAGCGCGGTCACAAAGTTGACTTGATAGAGAAGAATGACCGTATCGGTGGTCAATTCAGGTTAGCGATGCAGATCCCAGGCAAAGAAGAGTTCAGAGAGACGATTCGTTACTTTGCCAACCAAGTTGATGCGTCTGGCGTGAACCTTAAACTCGATACTGAAGCGACTTTTGAGATGCTCCTTAAGTACGATGAAGTCGTCATGGCGGCAGGTGTTGAGCCGAGAAAGCTGAACTTAGAAGGTATTGACCAAGAGAAAGTGATCGACTACCAAACCTTGATTCGCGATAAGACACCAGTAGGCGAAAAGGTCGCGATCGTTGGTGCTGGTGGTATTGGTGTCGATGTCGCCACTATGCTGACTGAACCTGCCTCACATAGCTTGGATGACTGGCTGCACGAGTGGGGCATTGATAAGAACATGGAGCACCCTGGTGGCTTGTTCCCATACCCAGATGCAATGAGTGATAAAACCGTTTGGGTTATGCAGCGTAAAGCGGGCAGAGTGGGTAAAGGTCCGGGTAAGACCACCGGTTGGATTCATAAGCGTACCCTTGAGAAGCGTGGTGTAAACCTAATGGGTGGCGTAAGTTACGAGAAAATTGACGACCAAGGTCTGCATATTACTGTTAACAAAGAGCCGAAAGTGTTGGATGCGGACTCAGTCGTGATCTGTGCGGGCCAAGTGTCTGTGAGACCGTTTGAAGATATGTGGCAAGAGTTTGGCGGTAAGCTACACGTAATCGGTGGTGCAGACTACGCGGGTGAGCTGGATGCAGTTCGAGCGATTCGTCAGGGGGTAGAGCTAGCTACCAAGCTTTAAAGCTATATCCGAGCACAAATAGTGTGAAAACTCACCTAAGCCCTTAGAGAATCTCTGAGGGCTTTTTTGTTACAGATGTTGCGACTTATTATCGTTTGTAATCTATGCTACAGTTCAAAGATACAAATAAGAAAATAGTAAGGACTTCAAATGGATGCTTTGGATCTATTGCTCAATAGACGCTCTATCGCCAAGCTATCTGAGCCAGCCCCTGAAGGTGTTGCCCTAGAGAACATTATTAAAGCAGGATTGCGTGCCCCTGACCATGCTGCTTTAACCCCTTGGCGCTTTGTGATCGCACAAGGTGAAGGGCTACAGAAACTCTCTGATATTCTGGCTCGTGCAGCAGAAGCGGATAACAGTGAAGATGCTGTTGTAGAGAAGGTGAAAAAAGCGCCTTTTCGTGCACCTATGGTGATTACCGTTATCGCAAAAGTGACTGAGCACGAAAAAGTACCGGCGTTAGAGCAGCACCTGTCTGCAGGTTGTGCCGCTCAAGCAATGCAAATGGCCGCTGTCGCGCAGGGTTTCCAAGGCTTCTGGCGTTCAGGTAAATGGATGTTCCACCCTGAGGTACATCAAGCATTTGGGCTTGAAGGCGAAGATGAAATTGTCGGCTTCTTGTACCTAGGGACACCAGGCTGTACGCCAATGAAAGTGCCAGAGCGCAACCTATCTCAGTTTGTTGAGTTCCTATAACCACTCACTTACTGTATAAACAAACAGTTTATCTTGATTTATTAGAGCCACATTAGATAATGTGGCTCTAATTGTTTGTCGTCTCTGGAAAATCATGTCTCGCTTAATCATTGCTGAAAAACCTAGCTTAGGTCGTGCTATTGCCGCTGCTTTGCCTAACCCACAAAAAAAAGGGGAAGGCTTCATCCAGTGCGGAAATGGCGATGTGGTGACGTGGTGTATTGGCCACCTTTTAGAGCAGGTTGAGCCTGATGCTTATGAAGAGCGATATAAGAAATGGAACTTAGTCGACCTACCTATCGTGCCTGAACAGTGGCAACTCAGGCCAAGAAAGAGCTCCAGCAAACAGCTAACTGTAATCCGTAAACTACTCAAGGATGCCAAGCAGATCGTGCATGCAGGAGACCCTGATAGAGAAGGGCAACTGTTAGTGGATGAGGTTATCGACTACTGTAAAGTTTCCAAAACTCGCAAAGAGTCGATTCAGCGACTACTAATCAGCGACCTAAACTTACCGGCGGTAAAGCGTGCGCTAGGACAGATGCGCAGCAACAAAGAGTTTATCCCTCTGTCTGTGTCTGCTTTGGCGCGCTCAAGAGCTGACTGGCTCTATGGTATGAATATGACTCGTGCCTATACCTTGCTCGGACAAAAGGCGGGATACCAAGGCGTGTTGTCGGTCGGACGAGTACAGACACCGGTGCTTGGATTGGTCGTGAGACGCGATGAAGAGATTGAAAACTTTATCCCCAAAGACTATTTCACACTGCATGCTTTGATTCCTTATCAAAGTGGTAGTGATAGCTTCGATATTCGGGCTCGCTGGAAGCCGAGCGAAGCGTGCAAACCTTGGCAGGACGAAGAAGGGCGAGTTCTTAATCGCAAACTGGTGGAGAACGTCGCCAGTCGCATTCAGAATCAACCCGCTAAAGTGGTGGAGTCAGAGCAGAAGCAGACCAAACAAGCGGCTCCGCTTCCATACTCGCTCTCTGCGTTACAAATCGATGCTGCGAAACGTTTTGGCATGAGCGCACAACAAGTGTTGGATACCTGTCAGTCTCTGTATGAAAAACATAAGCTAATCACGTATCCGCGTTCAGATAGCCGTTACTTGCCAAAAGATCACTACTCACAAAGGCAGTCTGTTGTTGATGCTATCGCCAATAATGCCAAAGAGCTTGAGCAAGGTGCTCAGGGGGCTGATTTGTCACTGCGTTCTAAAGCTTGGAATGACAGTAAGGTTGATGCGCACCACGCGATTATTCCAACCCCAAAAAAGTCTTCAGTGAACGGCCTTTCTGGTAATGAAATGAAGATCTACCAGCAGATTGCTCGACAATATTTAATGCAGTTCTACCCACACGCCGTCTATGCAGAGGCTAAGCTGGTATTTGATATCGCTGGAGGCGTATTTATTGCTAAAGGCCGACAGCTGCTGTCCCCAGGCTGGAAAGTTCTGATGGGCAAAACGGACTCGGCTGATAAGAGTGATGGTGCTGATACGGTACCGCCTTTGCCTGAAGGAACCGTATTGACTTGTCGCGAGGGCGTGATTGGGGATAAGAAAACAGAGCCACCAAAACACTTTACTGAAGCAACGCTTCTACAGGCGATGACAGGTATTGCACGTTTTGTTGCTAATAAAGAACTGAAATCGATTTTGAAAGAGACCGATGGATTAGGTACCGAAGCAACCCGCGCAGGCATCCTTGATACGCTATTCAAAAGGCAATTGTTGACGCGTCAGGGTAAGAGCATTCATAGCAGTCCTGCTGGCCGAGGCTTGATTCACGCTCTACCTGAAGATTCGACCTTCCCTGATATGACCGCACACTGGGAACACCAACTGCAAGGGATGGCGGAACGAAATCAAGCTTACCAGCCTTTCATGTCTGATCTTGAAAATAAAATATCTGGGCTTATGCATCAGGTGAAAACATCTGAAGTACCAGAATCACTGCGTCATCTGCCGAAAGTTGAAAGGCCGGCTTATAAAAAACGTAAGGCTGGTGGGCGTAAGAAGTTTACCAAGAAGCGAGCATCGAGCTAGCGTCCGACTTTGCGGCCACAGCGCTCAAAAAGGGCTTTCCAATAGTCTACGTGCTCACGGATGGAGACTCTGAATGCTTGATGAGTTTCTGCTAACGGAAAAGTGTAAGAGTGCAACTGCGGTTGCGCCTCGAACAATGAAAGGTGTGGGGTTAGTTGTTGGTAGTAACCATCTAACTGGGCCATATAGGGCTGAACCAGTCCAATAAACTGTTGCTCGAAGACATTATTGAGGTGGCGAAATTTGGTGGTATCGCGCTGCTTTCCACAGATGATTTTGTGATCGTACGTTTTGAGTTGTTGGGTTATCTGATTTAACTCGAACGTAGCAGCACTCAAAGAGTAGTGAAGATCGCCAAGTACGGCTTGTTTTTCAAGTGTCTCTTGTACTTCGGTTACCGACCCTAAGGTGAGTCTTGTATTGAAGGATTGGTCAAGATAGCCCAAAGCGTCACTGACACGTTGAACTTTTAGGCCAACATCTTCGCTAAGCCATTGGCTACCACGCAATTGAGATTGCATTGCGTCACTGGCGTAGAGAAGGTTCCATCGGTGCTGTGCGAGTTGGTCACGCTTTTGTTGATCAATGTTGAGAAGTTGCTGATGAACGTCAGACGAGATACCTTGATGATTCAAGCACTCGGAAAGTCCGTTGAGAAACGCAACTTGGTAGTCAAAGTTGCGAAACTGGTCCGCGACTTTACCAAGTACAGAATTACGCTCCGCAATCAAATTGAACAGCCCGCACTCTCTCAGTTGATAGCTATCTAAAAGCCCCATCGAAATCGGCTCAATGTTGATATTCAGCTCGCGTTTTCTTGGCAGTGCTTCAAACTCCCACTCTTGTGATATTCGATCTTCATCTTGAACCCGAGCGACGCGACTGTGGTACTCATCAAATAAGTCGCCTTGTGTATCCCAACACCCACTGAGAAGCAGGCATACAGCGGCTAGAAGAGCTGATTTATAGTGGGTTGAAGGGATTCTCATCTTAGCACCTAGGACTATCTACCAAGCGATAGCGGAGCCATCGTAGTTAAGGAAGTGACCACTTGAATCAAGACCGCTTTTCTCGATAACCTGAATGAGTCCTTTTGCCGAAGTATCGGTATCGATAAGCGCATTTGGTCCGCCCATCTCAGTTTGTACCCAACCTGGGTGCAACGCTAATACAGTAAAGCCTTGAGAGGTCAGATCGTTGCTTAAGCTTTTCACAACTGAGTTAAGAGCCGCTTTGGAAGAGCGATAAATGTAGCCACCTCCGGAGGTGTTCTCTGTCATACTGCCCACTCTGGAAGAGAGACAAGCGATTTTCTTGACTGCACTTTGCGAAAGATTTGGCAGCATGGCTTCAACGAGTTTGAGAGGGGCTATGCTGTTAATCTCAAAAACGCGACGCCATTCGTCAACATCGGTATTGCCCAAACCGTAGCCTTTAGGTCCATAGTAACCAGCATTGTTAATCAAGATATCGATATGGCTGATTTGGTCTGCAAGTGTTGATACAGCTGGGTAGTCTGTTACATCAAGTCGGAGGCAGGTGAGTTGTGGGTATTGCTCATTCATAGCAATCAATGATGCCGCTGTTTTTTGATCGCGATAGGTCGCGTAAACCGTGTGTCCTAACTCTAAATATTGTTTCGTTAGGCTGAGTCCGATACCGCGATTTGCGCCAGTAATGAAGATGGTGCTCATGAGAAGTCCTTGTAGAGAGATTAAACTAAGTTTGATGGCTTCCCAGCAGAAAATCAACGACCCACCAACTAGTTAGCAACATAGTCACGAATATCATTACTGCAACCAGAGAGCCGCAGATCACTCCACTGAATAACATTAAGTTTTTCAAAATGGTGCCTCTATTTAAATAAATGATAACTATTATCATTTATTGCGGTTGTCGCCAAGACTCAGGCTGTTATGATCTTGAGACTCCGTCAAAATGAAGCGTTTTATGATCCCGTTAATCTATCATCCCATATACTCGCAGCTCCCTTTACCAGAAGGGCACCGTTATCCAATTAACAAATATCGACTTCTCTATCAGGCTGTCGAGGCCAAACGAGCAGAATCCTCTAATTGGCATCAAGCGTTTGAGTTGTTTGAACCGCACCCCGTATCAATAGAGCAGGTGAAACACGTTCATAGTGCAGAGTATGTTGATTTGCTCACCAGCGGTCAGCTAGCTGCACCTAAGATGCGTCGTATAGGTTTTCCTTGGAGTGAGCAGCTTATTGAGCGGACGCTTTGCTCTGCTGGTGGAACGGCTCTAGCTGCTGAAATGGCGATTGAACATGGTATCGCCATTCATTTGAGTGGTGGTTACCATCACGCTCACCATGATTTTGGCAGTGGCTTTTGTCTGTTTAACGATCTGGTCGTGGCGGCGAAGCATGCGCTGACTTTTGAACACATAGAAACAGTTTTAATTGTCGACAGCGATGTCCATCATGGCGATGGTACTGCAACTTTATGTCAGAATGAGCCAGATATTGCGACGCTCTCTTTTCATTGCGACAAGAACTTCCCAGCGCGCAAGCCGTCATCTGATTTTGATGTCCCTCTATCTCGAGAAACCGAAGACGCAGAATTTTTAGCAAGCTTCGAGCAAGTGACACAAATGGCTTTGATGCACTATCAGCCAGATTTGATTATCTACGATGCGGGTGTTGATATTCATGTAGATGACGAGCTTGGGTACCTTAACGTATCGACTGACGGGATCTATCAACGCGATTGCTTGATGTTTGAAATGGCGAAAAGTAATGATATTCCTATCGCGTGTGTTGTCGGGGGCGGATATCGTTCACAGCATCAAGATTTAGTGCCGATTCACATGCAGCTGTTGAACGCGGCATATAAGGTCATGAGTTAAGTTTGACGACGACAGAAATGAAAAAAGCCGCTGATTTCTCAGCGGCTTTTTCGAATGTGGTGGAGGGATAGGGATTTGAACCCTAGAACCGCTATTAACGGTTGCCGGTTTTCAAGACCGGTGCTTTCGACCACTCAGCCATCCCTCCGATGGCGTGCATAATATAAAGCATGCTGATGCTTGTAAACCCCTACAAAGAGCGTTTGCTTTCTTTATGACCGCTTTAACTGTTTTTTTTATTTGAGTGCTGAAAACTTGATCAAATGAGTACGTTGGTTTGAAGATTTGCGAGTGAATATTTTTACCGCGAGCTTATTGAGTCTCGAAGTTTAGGGAGAGGGTCGTAAATATGAGTGAAGATAACTTTAGAGTTCAGAAACGAAAAAAGCCGCTGATTTCTCAGCGGCTTTTAGAATGTGGTGGAGAGATAGGGATTTGAACCCTAGAACCGCTATTAACGGTTGCCGGTTTTCAAGACCGGTGCTTTCGACCACTCAGCCATCTCTCCAGTGCGGTGAATAATATAAGGCATCCTTGGGCTTGTAAACCCTTAATTTTCATTATTTTGTTTGAATGCTCGTTTTATAAACATTAATGATAATAAAAAAGGAAGCTCACGCTTCCTTTTTTGGTTAAATCTATATTTCACTGAGTTTTAGTCGTTCTTAGTATAGAAACGTTGCAGCTCAGTCAGACCTTGCATCAACACAGGTAAGCGCGGACTCACGTCTTTCAAACGCTTGTAATCTTTGTCGTAAAGCTTGTAGTTACCAAACTTGTCGATAACCGTTGTCTGTTGTGTTGTAACCAGCGCAAGTTCACGAGAATCACCGGCTAAGATCCACTTGCGCTTGCTCTCGTCGAATAGGTTACGGCCACTGCTGAAATCGTTCGGGTTAGAAGAAACGCCCAATAAATCTTGAAGCAAAGTGACAGATAGATCTAAATGACTAGAGCGGTGAGTGTACTCTGACGCCGTTTTACCTGGCCAATGCATAAACATAGGCACTTGCAGTTGGTAACGACTGTAGTTTGAGTTTGCACCCCAGCTGTTTGTTTTGGTCTCGTTAAACTCAGTACCGTGGTTTGAAGTGATGATCACAACGGTATTCTCAGTCAGTGACAGCTCTTCAAGTGTTTGGTAAATCGTTTGTAGTTCAGTATCTGCCGCCATCGCTGATTTTTGATAGTCGGCAGTGAAGCGCTCAAAAGCACTGCGAGTTTCATTGCTGTCATTTTGGTAGTTGGTGAAATTATCCAGCGTTGTAAGCTCGATAAAGCTAAACCAAGGTGCGCCAGCCTCTGGAGATTGTACCCATTCAGACCAAGCATTAATGGCACTCTGGTCATCGTAAGTCGCTGCACTCTCTTCTACATTTCTGCCTCGGAAGATAATTTCAGAGAACATTGCATCTTCGAAGTGATCGCCACTGAAGGCAGCGATGCTGTAGTTGTGGTGTTCTAGAACATCGAGTAATACCGCGTTCGAACCTTGTGATTTAATGCTGCTTGAGTAGCTGCTTGGCAGCCCATAGAACAGACCGAAAATGCCATACATATCATTACTAGAGCTGTAATGATTGGTGAAGTTAATTCCTTCTTTGGCATACGCAAAGCTGTTTGGCATTACGTCGCTGTTCAGAGCGTCAGCGCGCAGGTTATTCACGCTAACTAGAAGAATGTTAAGGTCAGCACTGCGGCGGTTATATTGAATCTCTTCCAGCGGGTAGCTAACAAGATCAACGTTGTCAGCATTTGCTTCGCGTCGCTCTAAGTACTCTTCACGGTCAAGTAAGCCGTGTTTCTCCATGAAGCTTTTCGCTGTCATAGGGTAAGAGAGCGGGAAGTTCGCCTTTTGGCTGGTAATTGGGTTATAGAAGTACGCATCTGCCCAGATGTAGGTGAGATGGCTACTAATAAAACTTAAGAAAAACACAGCGGCGATAGGTCGGCCGACATGTTTGTGTGAAAGTTTGCGCTGTTTGCGCCATACCCACTCAGAAAGACCGAGCTGGAGCATGAAGATCAGCGGCATAACGATGAATAGGTGCTGCAAGTCTGAACTGAACGCAGTCTCTTCTTCGCTAAATAGTACCTCCCAAACGACAGGCGTCAGGTGGAGGTTAATGCTTTGATAGGTTTGAGTATCTATCAATAGAACAGTTAATCCGATTGTTGCGAAGCAAACGGCAACAAGTCGGAGTAACTTTCTTGACGGTAATATAAAGGTGAGTGGGAACAACACCAATAGGTAGAGAGCAAATACTAAAAAGCCAAAGTGGCCAACCCAAGAAACGGCCAGATAGAACTGTCCTAATAGAGTTTCGGGCCAAGCTGATTGAGTGATATAACGAGTACCGATCAACATCGCAGCAATGATGTTGAAAAATGCAAACCAGTGACCCCAACCAACTAGTCGAGATACACGATCGCTATATGAGTTTGCGCTGTCTACCATTTATTATTCTTTTATCCGTCAGTCTATCTTAGTGAGACTTCTTTTCGTCAAGCGAAGAGATTAATGCCTCGGCAAATTTTTCAGCAATTCCTTTGCGTTGTGAAGCAGCAACGTTCTGATTTAAGACATTGGTTGCGATATTTCCGGCGATCATCAGTGAAAGTTCTGGTGAAGCTTTGTGCTTAGACAGTACAGCACCTACTTCAGCTAGGATGTTTTCAACTTGTTCATCTGTGTATTTAGATATAATCGGCATAAGGACTCTAATAATGATAGTAAAAGCGGCTTATGATAACCTACAATTCACGACAACTGAAACCTGAACGATAATATTTTCACTATGAGCCTTCATCTTTCCAACGTAATTTTACACCAGCTGAGCAAGAACGATCAGGATGAACTGATTGTTAACTTCCGTGCTGAGTCTCTCGACAACGATGCTTCATCTGAAAGCTTAGTGGCTGAACTGCATCGCGTTTTTAACTCAAAACCTGGCAAAGGGTTTGGTGCATTTAAGTCCGACAGCGAATTTCAACAGTGGTTGCATGAACTTCGTAAAGGCGAGACAAATTTCTACGATTTCTCACAAAAAAGTGCTCAACGTCTGAAAGAAGAGCTTTCAAAATACCCATTTGCTGATGAAGGTACGTTGGTTTTAGCAGAATATCAGTCGCTGGCGACAGATTACCTATTCATCGGTCTGCTGCCATCAAACCAAAGCCTTAAAGTTACTGAAGGCCTTGATATCAGCGCAACAGACTACCTAGATATCTCGAAAATGGACATTGCGGCTCGTCTTGACCTATCGACATACGAAACGGATAAAGAGTCGAATCGCTACCTTGCATACATTAAAGGTCGTGTTGGGCGTAAAGTAGCAGACTTCTTCCTAGACTTTTTGCAAGCTGAAGTAGGTTTGGATGCAAAGCAACAAAACCAAGTACTGATGCAAGCAGTAGAAGACTTTGTTTCCGACTCTAAGCTCGAGAAGGAAGAAGCGATCAACTACAAGAAGCAGGTAGCCGATTACTGCAACGAACAGTTGAAAGCGGGTGATGAAGTTCAGGTTCGTGAGCTTTCTGGAGAGCTTCCTCCAAGCACAGACGGTACCAGCTTTTTAGATTACACCAGCGAACAGGGTTATGAGCTTGAAGAAAGTTTCCCTGCTGATCGCGCGACAATGCGTAAACTGACTAAGTTTGTTGGCGCGGGTGGCGGCTTGAACGTGAGTTTTGACAGCCTACTGCTTGGCGAGCGTATTTTTTACGATCCGGAAACAGACACACTGACGATCAAAGGTACGCCACCAAACTTACGTGATCAGTTGACTAGAAATAAGTCATAGAGTTAAGTTAACAATGAGTGGCAGCAGGACGCTGCTACTCATACTTGTTTGGGGTGATGTTGCCCTAATCGGTATCTGTCTCGTCGAATCATTGGATCACAACAAGGAATGTCGATGGAATTATCTGTGACCCCACAACCCACGATTAAGCGTTCAACGAAAATCATCGCTTTGGTTTTGATTATCTGGCTTATTCCTACCTTGATGCTACTCAACCTAAGCCGTGCCTATAACCAGTCATTAGAACAGATTGAAGAACTCGGCATTCGTGTTACTGAACTTAGGCAGTCACTCTACTTTTCAGAGCCGCTTCGTGTCTCAAGGATTAACGATATGGCACTCGATGCCCAACTCGTTTATTCGCTAAGACTGCAAGTTGAATCCGATTACAAAAATGCTTGGATTCGCCCAGACGTGAATCAACTGCTCTATGTCGTTGACCAGTTTCTAGAGAAATTTAACGAATTTACTCCGATAGAGAGCCAAGTTCAGTATCTGGTCGATGATATAAAGGCGTTGCGCGGCGATCCAAATACGTCAGAGCAAATGCTGCCACTGCTGAACCAATTTGGTACCGTGGTTTTCCAAGCTATGTACTCTGAAAACCATACTTCTTCATCGATTTATCGCGCTTTCGATGCGATTTTAGAACAGTCCTATCAGTTAGAGGAAGATGAACAAGATGCGCTGCAACAACTGCTCGCGGATGCATCGTCATTGCTAGGAAATTATGCTCAGCTCAATTATTTGGTTGATAGAATCAAGAAGAACTCAGTCAACGAGCAGATCATCGCTCTAGAAAACCAATACCACTCTGGCCAGTTTTACATGCTGACGGCGTTGGCCGTTTTGAGTGCGCTTGCTTTTTGTTGTCTGGCTTTTGCGCGGCTTAAATCGCACGCAACAGTAGTAAATGATCATGAACAACCTCTGCGTCCAGGCAGCCAGTCGGAAGATAACCAATCCCCAGATACTTCAGAATCACTAGAATCCAAAGATCATTTAGAAAGTAACTCGATCTCCGTTGAGAATCAGAACACGCCAGCGACTGAAAAACCTATTTTTGAAGCTCCGTCGAGTAGTATGAACTCTGGTGACTTGGATGCGTCAACTTCCAATAACTCGCCATCTTCTTTGGTTGCGGATTCAGCCGTTGTAGATATGGATAACGTGGTTCCACTGCAACAGAAAGAAGAGAGCACGGCATCCGTTGATTTGGACGACAAGCCCGTGATTGATATTGATGAGATGCTTGAAACTCTAGATGGCGATCATGAGTCGGTGGCTTTGCTACTGAACGTGTTTGTAGAAGATCATGCCAATGACTTCAATAAGTTCATGGAGCTTAAAACTGACGATGAAGTGACGGCTGCTCGCGTTGTACACAGCTTAAAAGGTGTCGCAGGGAGTATTAAAGCATCAAGGCTTGCTGCCATTTCGACTAGTGTTGAAGCTAAGATGAAGCAGTCCAAGCCAATAGAAGATAGCGATCTACAAGAACTGGAATTAGCTATCGGCGCGACTGTCGAAGCAGCGAGAGACCATTTAGCAAAACACGGATAAACCAACCTCTATAAAAAAGAGCAACGACACTAGGTGTGGTTGCTCTTTTTTCTATTTGAGTACTATAGAGAGTTAAGCTTGCTGCTTGTTTAACTCTAGCGCTTCTTCAGCTTCAACTGCAGGTGCTGTAGGTTCACATTTATCAACGAACCAACCCATGTAAGAGGTTACGATGGTTACGATGATACAGATGAAGCTCAGCCACATGAATGGGGCATAAGACAGGGTCGCAACGCCAAGAATACTCGCCATGTAGATTCCGTTATCACTCCAAGGAACCATACCTGAGGTAAGAGTGCCGCCAAACTCCGCATTACGAGATAAGTTTTTACGTTTGTAATCTAGACGGTCGTAGTTCTTAGCACAGATTTTAGGCGTTAGGATAAGAGATACGTACATTGCTGAGCCAAATACGTTACCCATGAAAGCCGTACCAATCGTGCTGGTGGCTAGTGAGCCTGCGCTGTTTACGCGGCGCTCAAACACTTTTGCGATTGTCTCAAGTACGCCCACTTTATCAAGCAAACCACCAAAGCCTAAACCAAACACAATGACGGCTACTGAACCAAGCATTGAAGACATGCCACCGCGGTTCAAGATTGAATCAATAAATTCAACACCAGAAGAGATAGAGAACGGAGCCCAAGCCGTGTTAAACGCCGTTAGGAAATCGATCTCTTGAATCATCACTGCCCAGATAATACCAAGCAGAGAACCAAAGCTGATCACCGGGAATGAAGGCATGCGGAACGCAAGCAGGCCTAATACGATTAAAACAGGAACGAAAGAGTAAGGGGTAATGTAAAACTGTACTTCCATCGCTTTGATAACAGATTCAACCTGGCTCATGTCTACGTTACCTGCGTAGTGGAAGCCAAACGCTGTAAACATAATACCGGTGATGATGTAACTGATCAGAGCAACTGGCAGCATACCTTTAATATGCTCGACCACTTCTACGTTAGACATTGAAGAAGCAAGGATTACTGAATCAGACAGTGGAGACATCTTGTCACCAAAGTAACAGCCTGAAAGCACTGCACCTGCTGTAATTGGAGCAGGAACACCTAGACCTTGACCAATACCCATCATCGCAATACCTGCAGTACCCGCAGCGCCCCACGAAGTGCCAGTTGCGAGTGCAGTTAATGAACAGATGATCATTGTTGCTAGCAGGAAGATCGATGGGTGAATCGCTTTCAAACCGTAGTAGATAATGGTCGGAACAATACCGCCAGAGATCCATGTACCAACTAAAGCACCTACCGCTAAAAGTATTAAAACAGCACCTAAGCCATTGGAGATCCCATTGAGCGCTGCTTTTTCTAAGTCTTTGTATTGATGGCCTAGTCGAATACCTAAAACCATGATGATAAACCAACCGATGTACAGCGCGAGTTGGATAGGAAGATCAAGCTTCGCTGTAAAAGAAAACGCGAGGGACAAAAATAGCCCTAACGAAATGAAAACCTGCATCAAGTTCGGTAGGCGAGTTTTACTCTGCTGCATAAAAGCCTCTTATTATTTCGAGCATTATAGTGCTTCGTTATAGTGTGGGGTACGAATTGGACACTACATTAATTGGATGATTATATCGAAAAATAAGGTAATAGTTGTGATATTTAACTATTTATAGTCTTATTTTTGGTATCAAAACCTAAATATTTGTTAAATTAATGATTTGATAATGTTGATTTTTGTTGCACATTGTTTTCGCCTTGTGAATGATTATTTTGTTTATTGGCGATGTTGTAGTTATAAGTGCTGATTGCAATTTGTTCGCATCGGTTTTAATTTGAGCTGAATGGCGGTTTGAAAGCCTTCAAAAGGAGATTTGGCGTGTATTTTCTGTACTTTAGTTAGGTTAAGCCAAGAACAGATAACTCGCAGATTTATCCCGTTCACTGAAAAGAAACGAAAAAGTTACACTTTTTGACAAAAAGCGCTTGAGTTCTGTTACTGAAAAACTTATAGATGGAGGAAAGCAATTTAATTTTTATACATGGAGAGTTCGAGATGAGAGTAGGTCTAGTTGGTTGGCGTGGTATGGTCGGTTCTGTACTAATGCAACGTATGGTTGAAGAGCGTGACTTCGACCTGATTGAACCTGTTTATTACAGTACATCTCAAATCGGTATCCCAGCCCCTATTCTTGGTGGTAAAGATGCGGGTTTACTGCAAGACGCATTTGACATTGATAGCTTAAAACAGCTTGATGCTGTGATCACATGTCAAGGCGGCGACTACACATCAAAAGTTTACCCAGCACTGCGTCAAGCAGGTTGGAAAGGTTACTGGATTGATGCAGCTTCAACTCTACGTATGGATGCTGACTCTATCATTACTCTTGACCCTGTTAACTTGGCGCAAATCCAACAAGGCATTCACGGCGGCACTAACACGTTTGTTGGCGGTAACTGTACTGTGAGCCTGATGCTTATGGCACTGGGTGGTCTTTACGAAAAAGGCATGGTTGAGTGGATGAGCGCAATGACGTACCAAGCCGCTTCTGGTGCAGGTGCAAAGAACATGCGTGAGCTTATCTCACAAATGGGTGTAATCAACGACAGTGTAAGCTCTGAACTTGCTAACCCAGCGAGCTCTATTCTTGATATCGACAAGAAAGTAGCGGACACAATTCGTTCAGAATCTTTCCCTACAGACCAATTCGGTGCGCCTCTTGCTGGCTCGCTAATCCCATGGATCGATGTGAAGCGTGAAAACGGTCAGAGCAAAGAAGAGTGGAAAGCGGGCGTTGAAGCGAACAAGATCTTAGGCCTAGATGGTCAACCGATTCCAATCGACGGTACTTGTGTACGTATCGGTGCAATGCGTTGTCACGCTCAAGCGCTGACTATTAAGCTTAAGCAAGACGTTCCAATGGACGAAATCGAAGAGATCATCGCAACGCACAATGATTGGGTTAAAGTGATCCCTAACGACCGTGATATCACAGCTCAAGAGCTAACGCCGGCGAAAGTAACAGGTACTATGTCTGTGCCAGTAGGTCGTCTACGTAAGATGTCTATGGGTAACGACTTCCTAAATGCATTCACAGTAGGTGACCAACTACTATGGGGTGCAGCAGAACCTCTACGTCGTACTCTACGCATCATCCTTGCTGAGAAGGCGTAAAAAAAAGAGTTCTCTGTTTTGAGGTGAGAGGGGCGTTGTCCTTTTTAAACTCGTCGCTTGATGAGAGTCTAAAGCCGATGTTTATACATCGGCTTTTTTGAACGCTGGAGGTCAGTTTATCTATGACTCAATCTGTTTAGATATTAAAACTTGCCCTTCACACTAAAAGAACAAAGATCCCCAACTCGTTCGTTCCTCACTCTTGAGGATGACGGGAGATTACCTCCAAACCAACGTCATTCCCGATAGCGACGAAGGAGCGTAGTCGGGAATCTCGTTACTCGGATCTCGAAACTGCGTTTAAATCCCTTCGCATCTCGCCACTCGAATCTGCTCTTAGTTATCCTCAACCACAACTCGCTTATCAGGATCAGCCAACTCGCTACCACAATGTTTACAGTGGAGTGCATCTGAATCGTGGCCTGAGCGATTGCAGTTTGGACACTTCACTAGCTCTTTATGCGCATTCATTTCATTGCTCAGTTCAGCGGTAATAATGCCTGTTGGTACTGCCAGAATTGAGTAACCCAATAGCATGGTTAGTGACGCAATAGCTTTGCCGAGTACCGTCTGTGGAACGATATCGCCGTATCCTACAGTTGTGATGGTTACAATTGCCCAGTAGATGCTTTGTGGAATGCTGGTGAAGCCATTATCCGGCCCTTCGATAACAAAGATCAGAGAGCCAAAAATGGTTACCAAGATACCCACCGTACTAAAGAAGATCAGAATTTTACGCCTTGCATGTAATAGCGAACGCAAAAGGATGTTGGAGTCTTGAAGATAGCGCACCAACTTTAGGATGCGGAAAATGCGCATCACGCGTAACAACCTGATCACGCCCATGAACGATGCTCCCGGGAAGAGTATCGCTAGGTAGGTTGGTAAAATTGCAAGCAGGTCGACCACACCATAGAAGCTGGTGGCATAGGACTTCGGTTTTGGTGAGCAATACAGCCTTAATAGATACTCAATCGTAAACAGTGCCGTAAAGGTGTATTCAATATAGCGCAGCTCTTGTGACCAAGCCGTCATAACATTCGGTAGTGACTCGAGAATCAAAACCACTAAAGACGCAATAATGGCAACAATCAGCGAGATATCAAAGATACGTCCCGCTCGGGTATGTGTACCAAAAATGATGACATAGAGATGATGCTTAAGAGAGTGTCGAGGCATGGTTGTAAAAATGTGCTTATTGTAATGACTTGGTAAACATCATACTCGGTTGAAATAAATGAGGCGAGTGAAAGCCTATGCTTTACTCGCCTCGATAGCGTTTTTAGTGTCGGTTAAACGTTTTCTTTATTACGCCAAACCTGGGAATAGGTTACGAAGACCGTTGGCTATGAACTCGATACCTAGTGCACCAAGAATTAGACCCATGATACGGGTGATCACGTTGATGCCTGTTTGGCCTAGGAAGCGCACAATCACGGGTGCAGAACGGAACAGTAACCATGAACAGGTTGCAAAAGCGACGATGCTAATGCCAATACCCACAGTATCAATGGCCGCTGGGTAGCGAGAGCCGTAAACAATGGTTGAACTGATCGCACCTGGACCTGCCATGAGCGGCATCGCAAGAGGTACTACACCGATTTGCTCTCTGCTTACGTATTCTGACTTCTCTTGTTTGTTCTGTTTATCTTCACCTAATTTACCGCTCATCATTGAAAACGCGATGCTAAGAAGCAGTAAACCACCGGCTACTCGGAACGAGTCCAAAGAGATGCTGAACATGTCTAATAGCATTTGTCCTGCGACTAACGACACAATCAATATAACCGCTACAGCGACGTTAGCCTGTAATGCAGTTCGATTCCTCTCTTCAGGCGGCATATGGGCCGTGAGAGAAACGAAAACAGGCATGATACCAATAGGGTTTACAGCAGCGACAAGCCCAAGGAAGAATTGCAGAAAGATTGCGAGTTCTAAACCTTGCATGAGAGCGATCTCCAGTTAGCGTTAATAGTAAAGTGACTTTGATCTGACCTATATCAGAGTGCGTAATGTAAGGGACAAATTCAAAGAGCGCGAATGAAAAAAACTAACCTGAAAAGGGGGCTGTTTTTTAGAAAAACTAATTGAGTGATAGATGTGTAATTTGAATGTTGCGGGATTTTGTTTGGTGTTTCATGTTGTAACCTGATTTGATCTAAATGTTATCTCGCGCACGCTTTTAATAAAAATTATGACAGTTTCTCGCCCGTTGCAACGGGATGGATATACTCTCAGTAGCACAATTTTTGCCGTGTACATGTAAGTGAGCTGATTAAAAATGAAACTTTTTTACAGAATATGACATTAATTAGAAAAAAATTATCCGTTTGCCTGTTTTTTGTACGAATGTGAATTGTGATTTTAGTCTATATAAATCATGAGTTTATGGATATTTTTGCGATTGCCTTACCACTTATTGGTTAATTCCTTTTGGGTAACTGATCTGGGTCAATTTTTTTCACACACTGAAATAATATACTCAGTTCCGAAAGCAATTTACTAAGAACGCTGTTGGCAACCGAGTGATGACACAGTGAAATTAATAAAAAGTTTTTAATATTTATTATTTTAGGAGATCCACCATGCCTGTAACTAACTTAGCTGAGCTAGATGCTCTAGTAGCACGCGTTAAAGCAGCACAAGAAGAGTTCGCAACTTTCTCTCAAGAAAAAGTAGATGCAATCTTCCGCGCAGCTTCTCTTGCAGCTAACCATGCTCGTATCCCGCTAGCTCAACAAGCGGTAGCAGAATCTGGAATGGGTATTGTTGAAGATAAGGTAATCAAAAACCACTTCGCGTCAGAATTCATCTACAACAAATACAAAGACGAAAAAACTTGTGGCATCTTAGAAGAAGATGACAACCTAGGTACAATGACTATCGCAGAACCTGTAGGTATCATCTGTGGTATCGTACCAACAACTAACCCAACTTCTACTGCGATCTTTAAGTCTCTTATCTCACTTAAAACTCGCAACGGCATCATCTTTTCTCCACACCCACGTGCGAAGAACTCTACAAACGATGCAGCGAAACTTGTACTAGACGCAGCAGTAGCAGCGGGTGCTCCAAAAGACATCATCGGTTGGATCGACCAACCATCTGTTGAGCTTTCAAACGCTCTTATGAAGCACGACGGTATCGCACTTATCCTTGCAACTGGTGGTCCAGGCATGGTTAAAGCAGCATACTCTTCTGGTAAGCCAGCAATCGGTGTAGGTGCAGGTAACGTTCCTGTAGTTATCGATGAAACAGCTGACATCAAACGTGCTGTAGCTTCTATTCTTATGTCTAAGACTTTCGATAACGGCGTAGTATGTGCTTCTGAGCAAGCAGCTATCGTAGTTAGCGAAGTATACGATGAAGTAAAAGAGCGTTTCGCTTCTCACAAAGCTCACGTTCTATCTAAAGCTGACGCTGACAAAGTACGTAAAGTACTTCTAATCGACGGTAACCTAAACGCGAAAATCGTAGGCCAACCTGCTCCAGCAATCGCTGAAATGGCTGGTGTTAAAGTTCCTGCAGACACTAAAGTGCTTGTTGGTGAAGGTCTAGGTAAAGTTTCTTACGATGACGAATTCGCTCACGAGAAACTATCTCCAACTCTAGGTCTATTCCGTGCTGACAACTTCGAAGACGCAGTTGCTCAAGCGGTAACTATGGTTGAAATCGGTGGTATCGGTCACACATCTGGTCTTTACACTAACCAAGACGTTAACGCAGACCGCATCCGTTACTTCGGTGACAAGATGAAGACTGCACGTATCCTTGTAAACATCCCAACTACTCACGGTGGTATCGGTGACCTTTACAACTTTAACGTAGCACCGTCTCTAACTCTTGGTTGTGGTTCTTGGGGTGGTAACTCTATCTCTGAGAACGTAGGTCCTAAGCACCTTATCAACAAGAAAACTGTAGCTAAGCGAGCTGAAAACATGTTGTGGCACAAACTACCTAAGTCTATCTACTTCCGTCGTGGTAGCCTTCCAATCGCAATGAGCGACCTAGAAGGTAAGAAACGCGCATTCCTAGTAACTGACCGTTTCCTATTCAACAACGGTTACGCTGATGAAGTAGTTAAACTGCTTAAAGAGCAAGGCATCGAAGTTCAAACATTCTTCGACGTAGAAGCGGATCCAACACTATCTGTTGTTGAGAAAGGTGCAGAAGCAATGAAGAGCTTCCAACCTGACGTAATCCTAGCTCTAGGTGGTGGTTCACCGATGGATGCTGCGAAGATCATGTGGGTTATGTACGAGCACCCAGAAACTCACTTCGAAGAACTAGCAATGCGCTTTATGGATATCCGTAAACGTATCTACAAGTTCCCTAAAATGGGTAAGAAAGCTGAGCTTGTATGTATCACTACAACTTCAGGTACTGGTTCAGAAGTTACTCCATTCGCGGTTGTTACTGACGACAAGACTGGTGCTAAGTACCCACTAGCTGACTACGAAATCACGCCAAACATGGCTATCGTTGATGCTAACCTAGTAATGAACATGCCTAAGTCTCTAACAGCATTCGGCGGTTACGATGCAGTAACTCACGCTCTAGAAGCTTACGTATCTGTTCTTGCTAACGAATACTCTGATGGTCAAGCTCTACAAGCACTTAAGATGCTTAAAGAGTACCTACCATCAAGCTACGCGAACGGTGCAAACGACCCAATCGCTCGTGAGAAAGTACACAACGCAGCAACTATCGCTGGTGTAGCATTCGCGAACGCATTCCTAGGTGTTTGTCACTCTATGGCGCACAAGATTGGTGCTGAGTTCCACCTACCACACGGTCTGGCGAACGCACTACTAATCTCTAACGTGGTACGTTACAACGCGAACGATAACCCAACTAAGCAGACTGCATTCTCTCAGTACGACCGTCCACAAGCACGTCGTCGTTACGCTGAAGTTGCTGACCACCTAGGCCTAAGCCAAGCTGGTGACCGTACTGCTCAGAAGATTGAACGTCTACTAGCATGGCTAGACGAGCTGAAAGGCGACCTAGACATTCCTAAGTCAATCAAAGAAGCGGGTGTTTCTGAAGCTGACTTCGTAGCTAAGCTTGATGAGCTAGCGGTAGAAGCGTTCGATGACCAATGTACTGGTGCGAACCCACGTTACCCACTAATCACTGAGCTTAAAGATGTACTACTAGCGTCTTACCACGGCCAAGCTTACGTTGAAGGTGAAACTTTCGAAGGTACTACTGTAATCCTTAAGAAAGCTGACCAAAAACCAGCAGAAGCTAAAGCGCCAAAAGCTAAAAAAGAAAAAGCTGACGCTTAATTAGATTCAGTTTTGAGATAGATTTTCGCTAGCACGTTAATCTACAATCGGGAAAAGAACAAAGCCCCAGTCGAGAGACTGGGGCTTTTTTTGATCTTTGATTATGCCAATACCGATTGGAGAGAAGATTAAACCTCGGCCGCGACTACTCGTCCGCTAAAGTAGTCGTTGGATATGATGTATTCCGCGGTTCGGGTCAGTTCATCTTGAAGCTGAGCCCAGTGACATTTATTGAGTTTGCCATCGGCATTATGGATAGCTGGAATCACACCGCCAACACGAATGTTGAAAGGGGTCAGTTCTTTGGCCCAACTATGGGTGAAGCCGGTGATCATTGAATTAGCACTCTCTAAGCCTGACATGTCTTTAAAGTCATCGTGGGATATTACATTAACAATCACCCCTTGTTTGTTGGCTTGACGTAGTCTATCGACACTTGCTTGTCCGAACGAGAAAAGGGTTGAGGCCATCGCTGACAGATTATCTATAAAGCAACTAACGGGCTGTGTACCGGTGAGCGTTGGCATAGGGGTACTGACCCAGTTATTGACCAGTACGTCAGGAGTTGTGCCAAACGTGAGCTGAATGAAGTCAAAAACCTTGAGAATGGTTTGACTGTCATAGCGCTCTATCGGGTAGCTGTAAACCGACGTCGAATAGCGAGAACAAAGCTGGTAGGTATCATCTAGGCTAGCTCTGTCAATATCGCAAAGAATCACGGTCGCACCCAGATTCACAAAGTGGTTTGCGATGGTTCCGCCGAGTTGTGACCCTGCAGATGTCACCAATATGATAGAGCTCTTAATTTCCATTCCTAGACCTAAATGAGTAGTAGTGGTTAGGTAAGGATGGGTTAAAAAATGTACGATCGGTGTGAATTAGTTCAAAGTAAGCGGCGAAAATACAGAACTTTATATGAACTTAGTGTCAGCTCACACTTTGGGGGTACTGGTGTGAAATCTATCACGCTTATTTATGGATTGTAGGGTTAAACCTGTGCCTGAATATGGAATTGACGCTGAGCGGTGGTTAGCTCGTTGTACAAAGTTGCATGTGGCAGTTCGGCTGGTGGTTGCTTGGCAAGTTTGCGGCGCTCATGTGTAGAAAGGTTGTGGTAAACCTCTTCAGGGAAGTCATGTGTTCCTTCGGGCATGAAAGCCAATGCTTCTGGGGTTAGGTAATGATTCAGCTTGGCGCTAGGGAGTCCGGCTTGGTGAAAACCTTGCGACTGTTTTGCTGAGATCTCATATGAAGATTGGCTCGAGCGTAAAGGCTGCGGCTCTGCTACACCAAATTGTTGGCGCAATTTACTTTCTGTTGTCTCTTCGACTGACAAAGTATCCAAAGGCGTGTTATCGCGAACGTCATCAGAAAACATAGACAGCAGCAACGCGAAATCGGCACGGCGACCTTGTTCAACCGCTTTGTTGATTCCAGTCCCGAACTTGAGTTCGTTAATAATGACGTTGCCGTCGAGTGTGTTTACTTGCATGGTGCCTCTCTTTGGATACACCTATAACGGCAAGCTTGGTTCAAACTTTAGTGTTTAAATCGATTAAGTAATTGATTGGTTTTATTTTAATCAGGAGGAGAGGAGAAGTGTCAAAAACAAAAAAGCCCACGCATGCGTGAGCTTTTATCAGAATCAGCTAAGTGCTAATTATTTAGCTAGGTTCGCTGCAACGAATTCCCAGTTAACTAGAGCCCAGAAAGCGTTCATGTAGTCTGGACGTACGTTACGGAAATCGATGTAGTAAGCGTGTTCCCATAGGTCAACAGTTAGAAGTGGAGTAACACCTTCTTCTGTTAGAGGAGTCGCTGCGTTAGATGTGTTAACGATCTCTAGAGAACCGTCAGCATTCTTAACAAGCCAAGTCCAAGAAGAACCGAAGTTGTTGATTGCTGAATCAGTGAATTTTGCTTTGAACTCTTCGAAAGAGCCAAATGAAGCGTTGATTGCGTCTGCAACTGCACCTGTTGGTTCGCCGCCAGCTTTAGGAGCTAGACAGTGCCAGTAGAAAGTGTGGTTCCAGATTTGAGCTGCGTTGTTGAATACGCCACCAGTAGAAGTCTTGATGATCTCTTCTAGTGTTTTACCTTCGAACTCAGTACCAGGGATAAGACCGTTTAGCTTAACAACGTAAGTGTTGTGGTGCTTACCGTGGTGGAAATCTAGAGTCTCTGCAGAGATGTGTGGTTCTAGTGCGTCTTTCGCGTAAGGTAGAGCTGGTAGTTCAAATGCCATTGCTCAATTCTCCATTGATATGAAAGAGTTACCTCTTTCGATTGCTTCCAGTGTTATTTATTATTCATAGCTTACTTTTTGCAGGCTACGGTCAATTTGCTGACTTGCGATATAGTTTAGCAAGTTTTTACTTTATTAAAAGCACATTTGTGTGATTTTCTATTAAATCTTACTCTAACTCTTTAACCATTTTTTTTATATGGTTTTTATTCTTGGGGTTTGGGGTAGAATAAACGCAATATAGCCGTAATCCATTAACGAGGAAGCAATGGAAACTATCGATAAAATCAAACAGCAAATTGAAGAAAATGCCATTCTACTTTACATGAAAGGTTCTCCTAAACTACCAAGCTGTGGTTTTTCTTCTCAAGCATCTCAAGCGCTAATGGCATGTGGTGAAAAGTTTGCTTACGTGGACATTCTACAAAACCCTGACATTCGTGCTGAGCTACCAGCTTACGCACAGTGGCCAACATTCCCACAACTTTGGGTTGAAGGTGAGCTGATCGGTGGCTGTGACATCATTCTTGAGATGTTCCAAAAAGGCGAACTTCAGCCTCTTATCAAAGAAGCTGCAGCGAAAGTTGCTGGCGACGAAGCATAAGAGCTGAGCTTTTAGCGACACTCAATGAGAAAAGGGGCCGTTGGGCTCCTTTTTTATTGGTATAAGGGAAATGCAATGAATGTAAAACTTCACTATGTCCACGATCCAATGTGCAGTTGGTGTTGGGGATACAAGCCGACATTAAAACTTCTTAAGCAGCAGTTGCCTGCAAGCATCGAGTTTAACTACGTGGTTGGTGGCCTTGCGCCTGATTCTGATGAGCCTATGTCAGATGAGATGAAGCAAAAGCTGCAAGCGATTTGGAAACAGATTGAAGCAAAACTTGGTACTGAGTTTAACCACGAATTTTGGACTGAGTGCAAACCAGTACGCAGTACTTACCCTGCTTGCCGTGCTGTTATTGCTGCTGGATTCCAGGACCACTATGAAGAGATGTTAGAAGCGATTCAACATGCTTATTATCTACGCGCGATGTTGCCACATAGTGTTGAAACTCATCTCCAGTTAGCCAAAGAGCTTGGAATGAATGTGCAGCAATTTGAAAATGATCTGTCTGGTAAGCTTTTGGAAGGCGAGTTAGACGACCAGCTGAGTTTCAAAGAGGCGATGGGTGTTTACTCATACCCAACGTTAATGCTTGAAGTTGATGGCATTTTCACAGAAGTCGAGTTGGACTACCTTTCTACTGAAGCGACGCTTAAGTCGATTAGAGAAATCATCCTAAAGAACACGCCCGCCTAGTTTTGTGAGAGTTTGCAGATAGCGCAGTTCAATACAAAGTGTTTGGCGAACGTGTTTAGTAGCTCGATAAAGGTTTACTCATATGAGTAAACCTTTGATTGTGGCTCCCTTGAGAGGGTATGACGTATCTGATTCAGCTCCTGTTGGAATTGCGTAGAAACGGCTTCAACCTCCTGCAGATAAACGCTCATTTTCGATTCTGCAGAAGATACCTCTAACGTTTGCAAAGCCAGTTCACTAGCGAGAGATTCAATGTCAGCAAGTGGCGTTGCGAGAGCGTCACAAGCGACCATTTTAGCTGCACCTTTCACTCGATGAGCGGTTGTTTTAAGAGACTTAAATCTCTGCTCTTCCCACAATTGAGTGATCGCCCGCCAATCTTCAATAAAGGTAGTTTCAAACTCTTCGAGTAGTGACATTGCCACATCGGCTTCTCCAAATAGTTCATTCAATGCCTTAAAGTCTATGACGCTGCTAGTGTTGTCATCTGTGTTGTCAGCGCCTGAAATATCTTCATTTATTGGTGGCCTTGATGTTTCGAAACCATCCTCGATATCTTGAAACAATGCAGAAAAGTTATCGGCATCTTGTGATGAAGACGCTGTTTGCTCTGGGTGCTCTTTCGACTCCTCGTTTGAAATATCATTAAGTGAAGGCAGCCATCTCTCTAAAGTCAGTATCATCTGTTTGATAGAAACAGGTTTGACTAAGAAGTCGTCCATGCCATGCGCGTAGCAGTTCTCATCCTCCCCCTGAACGGCATTGGCAGTCAGTGCGACGATAGGGAGTCGATAGTCAGCCAATGTGTTGAGCTGATGAGAATCATCAACGTTAATGTTGTTTAAGCGGTGCGCAGTAAAGCTCTCTCCCACGCTGTGTAACGTCGAAACGTCTTGTTCATTTAACTCGGATCCCGGCATTTTTTTGAGTAGCTCGCGATGCATTTCATCAGATTGGGCTTCAAGTTGGCGAATGCTGGCTGAGAGGGTATAGCCATCCATTTCTGGCATGTGACAGTCGGTTAAAAGCAGCCCATAACGCTTCTCTTTAAGTGCATTCAGGGCGAGTAAGCCGTTGTCTACGATATCGGCATGAACTCCGATGTTTGCTAGTTGTTTGGCGATCACTTGTTGGTTGATTGGGTGATCCTCTGCGACCAGTATTAATCGCCCGTTTCTTTCTGCTTGTTCACGGCTCTCTTGCATGAAGCGTGAAGTCGCCTCGTTAGTTTTTTGCAATGGCATGTAGTCGTGGCTAACAGGTTTGGTGAGTACGTGTACTAAGTTATCGGGTAGAAGTGGATTGACAGATAGGCACCATGAACTGCCGAGTGGCTCTGGAGAGAGCATTGGACTTTGATTGATGATGGTAAAGCTTGTGGTCTCGGCGTGTTCCTTTATCCATGCATCGGTAATGGCGAGTTGTTGCCAGACTGACATGGCGACAAAGATGTGTTTTGGCTTGTTCTGAACTACCGACTCTTGGAGTAAATCTTTCTGGTTGATGTGCAGAACTTTCGGCTTTAAATCAAGATGCTTGAGATAACGACACAGCTCTTCTTGCTGCAAGAAGAAGCCGACAATATAAACCTCGGAAGAGGAGCTGGCGATAAGGCTTGGGTTCTGTTGTTGCTCATTGAGAAAAGCGGGCAGTGCCAATGGATATCTCGCTTCATCACCTGATGGACTACTGATGGGTAGAGATATTGTCACGGTGAAATCACTCCCTCTCCCCTCATCGCTATCTAATGTCAGTATTCCCTCCATCTGCTCGATTAACTTAGTGGCGATGGAAAGCCCAAGGCCAGTGCCCCCGAATCGACGGCTGGTGGTTTTATCAACCTGCTCAAATGGTTGGAAAAGGGCATCTTGTTTATCCTTGGGAATGCCAATACCAGTATCTGATACAGTTAAGCTGATCTTTTGTTGATGTTGAGTGCTTTCTATAACATTAACATGCAGTGAGATCGTGCCGTGTTCGGTGAATTTAATTGCATTATTGAGGAAGTTATTCAGAATTTGATGCAGCCTTATATCATCAGCATAGAGCCATTGTGCGAGCGCAGGATCTTGCCAATAGTGGAACGCTAATCCTTTCTGCTGAGCGTGAATGGATTGTGGTTGAACAATGCGTGCTAAAACTTTCCCCAACTCAATGTCGGTTGGATTGAGCTCCAGTTTTCCAGCTTCAATCTTCGAATAGTCGAGCACATCATTGACGATGTGCAGAAGGTTGCGAGCGGATTGAGTCAATCCACCATGCAAGCTCTGCAGCTCTTCATTCAATTGATGCTCTTGCATTAGCTCTAATAGACCTAAAATGCCGCTGATTGGCGTACGAACTTCATGGCTGATGGTGGCGAGGAATTGGGATTTGGCCGCGGTTGCACTTTCCGCTTTCTGCCGCGCGTTATCCAATGCTTGTTGTTGTTTTTTGAGGAGGGTGATATCGGTAATCACCGTATTCCACTGCATGGCGCTTTGCTGGTTACTTCGATTCTTGTTCGGCGCTTCCACATCATTTGGTTCGGACGATTTGGAGCTGGTTGTATCCGAGCTATGGGATACTTGGCTGCTGAACTTAACCCACTTAGTTTCGCCAGACGGGAGCTTCACTTGTTGCTCGCTCTCCCAATGCCCCGTAGGCAAGGCCTGGACAATAATGGTCTCTAACTCGCGTATTCCTTGAGCAGAAAACAGTTGAAATAGCCTCTGTGGCGTGTCTTGAACGGTTTGTGCTGTTAGACCAAACATGTCGTTCACACCGGCACTGACGAAGCTAAATTGAACGCTTAAGGGTTGGTTTATGTCGACTTGAGTGTGCTTTAACACCACACCATCAATGTTATCGGCCAAGGTTTGCAAGTGGGTTTCGGCGGCTCTAGCGCGCTCTTCTGCAATCTTTCTTTGTTTGATTTCAGCCGCCATCTTTCGGTTCCAAAAGACGATCGCTAAGATGATCAAACCTATGGTTAAGCCAATGATGGCTGACCATTTAGCGACTTCGCGAGGCGATAAACCTTCTTGATATTCATACGTTAACCATTTGCTTTCCAGACGCTCGAGCTCCTTTGGAGGCAGAGCGTTAATCGTTTTGTTGAGGATGCTGAGTAGCATAGGGTGGCGGAAGTTAACGGCCATTGCCAACTGAGCATTGTTTTGTTCGGTAATGGTTCCTGTGATTTTAAACTGCCCTAAGTAGTCTTGATGGAGAAGGGGGGCGGCATGATGCAAAGAAGCCAATACATATTCAATTTCTTCTTTTTGTAACGCTTGAAAAGCACTGATATGATTGATATAGGTTTGTCCCTGACAGGCTAGGCAGAGCGAAGGGAGTACGGTTGCTCCACCACTATTCTCAATGATTCCGATACTCTCGGAACGGCTTGGTGTGAAGCTACCAAAGCGATCCGCTCGACTGAGTATTACCCAAGGCTCGTAACTGTAGGCCTGAGTAAAATCCATATATCTCGCCTTTTCCGAGGTTGGCGTCATGTTGGTCAATAACATGGTTTCACCACGATTAAATGCAACTTCTGCCGCTTCAGTGGTGATGTAGGTCTTAGTCTCAAATGAGACGCCCAGGACGTTACCAATCAGCTTAAGTACATCAGCAGATAGACCATCGTGTTGCTTCTGATCATTGATGAAGTCATAAGGGTACCAATGTCCGTGAACGCCAACAGGAATTGTCGGGTTTCTTTCCAACCACTCTTGCTCTTCCAAAGTAAGGTTGAGCGTCCCATAATTTAAAAGCATTGAGTGTTGAGAAGGCGCAAGCCATTGATTGTATATGGAAGTAAGTGAATCTTGCTTGATGTCTTCTAAGGCGAAATTAATTCGACTCAATAGCCTATGTTTGCCTTTCTTCACGGCAAAATGGAGATGGTCCGCGGGTAAATCGGGCAATAATGAAAGCATCAGCGACTCTTGGGGCTGCTCTCTCAACAGGGCTGATAGAGCGAGCGCATCACCGATATAAGCATCAACTTGGTTTTCTTTGATGGCGAGGAATGCATCTTGAGTACTTGTTAATTTAGTTATCCGACTGTCAGGTAGCAAACTAGGGAGCAAGTCATTCAATGCAAATCCTTCTTCAAGCGCAAGGTTGGCTGTAGCGAGATCACTCAGTTGGTTAATGCTTTGTTGTTGGGTGATTACCGCTCGACGAATTGAAAACATCGGTTCACTGAACGTCATATAATCTTGGCGCTCTTTGGTCGCTGAAACCCCAACCAACAAATCGAGTTCACCTTGTCTAAAGGCGTCTAGTACTGCACTGAAAGTAGGATAGAGCGTGAGATCATATTCAAAGCCAGCCTTAATCGACGTTTGATCTAGCATGGTTATCAATAACCCTTCGGTAACGCTGCTACCGCTAGGAGTCTTATGTTGATAGCTATACGGCACCATGTCGTAAGAGGGGAGGCCAACTCTTAGAACAGGCTTGTTCGATGAGCTTATAGTGCTTGAACTCAATGCGTGGTTTGACTGTGCTTGAACTTGAACCTCGGCATGGACATAGAGCGGCTGCGCCACTAAACATAGCCAGATAAAGGGCAGTAAGAAGCGTTTAACTAGGTTTTGAACACAATCGTCATGCATAAAGACATCCTGTCATTAGCGGTTTATTTGTAAAGGAACTAACAGTTAGCTGCGGCTGGCACAGCTTTAACAAGTGGTGGTAGAGCAAAGTTGTCTGCTTGTTGTAATGCCATTTGTTGTAAATGCGCCAAACCACTGCTGTCTGATTGAAGTAGGCTATCTAAATGGCGCTTGAGTTGTTCAACTTTGTCATGTGCTCCTAATGCTTGATAACACACCGCCAGTAAGAAAAATGCCTCGATATCATTTTCAGAAAACTCATTGGTGGATGTGTTTTCGATATGTTGCAGTGCCGAGTCGGGTTGATTGAGTTGGATAAGCTGTATGGTGCGACACAACTTGAGTAGTGGTTTGCTGAGTGCATAGCTCTTTTCTGCATGAGAAAGTCTCTGCCATGCCGCTTCCGGTCGCCACAATTGCAGCTCCTTCTCTGTCAGTTTTGAAGAGTCAAACCATAAGATCAGAGCTCGTTTTCCTGATGAATCCCAGATCGAGTGAGGTAGAAGCTGCGCTAAAGACTTTAAATGTTGAGTAGCCTTATCAAAATCGCGGTTGAGAAGTTGCAGCCACACCATGGTATTGGTGAGTTCGATATTGCTGCTATTCACCGATAACACATGATCAATCATGCTGTCAGCCATCTCGAGCTTATTGGTGTTTAAGCACACTTTTACTTTAAGCTGTTGCAATTTGAGACTGCGCGGGTTGGCCGTGATCAAGGCATCGAGTTGAGTTAGCGCGTCATGATATTGTTGCTTAGCTATCAGGATTTCAACGAGCTTTGTCTTGGCTGGAAGGTAATCGTGCAGCTGTAACAAGCCGTTGAGCATGGCTTGCGCTTCGTCGAGTTTTTGGTTTTTGATAAGGACTTTCGCCATATAGACAATGGCATCTTTCAAAGCTGAAGGATCCGGTGCTTTGGCGAAGAGAGGCTTCACGGCATTGAGACCACTTTTAACGTAAGTTTGCTCGAGTGTTGAAAAGTAGTGTTGTCTGGAGAGTCCTGACGTGACACGTTTGATGATATCGTCTGCACGTATCGGTTTGATTAAATATCCATCGGGTTCGAAGTTTGCGTAACCAAAGAAGATATCTTGACTGTCATTACCGGTCACAATGAAAACCAGAGTTTGTGGCTTGATCAGCTCTTTTTGCTGTAAGTACTCCAATAGTTGTAAGCCATTACTGCCAGCACCAAGGTCGTGGTCGACCAATAGAATATCAAAACGGTGTGCTCGACACGCCTCAATAGCATTTTGAGCATTGGACGCACTGATAACGTTGTTGTTAGGTACACCAAGCTTGATAAGAAGCGCTCTGGTCGCACTCTGAATTACGCTACTGTCATCAATGATCAGGTAGCGTGATTGGGCAAGTATATCCATATATTAGCCTTATGACGTTTGAGCCTTTACCGTACATATCTATCTGTATATCGAATTATTTATCTAGGATTGCACAGCTTATTTATTAGACACTTAAGTGTAGAAGGGCATGTTATAAAATGCCACCTGGTGCATAAAAACAGAGTGCTTTTAGAAAGGGCATCACGTACGTAATAAGGGGGAGGGTATGTAAAAGGTAATAAAAAGCCGCCTAATGATAGGCGGCTTTTAAACGGTATGCGTTTCGCTCTTAGCTTCTTAGCTTCTTAGCTTCTTAGCTTCTTAGCTTCTTAGCTATGGGCTAAAGAACCATTGCAGCAATCCAACCGAATGCAATCAGTGGAAGGTTGTAGTGTAGGAAAGTTGGTACTACCGTTTCCCATACGTGCTCGTGTTGACCATCTGCGTTAAGGCCAGATGTTGGACCCAACGTAGAGTCAGACGCTGGAGAACCTGCGTCACCCAATGCTGCAGCAGTACCCACTAGTGCGATAGTCGCCATTGGAGAGAAACCAAATGCTGCCGCTAGCGGAACGTAAATCGTCGCAAGAATTGGAATCGTAGAGAACGAAGAACCGATACCCATGGTTACCAGTAGGCCTACAACCAGCATTAGGAGTGCAGCAAGAGGCTTGTTGTCGCCGATTGATGTTGATAGCGCTTCAACCAGAGACTCAACGCCACCAGTTTGTTTCATCACCGCTGCAAAACCTGCTGCTGCGATCATGATGAAGCCGATCATCGCCATCATGTGAACGCCTTTCGTGAACACATCTTGTGTCTCTTTCCATGCAATCACGCCACCAAACGTAAACACCATGAAGCCAGCCAAAGCACCAATGATCATAGAGCCAGTAGAAAGTTGTACAGTCAGTGCTGCTACAATACCCACTGCTGCAACAATGATGTGTTTCTTGTTGATTTGCTTAGTCTCTGTAGAAACCGTTGTAAGTTCAGTTTCTTTGTATTGACGAGGTTTGCGGTAAGTAAAGAACACTGCAGTCAGTAGACCAAAGATCATACCTGCTGCTGGTAGTAGCATCGCGACAGGAACTTGGCTCGCAACAACATTTTCTAGGCCGTTGTCATGAAGGTTCTTTAGCAGGATGTTGTTTAGGAAGATACCACCGAAACCGATTGGAAGAACCATATAAGGTGTGATCAGACCGAAAGTCAGAACACACGCGATCAAACGACGATCGAGGTTCATTTTTGCAAACACGCCTAGTAGAGGTGGAATCAAAATTGGGATGAAGGCGATATGCACAGGGATAACGTTTTGAGAAGACATCGTTACAAGAATAAGTGATGCAAGAATGCCGTATTTCAAACCAGTCGAAGCTGTGCTGTTCTCTTTGCCGTGAATGCGCTTGATAACGCTTTGAGCAAGCAGGTCAGTAATACCTGAGCGTGAGATAGCAACAGCAAATGTCCCTAACATTGCGTAGCTTAGAGCGATAGTCGCGCCGCCACCTAAGCCACTTTCAAAAGCAGCAACGGCATCGTTAAGAGTCATGCCCGACACAACGCCACCGATGATCGCACTGAACGTGAGAGCAACGACAACGTTAACACGCATCAAGGCTAGAACTAGCATGATGCAAACTGATATAACAACAGGGTTCATAATTTTCTCGGAGTGTTGTGTTTAACTATTTTTAATTAATGACATTACGAAAAGACGTGTGTCGATTTTATTTTTATTCTGGTTCAACAAGTGGCCAGCCGCCAAGCGCTTTCCATTTGTTGACAATACCGCAAAACAGTTCAGCTGTTTTCTGGGTATCATACAAAGCAGAGTGTGCTTCTTTGTTGTCGAATTCCATCCCTGCAGTACGGCAAGCTTTAGCCAGAACGGTTTGGCCGTAGGCAAGTCCACTTAAGGCAGCAGTGTCAAAAGTTGCAAAAGGATGGAAAGGGACGCGTTTAAGCTTACAACGCTCACTAGCAGCATTGACGAAGTTTAAGTCGAATGTTGCGTTGTGTGCCACCATAATGGCGCGGCTGCAGTTGGAAGCTTTTTGTTCTTTTCTCACAAGTTTGTAGATCTCTTTGAGGGCTTCTTGCTCAGAGACCGCACCACGTAATGGACTGAAAGGGTCTTTGATGCCGTTGAAATCTAAGGCTTCTTGCTCGATGTTGGCACCTTCAAAGGGCTCGATATGAAAATGAAGCGTCGATGCTGGATGGAGATCTCCGTTTTCATCCATTTTTAGGGTAATGGCACAGATTTCTAATAATGCATCGGTTTTCGCGTTGAACCCTGCGGTTTCCACGTCAATGACTACTGGAAAATAGCCACGGAAACGTTTTTTTAGGGTCAGAGCTTCGTTTTCTACAGTCATGTTAGCCCAAATAAGTGTGATTGAGGCTGCATTATTGCAGATAATAGCAGTGATAAAAACTCCAGAAAGTGATTAATTCATAAATTAGCCACCCACACTCGGCGCGATATTTGCATTAATCTGTTCAGAGAGAATATGCGGCAATTGGCTGCATTGTTAAACGAATTGCTTAAGAGATATTCCCCCTTATGAATAAACGACTAATTACAGGTTCAATTCTGTTTTCGTTACTGATGTCGTCGACGGCGCTTGCGCAAGAGAAGCGATATGGGGCATCTCCTCAACAGTCGACTTGGGAAATGGTGGCAAATACCCCATTGGAATGTCGATTGGTTCACCCAATTCCAAACTTTGGTGATGCGGAGTTTTCATCCCGTGCCAGCAAAAAGATCATATTAGACTTTGAACTGAAAATGCGCCGTCCAATGGGGGCAACACGCAATGTCAGTTTGATCTCTATGCCGCCTCCGTGGCGTCCAGGTGAGAGTGCTGATCGAATGACAACGATTAAGTTTTTCCAACAATTTGACGGCTATGTTGGTGGTCAAACTGCTTGGGGTATCTTGAGTGAGTTAGAGAAAGGGCGTTACCCAACGTTTAGCTACCAAGAGTGGCAAAGCCGAGACCAACGAATTGAAGTGGCACTCTCTTCGGTATTGTTCCAACAGAAATATAATGTGTTCAGTGACTGTATTTCGAATCTACTGCCTTACAGCTTTGAAGATATCTCATTTACGATTCTGCACTACGATCGAAACAGTGACCAGTTGAGTAAGGCATCGCAAAAGCGCTTGAGTCAGATTGCCGAATACATTCGTTATAACCAAGATATTGACCTTGTGCTGGTGGCGACCTATACCGATTCGGCGGACAGCAAAGGTGTTAGCCAAAACTTATCGGAGCGTCGAGCAGAGTCTTTACGTGAGTACTTTAAATCGCTTGGTCTTTCCGAAGAGCGAATTCAGGTGCAGGGTTATGGTAAGCGCCGCCCAATTGCTGATAATGCGTCTCCAATTGGCAAAGATAAGAACCGACGCGTGGTGATTTCGCTTGGACGAACTCAGGTCTAGATTTTACGGTTCTTGCCGCTTTAATAAGTTAACCGATAAAAAATGCCAGTCTGTTGAGACTGGCATTTTTTGTTTCCGGGCAGGAACTAATTCAGACGGAACTTAGCAATGATTTCACAATTGGTTGCGGTATCGATCTTTTCAACCATGGACGCTATCTGTGGGTTCGGGTGACGTTTCATGAAGTCAATCAATGCCTTTTTGCAGCAGCCAATAGAATCGATGAAGCTTGAGCATTGCGTGTTAGGGCACTGAGGAATAAGGGTTAACACTTTTTCAGAAGCCAGTTGAAGATACTTCAATTCATAATCAGTATCGCCCGCCCAACGCCAAAATTGCGCTAAGTTGTGGCAAGAGATAACTGAAATTAATAGTCGCTCGTCAGCTTCAATATCAGTGCGTTCAGTGATCTTTTCACTGAGAGTCAGAGCTTGCTGATAATGAAGGATGCTTCGAATAGGATCGTCGAGTTGCAGTGCAGTATCGGCAAGTAATGTGTGTTTTTCCCATTCGTTTATCATGATGATAGCTCCCTAATTAAAACTGGCATCAATCTAAACGATAATCATTATCATGTAAAGTCTAATGATTGAGAATTCGGCAAGATATAGTGTTTTCTGAGACGCGCTGCTACAAAATAGAGGCAAATAAAAAGCGAGCACCATGCTCGCTTTATGTCTTACAGAATCTTGCTATTCAGTGAAGTTTAGATAAGGAATTAACCTTCTAGACCTGCACTTGCTTGTTTGTTTTGAATCAGCTCAATCATGTAGCCGTCAGGGTCTTTAACGAATGCAATGTGAGTTGAACCGCCTTTCACAGGGCCTGGTTCACGAGTAACGTTGCCGCCTGCCGCTTTGATAGCGTCACAAGTGCTGTAGATGTCGTCAACGCCAATCGCTACGTGACCAAATGCGTTACCAAGGTCGTACTCAGACGTACCCCAGTTGTAAGTCAGCTCGATTACAGAGCCCTGTGACTCATCGCCATAGCCCACGAATACTAATGTGTATTCGTACTCTTTGTTTTCGTTACGACGAAGTACATTCATACCCATAACGTTTGTGTAGAACTCGATTGAACGGTCAAGATCACCAACGCGCAGCATGGTGTGTAAAATACGGCCATTTGACATAGTGTTTTGCTCCTAGCTTAGATGTTTTTATAGAAAACCGATAATTGGTTAGACTTCGGTCTTCTCTTTGAATTCGCATAAGTCTTCAATAATGCAGCTACCACAGCGTGGCTTGCGCGCCACACAAGTATAGCGGCCGTGCAGAATCAGCCAGTGGTGTACATCTAGCTTGAACTCCTTTGGTACGACTTTAAGCAGTTTTTGCTCAACGTCATCAACAGTTTTACCCATTGCGAACTTACTACGATTCGATACGCGATAAATGTGAGTATCGACGGCAATGGTTGGCCAGCCAAATGCAGTGTTGAGCACCACATTTGCTGTTTTTCGGCCAACACCAGGTAAGGCTTCAAGAGCGGCACGGTCTTCAGGAACTTCGCCGTTGTGCAGGTCGAGCAACATGCGACAGGTCTTGATAGTGTTCTCGGCTTTAGAGTTAAACAGGCCGATCGTCTTGATGTACTCTTTTAGCCCCTCGACACCTAGGTCGTAGATGGCTTGAGGTGTGTTGGCGACAGGATAAAGCTTGTCGGTTGCCTTGTTCACACTGACATCAGTCGCTTGGGCTGATAGTAAAACAGCGATTAACAGCTCAAACGGCGAACTCCAGTTAAGTTCGGTTTGAGGATTCGGGTTGTTCTCCCTTAAACGCTCTAAGATCTGAACGCGTTTGACATTATTCATAGTGACATTACTTTCCAGTTTTAAAGCTTGGAGTCGCTTAAGCGTCAAGCTTGCTCATATTTGCACTCTTATGAGTGTCTCTATTTATATTTGCAAAAGGGGCTAAATTAGCCCCTTTGAATAGTTTGAACTACGCGTTAGTAACACGAGCACGTTCGATGGTTGGTTTTTCTTGTTTAGGCTGTCTTGCTTTCGCTTGATGGTCGATGAGGTTTTTCAATGCAATCAAGAAGCCAACGCCAATAAACGCGCCCGGCGGTAGCAGTGCCAGTAGGAAGCTATTATCGAATTGGAATATTTCAATTCGTAGTGCGGCTGCCCAATCGCCAAGTAACAGATCCGCACCGTCAAACAGAGTGCCATTACCAATGACCTCGCGCATAGCGCCCAGTACAACAAGAACGGCAGTCATGCCCATACCCATCCAGAAGCCGTCTTGTGCTGCTGGTAGTACGGTGTTTTTAGAAGCGAATGCCTCTGCGCGACCAATAATAATACAGTTGGTTACGATAAGCGGAATAAAGATACCTAGAGACAGATATAGGCCGTAAGCGTAAGCATTCATCAATAGTTGAACGCAAGTTACTAACGACGCGATGATCATGACAAATACGGGAATACGTACTTCTTTTGGAACATGGTTACGAACCAGAGATACGCAAACATTCGAGCCAACTAGAACTAACAGTGTTGCAATGCCCAAGCCTAGCGCGTTAGTCACAGTCGACGACACCGCTAGTAATGGACAAAGGCCAAGCAGTTGTACAAGGGCAGGGTTGTTTGCCCACATACCATTTTTGATTAGTGTTTTATGTTCACTCATTACGCTCCTCCGCAGTTTTTAGGCTGAGATAACAGTGTTTGTTGGTTTTCATTAACGAAAACGACGGCATTTTTGACCGCTTTGACAACAGCTCTTGGTGTGATAGTCGCACCAGTAAATTGGTCAAAGTCACCACCATCTTTACGCACTTTCCATTTATCTTGGTTCGCTTCAGTGACTTGCTTGCCAGTAAATGAAGTGATCCAGTCGGTGACGCGTAGGTCGATCTTATCCCCAAGCCCAGGTGTCTCTTGGTGTGAAAGCACACGAGTACCCAATACAGTACCGTTGATATCAAGACCAACGATCACCTTAATCGCGCCGTTGTAGCCATCAGGTGCAATCGCTTCAATCGCAATTGCGCTCGGTTCATCATTGATGGTTGCTATGTACGCTGGCATGGCTTGTTTACTGCCAAGTGCTTCAGATTCAACCAAGGTACAGGATGAAAAAAGCTCATTATCGTGCTTCTCGTGAGGAATCACTTGATTCAAAACCGACAGCAGCTGAGCTTGTTCTTGTAGCTTGATCTGATCTTTGGTCAGGTAGTGAGTCACAGCAACTAAACCAGTCGATGCACAGGCAAAAATCGCAAGGGTTAGACCATTTTTTCTAATCGCATTTAGCATTGTCTGTCGTTTCCTTAATGGCCGTATGTACGAGGTTTGGTGTAGTAGTCGATCAACGGAACGCACATGTTTGCTAACAATACTGCAAATGCAACGCCATCAGGGAAACCACCCCAGCTACGAATAATGAAGACTAAGCCACCGATCATCGCACCGAACACGAGTCGACCTTTAACCGTAGTAGAGGCTGAAACCGGATCTGTTGCAATGAAAAATGCACCTAGCATAGTCGCACCAGAAAGTAGGTGAACCATAGGCGATGCTGTTTCACCCGGAGTAAGCACACTGAACACCAGACTAAACAACGTCAGACTCGCTAAGAAAGAAACAGGGATATACCACTGAATCACGCGCTGTTTGATAAGTATTAAACCGCCCAGAAGGTAAGCGATGTTTACCCACTCCCAACCGATGCCTGCAAGCCAGCTAAACTGTGGCTGTGAAAGTGCTTCAGAAGCTGTGTTACCTGCAGCTAATGCTGTCTTAAAGGCATCCAGTGGCGTTGCCATTGTCGTGCCATCGATACCGATACGGGCTTGCTGCAATGATAGGCCTTCATTGTTGAAGCCAGTGAAGATCATCAAGAACGAATCAACAAAACTTGCAGGCTCTGCACTCAAACTGATTGGCGCATTCCAGCTGGTCATTTGTACTGGGAATGAAATCAGCAATACCACGTACGCGACCATGGCTGGGTTAAATGGGTTTTGTCCTAATCCACCATAGAGGTGCTTAGCAATAACAATGGCAAAGAATAAGCCGATAACCATCAACCACCACGGAGAGTGTGGCGGGATTGCAACACTAAGCAACCAAGCTGTCACGACTGCACTGTAGTCACGCAGAGCCATGATAGGTGGGCGCTTACGAAGCAACATAACACCAGCTTCAAAAGCAACGGCGAGCAATATAGCCAAAACAAGTTGGATAATTGTGCCCCAACCAAAGAAGTAGGTTTGCGCCAATAATCCAGGTAATGCCGCAATCGCTACCCATTTCATTAGATCTGGCGTGCTTCTGCGGCTATGCGCGTGCGGTGAGCTGGCAATAAAAAAGGCCACTACTCTTTCTCCTCAATGTTCTTTTTATTCTGTTCTTGCTGAGCTTTTCTCGCTTTAGCGCGTGCAATAGCGGCAGCAACTGCAGCTTTTTTCGGATCAACCGCTTCGTCTTCTGATTCCGTATCTACTTCTTCCACTTGTGGTTGAGCTTGCTGTGCCTTTTTCGCTTTAGCGCGCGCAATGGCAGCGGCAACTGCAGCTTTCTTCGGATCAACCGATTCGTCTGCTGATTCCGCATCTACTTTTTCCACTTGTGGCTGAGCTTGTTGTGCCTTTTTCGCTTTAGCGCGTGCAATGGCAGCGGCAACCGCAGCTTTCTTCGGGTCAACCGCTTCGTCTGCTGACTCCGTTTCTACTTGTTCATCTTGTGGCTGAGCTTGCTGTGCCTTTTTCGCTTTAGCGCGTGCAATGGCAGCAGCAACCGCAGCTTTCTTCGGGTCAACCGCTTCGTCCGCTGATTCCGCTTCTACTTCTTCCACTTGTGGTTGAGCTTGCTGTGCCTTTTTGGCTTTGGCACGAGCAATGGCAGCAGCAACCGCAGCTTTCTTCGGGTCAATCGCTTCGTCCGCTGATTCCGCTTCTACTTCTTCCACTTGTGGTTGAGCTTGCTGTGCCTTTTTCGCTTTGGCGCGTGCAATGGCAGCAGCAACTGCGGCTTTTTTCGGATCAACCGCTTCGTCTACTGATTCGGTATCTACTTGTTCATCTTGTGGCTGAGCTTGCTGTGCCTTTTTCGCTTTGGCACGAGCAATAGCAGCGGCAACTGCTGCTTTCTTCGGATCAGCCGTTTGGTCTGTTGATTCGGTATCTACTTGTTCAGCTTGTGGCTGAGCTTGTTGTGCCTTTTTCGCTTTAGCACGCGCAATAGCTGCAGCTACGGCGTCTTTTTTGCTGTCCGAACTCGCATCAGAGTTTGTTTCTGATTGTTGAGCTTTCTTGGCTTTAGCTCGAGCTATTGCGGCAGCTACGGCATCTTTCTTGTTGTTACTGCTTGCGTCTGAGCTTGTTTCTGCCTGTTGGGCTTTTTTCGCTTTAGCGCGTGCAATGGCAGCAGCTACGGCATCTTTTTTGTCTTCGCCTGACGTTTGGTTTTCTGCATTAGCTTGTTGAGCTTTACGCTCTCTTGCTAGCTTCTTACGCTCCTCTCGCAGCTTGGACATTTCAGAGTTATCTGGTTCTGCACTGTTGCTTTGTTGAGCCGCAGCTTGTTTCGCTTTTGCTTTCGCAATGGCTGCGGCAACTGCTGGTTTCACAGCAGGCTCTGTACTTGTAGTGTCCGCAGCCGCTTTTTGCGCTTTCACTCGTGCGATAGCTGCAGCAATAGCATCATCCCCGTCAGATGTTTTCATCTCTTTACGACGGTTATCTGCTGCTTTCTTAAAGCGGTTTTCGCGTTCTGCTTTATCGCGTTCCATACGAGCATTTTTCTCTTCAAAACGCTGTTTGGCTCTCTCGGCTGCAGCAGCTTCATCGCGGCGAGTTTTGATTTCGGCTTTCGCTTGGCGGTAGTACTGAACTAATGGGATCTCACTCGGACAGACAAACGCACAAGCTCCACATTCGATACAATCTTTAATGTTCAGTTCTTCACACTTATCGAGCTCATTCGCCTTAGCGTGCCATTGCAGTTGCTGTGGTAATAGAGAAGCTGGGCAAGCCTCTGCACATTGACTACAACGGATACACTCCATTTCATAGCTATTTGGAGAAATCTCGCGACGTGTCGGCGCTAGAATACAGTTCGACGTCTTAGTGATTGGCACATTTTCATGCGGCAGGGTAAAGCCCATCATTGGGCCACCTAGAATGAGTCGCGGCAGCTTTTTATCGGCTTTGTAACCAAACTCTGCAAGCAGTGCGCTAACTGGAGTACCAAGCAGCGCCCACACATTACGTGGTTGCTTAAAGGTTTTACCGGTAAGTGTGACCACGCGATTCACAACAGGCTCGCCATCAATGACGGCGCGCTTGATTGAGTAGAGTGAGCCTACGTTTTGGACCAAGACACCGATATCGGCAGGAATGCCGCCGGCAGGGACTTCCTTGTTGGTCAGGATCTTAATCAGCTGTTTTTCACCACCCGATGGGTATTTGGTAGGGATAACGCGGATGACAATATCTTTCTCTTTCGCGGCAAGTTCGAGAGCTTTGATCGCCTCGGGCTTGTTGTCTTCGATACCAATGACAGTCAGCTTTGGCTGCAGCAGGTGCTCGACAACTTCGATGCCTTTGAGCACTTCGTCTGCGTGCTCTTGCAGTAACTTGTCGTCAGAGGTGATGTAAGGTTCACACTCTGCCGCGTTAACGATCAGAATCTCTGTGCGACCTAATCCTGATTGCAGTTTTTTCGCAGTCGGGAAGCCAGCACCACCCATACCGGAAATACCAGCCTGACGAATGATATCAAGTAGCTCATCTGATGTTTTTTCGGTGTAATCTTCAGTACCTTGGCGCTCGATCCATTGATCATTGCCATCTGGTTTGATCACAATACTAAGTTCAGATAGGCCAGAAGGGTGCGCTGTCGTTCTTGGTTCGATTGCGACAACGGTACCTGATGTAGGAGCATGAACAGGAAGTGTGAAGCCTGTATCGAGAGCTGTCAGCTGTTGGCCTTTCAATACATTATCGCCAATGGCGACCAGAAGGTTACCCGCCTTACCAATGTGCTGTTTTACAGGCAGTACGATTTCTTGTGGGATCGCAGCGTGAGCAATAGCTAAACTGTTAGATTGCTTTTTGTTTTCAGCAGGGTGAACACCGCCTGGAAATGTCCAAACAGAGCCGGTACGAATTTGTTCAATTAATGAGTTCATACTAACCCTACGCTTGTTTTTCTGCGTCTGCAGCTTGGTTAGTAATATCAGTAACCGGAATCATGTTCATCTGCCATTTCCAATTTTCAGTTGTTGTTGCTACTGGAATCATCTCTATACAGTCTGTAGGGCATGGAGCCACACAAAGATCACATCCAGTACATTCATCTTTGATAACCGTGTGTAAGGCTTTGGTCCCGCCAACAATCGCATCCACCGGACAGGCTTGAATACATTTCGTACAGCCGATACACATATCTTCATGAATGAAGGCAACGGTCTTAACTTTGTTGTCGAGGTCGTGTGCTGAATCTTCAACTTCTACACCCATCAAATCGGCAAGCTTTTCGATTGTTGCCTGACCGCCAGGAGGACATTTATTAATGTTATCTCCGTTGGCAATAGCTTCCGCATACGGTCTACAGCCAGGGTAACCACATTGACCGCATTGTGTTTGAGGCAAAATAGTGTCGATTTGATCGACGATCGGATCAGCCTCAACTTTAAATCGGATAGATGCAAAACCAAGAATGGCGCCAAATACAGCGGCCAATACAGCTAAGGCAATGATTGCAATTAAAATGGTACTCATGGTTACTTCACCAACCCTGTAAAGCCCATGAATGCAAGAGACATCAGTCCTGCAGTAATCATCGCAATAGATGCGCCTTTGAATGGCATTGGTACATCAGCCACGGTAATGCGCTCACGCATAGCGGCAAATAGGATCAGTACCAAAGAGAAACCAATCGATGCACCGAAACCGTAAATGATCGATTGAATAAAGTTGTGGTTCTCATTGATGTTAAGAAGTGCCACACCTAATACTGCACAGTTGGTTGTGATTAACGGCAGGAAGATGCCCAGAAGTCGGTATAGAGTTGGACTGGTTTTGTGTACAACCATCTCAGTAAACTGAACCACAACAGCAATCACCAAGATGAAGCTCATGGTTCTCAGATACTCGATGCCCAATGGCGCGAGGATGTAGTTTTCTACAAGGTACGAGCAAACCGACGCCAGTGTTAACACAAACGTCGTCGCAAGGCCCATACCGATCGCCGTCTCCAGTTTTTTGGAAACGCCCATGAAAGGACACAGCCCTAAAAATTTAACTAGCACAAAGTTGTTGACCAGCACAGTGCCAACCAACAACAAAAGGTATTCGGTCATAATGGATTAATTCTTGAAATTCCGATCCCAATATTATCCTGCTTTGCTCACCTAATAACAACCGAGGATCGTTAGGGATTTAGGCAGTTGATGAAAAAATCTACGCCTAATCGTTTGATTCACTTGGTTGTAGCAAGTATAGACGCTCTCAATCCCAAGGATCATTGCAAAATGTAAGACTAAGAATGCAGATATTGCGAGTAGAGTGATACGAAGTTTCGAGGATTTCAGGTCAAAAAAAACGCAAAAAGCCGCTTCAAGTGATGCGGCTTCTTTAAATTTGGCTCCCCTTGTCGGGACTCGAACGTGGCCGACTAGGGAGGTCCGACGTTTCGGCTTAGACATTGGTTTGGTACAAACCAGTCGCTTTAAAACGCAAAAAGCCGCATCGAGTGATGCGGCTTCTCTAAATCTGGCTCCCCCTGTCGGGACTAGAACGCGGGCGGCGAGTACGGTCCCACGCTTCGGCTGAGACATTAACTTGGAACAAGTTAGTCGCAGTTAAAAACGAAAAAAGCTCAATCTTTCGATTGAGCTTTTTTCTAGAAATTGGACTTCCCATGTCGGTACTAGAACGCGGGCGGCTAGCTCTGAGACATTGGTTTGGTACAAACCAGTCGCTTAAAACGCAAAAGCCGCATCAAGTGATGCGGCTTCTTTAAATTTGGCTCCCCCTGCGGGACTCGAACCTGCGACATACGGATTAACAGTCCGCCGTTCTACCAACTGAACTAAGGGGGAATTGCTTCTTAGCGACGCGAATATTAATAACACCATCGAGTTCTGTCAACAGAAAATAGCGACAAAAAAATAGATAAATTACTTTACTTTTCTGTATCCCTTGTAGAATTTGGCTTTGCTTTAGTTATCCACCAAAATTGTGGATAAGTGTGTGGGCGAAACTTTGACAACGCAAATTAGGAGTTTTCTAAAGAATAGGTAGTTTGTTGTAAGTGCTTGGCTAGTATGACTTTATTTAGGATATTTGTGCGTGTATAACTTTTGGTGGTTATTACGTAAACAGCATAAAACGTGGTTATTTTAGATATTTTGGGGAAAAGTCGTGGATGAAAATATTCGAGATTAAGCGGAGAAGCTTGGGTAGGGCGACGGATAATATCAATTAATCTGAATAAAAGCTATAACTTAACAACAATAATATGAGGTGATTATCTCGATAAAGGTTGCATCTATAGCCAACCTAAGGAGACAATACCCTGATTAAATAAACAGTATGGGAATGACAACCTATGAGTAAGCTCTTTGACTTGGTTTCTGACTATAAACCTTCAGGTGACCAACCTACCGCTATTGCAAAGCTGTTAGATGGTTTAGATTCTGGGCTAGCGCACCAGACGCTCTTAGGGGTTACAGGTTCGGGTAAGACCTTTACCTTGGCTAATGTCATTTCCGAGGCACAGCGTCCAGCTATTTTACTCGCACCAAATAAAACCCTAGCGGCTCAATTGTACGGTGAGATGAAAGCCTTCTTCCCGAACAACGCAGTTGAGTATTTCGTTTCTTACTATGACTACTACCAGCCGGAAGCTTACGTACCAACCACTGATACCTTCATTGAGAAAGACGCGTCGGTTAACGCACACATCGAACAAATGCGCCTCTCCGCAACCAAGGCCCTGCTTGAACGTAAAGATGCCATTATCGTAGCGTCAGTATCTGCGATATACGGTCTGGGTGATCCCAAGTCTTACCTTAAAATGATGCTTCATGTCTGCCGCGGGGACGTGATTGATCAGCGAGATATTCTGCGTCGCCTTGCTGAACTGCAATATTCAAGGAACGACGTTGCCTTTGAACGCGGTCAGTTCCGTGTACGTGGGGAGGTTATCGATATTTTCCCTGCTGAATCTGATCAAGATGCCGTTCGAATTGAGATGTTTGATGACGAAGTTGACTGTATTAGTATCTTCGATCCGCTTACTGGTGTGGTGAAGCAGCGCGATTTACCACGTTTTACTGTCTACCCGAAAACACACTATGTAACGCCGCGAGAAACCATATTAGATGCGATTGAGAACATCAAAGAGGAACTGCGTGAGCGAGCACAATACTTAAAAGACAATAATAAACTGTTGGAAGAACAGCGTATTTCTCAACGTACACAGTTTGATATTGAGATGATGACTGAGCTTGGCTTTTGTTCGGGCATCGAGAACTACTCTCGTTATTTAAGCGGTCGTGCGGAAGGTGAAGCGCCACCGACTTTATTCGATTACCTGCCTGCTGATGGGCTTTTGGTTATCGATGAGTCACACGTAACGGTGCCGCAAATTGGTGCTATGTATAAAGGTGACCGCTCGCGTAAAGAGACGTTGGTGGAGTTTGGTTTCCGTCTTCCTTCAGCACTAGATAACCGACCAATGAAGTTTGATGAGTTTGAGGCGATTGCTCCCCAGACTATTTTTGTATCGGCAACACCGGGTAACTATGAGCTTGAGAAGTCTGATGGTGATATTGCGGACCAAGTGGTTCGCCCAACAGGCCTTCTAGACCCTGAGATTGAAGTTCGTCCAGTGGCTACTCAAGTCGATGATCTCCTGTCTGAGATTCGTATCCGTTCCCAAAAAGAGGAACGAGTACTGGTAACAACGTTGACCAAGCGCATGGCAGAAGATCTCACTGAATACCTTACAGAACATGGTGTGAAGGTTCGTTACTTACACTCAGATATTGATACGGTGGAACGTGTTGAAATCATCCGAGATTTAAGGCTGGGTGAGTTTGATGTCTTAGTGGGTATCAACTTGTTGCGAGAGGGTTTGGATATGCCTGAGGTCTCGCTGGTGGCGATCCTCGATGCAGATAAAGAGGGTTTCTTACGCTCAGAGCGTTCCTTGATTCAGACAATTGGTCGTGCAGCACGTAACCTACATGGTAAGGCGATTCTTTACGGTGACTCGATCACCAGGTCGATGAAAAAGGCGATTGATGAGACTGAGCGTCGTCGAATCAAACAGATGCAATACAATGAAGAACAAGGTATCACTCCACAAGCATTGAAGCGCAATGTTAAAGATATCATGGAGCTTGGAGATATCACCAAGTCGAAGAAACAGCGCCAATCTAAGCAAGTACCACTGTCTAAAGTGGCTGAAGAGGCGGCTAACTACGCTACATTGAGCCCGCAAGAACTCGATAAAGCAATTAGCAAGCTAGAAGCAGAAATGTATCAGCACGCCCAAAACCTAGAGTTCGAGCTTGCCGCGCAGAAGCGCGATGAGATTGAACAGATGAGACAGCAATTCATTACCAACAGCTAATCAATTCCGACAATTTGCCCTTTATCTAAAAAAAAGCCAGTAGTAACTCATCTACTGGCTCACATTTGTGGAAATGTCATCCACTAACAACGTCAGTTGGCTAGGTGACCCGAAGGTCAATTATTTGACTGCATCCTTCGTGCCAGATGTTTAACTGTATGATTATTGGTCTTAATAGAAAATGATGCGATAAAAACAGCTGAGTAATTTGCATAATGCAAAGCGGAATGCGATTATTACAATAAATGCAAAATAATATCGGCTAGGATATGCAATCAAAAACATTTGATAACAAATCGAAGTATTTGTTAATGGTAGAGGATACGGCGTCTGTTGCGGCGTTGTATCGATCTTACCTGACCCCGTTAGAGATAGATATCAATATTGTGGGGACAGGCAAAGAGGCTATTGAGAGCCTTAACCATAGAATCCCAGACCTCATTCTACTTGATCTTCGTCTTCCTGATATGACGGGGATGGACGTCCTATTTGCGGTTAAACAGAATTTCCCTGAAGTCCCTGTCATTTTCATGACGGCACACGGTTCAATCGACACTGCCGTCGAAGCGATGCGTCACGGCTCTCAAGATTTCCTGATCAAGCCGTGCGAGGCTGACCGCTTACGTATCACGGTTAACAATGCGATTCGTAAAGCAACTAAGCTGAAGAACAGTGCTGAACATCCGGGTAGTCAGAACTACCAAGGTTTTATTGGCAGTAGCCAAACCATGCAGCAGGTCTATCGCACTATCGACTCAGCGGCATCAAGTAAAGCCAGTATCTTTATCACCGGTGAAAGTGGTACAGGTAAAGAGGTGTGTGCTGAAGCGGTTCATGCTGCGAGTAAACGTGGTGATAAGCCGTTTATTGCCATCAACTGTGCCGCTATTCCTAAAGACTTGATTGAGAGTGAACTGTTTGGTCACGTTAAAGGTGCGTTCACGGGAGCGGCTACCGATCGACAAGGCGCTGCCGAATTAGCCGATGGAGGAACCTTGTTCCTCGATGAGCTTTGTGAAATGGATCTGGAGCTTCAAACAAAACTTCTTCGCTTTATCCAAACGGGTACTTTCCAAAAAGTAGGTTCTTCAAAAATGAAGAGTGTGGATGTGCGCTTTGTTTGTGCGACTAACCGTGACCCATGGAAAGAAGTGCAAGAAGGGCGTTTCCGCGAAGATTTATATTACCGCCTGTACGTTATTCCATTGCATCTTCCGCCATTGCGCGAGCGTGGTGAAGACGTCATTGAAATTGCTTACTCATTGCTAGGCTATATGTCAGTCGAAGAAGGTAAGGCGTTTGTGCGTTTTTCCCAAGAAGTGATTGACCGGTTCAACCAGTACGAATGGCCAGGTAACGTACGTCAACTACAGAATGTTTTGCGCAATGTTGTGGTGCTTAACAATGGTAAAGAGATCAACTTAAATATGTTGCCACCACCACTCAACCAACCGCTGGAAAACAGTCTACGATTGAAAGAGAAACAGAGCGAAGATATATCCGTTAAAGATATTTTTCCATTGTGGCTCACTGAAAAAACAGCGATAGAACAGGCAATTAAGGCATGTGATGGTAACATTCCTAGAGCGGCGGGTTTCTTAGATGTCAGCCCATCGACCATTTATCGCAAATTACAAGCATGGAACGCAAAACAATCATCCTCAGAATAATTAGTGCATAAGAATAACGATGAAAATACTAAACCAAGAAAAAGTTGATGAACTTGCTAGTGAAATTGGCCAAGAGAATGTCCCGGTTTTACTAGAGATATTTTTAGGGGAGCTCAAGGGGTATCACGAGCATTTAGAACAAAGTAATGCGGTAGATTCTGCCAAGTATTTGGCTGATATTAGCCACGCACTTAAGAGCAGTGCAGCAAGCTTTGGGGCAGATTCATTGTGTAACTTTGCGATTGGTTTGGATGCTAAGGTAAAACAAGCTAAATCCATCACAGACGAAGACTATCAAGATATGAAGGTCCTTTTGGTTACAACGTACACTGAGTACCAACAGTTGATGAATTAACAAAAAAGGAGCGTAATGCTCCTTTTTTGTATGACTTAGATAAGTAAACTGTTTAAGCCAATTGAGCTTCAATAGCTTGCTGAAGCTTGATCCTGTCGTGGCGCCAGTCTCGGTTAGGTGAGGCGAGGTCAGTCGTAACGCAATGCCAAAGACCATCGAGTTCCGGGTGAGCTGTATCACCGATAATCACGTCAATTTTGCGCGCTTTGCATGCGCGTTCACACCATTCGATTTTCTCTCTGAGTGTCATCATCCCTGCTGGGCCCGCTTCAGGCGAAAGGTTCTCGACTAAAATCACCTTAGCCTTGGTATTGTCAGCAATCGCCTTACCAATTTCTGGTAATAGCAATGGAGGCATAATGCTGGTTAAGAAACTACCTGGCCCTAACACGATACAATCAGCTTCTGCGATTGCTTGTACCGCTTCTTTGGTTGCCGGTACCTCTGGAGAAAGATCAAGGCGGCGCAGACGCTCGTCCATGTCATCGACATTGGTTTCACCTGTAACCCAGCGACCTTCCATCGAAAGTGCTGTTAGGTCAGAAGGGTGCTCGGTCATTGGAACAATGTTGACATCGACTTTGAGCATACTGCGGATAAGATTAATTGCTTCTAATGGTCGAACAGAGAGGTTATCCAAAGCAGTGAGCATTAGGTTACCGAGATTGTGGCCATCCAGTTCACCTTGACCTCGGAAACGATACTCAAACATCATCGAACTGATGGAAGGTTCGGTAATCAACTGGTTGATACAGTTTCGAGTGTCACCCCATGCTATACCACCTTGGCAGTCTCGAATTCGGCCTGTTGAGCCGCCATTATCAGTAGTGGCGACAATTCCCGTCGCATTACTGCCAAACTGTTTAAGTGCCGCTAACATGCGACCTAAGCCGTGGCCGCCGCCGACTGCGACGACTTTCTTTGAAGAGTACAAATTCATTTTTTAGTTCTTATTAGATTATTACCAACTATAATTTAGGGTAAATGCTTATAGGCAGATACTCAACAAGAGTTATTTTGAGGGTCTGGTGCGGTTTTTTTGCTGTTAAGGTTCGTTTTTTTGGCAACAGAACTAGATTCACACACAATTATTAAGTATTTTATACGCAGCTGCTACGCGTGCCCCGGTGTACCGTAGTTGCCATAACTCCGAGCTCTTAAATGCTAAGTCGCACAGTGGTATTTTGCTGTATTGATAAGCGTTGAGAGCCAGTGACATGTTGTCACAAGGGCTTAATTGGAAATGATTATGCCTCCCGTGTTTGGAAAGGTGTTCCGTGGCGCAACAATTCGAAGATAGATTCCATCGCAAGTTTTATTACTTGCGCTTGTCAGTTACAGACGTATGTAACTTTAAATGTACGTATTGCTTACCTGATGGCTACAAGCCTTCGGGGCAAAAAAACTCGTCTTTTCTCAGTGTTCCCGAGATCAAACGTATCGTAAGAGCGTTTGCTGATTGTGGTACCTCCAAGATTCGTATTACTGGTGGCGAGCCAAGTCTACGTAAAGATTTCACTGAAATTATTGATACAGTAGCCAGCACTCCGGGTATCCAAAAAGTGGCAACCACCACCAACGGTTATCGTATGGAGAAACAGGTAGCGCAGTGGCGTGAAGCTGGTCTAACGAACATTAACGTCAGCGTTGATAGTTTAGATTCGCGCATGTTTCACCAAATCACAGGTGAGAATAAGTTCACCGAGGTGATGCGTGGTATCGATAAAGCGTTCGAAGTCGGTTATGAGCAGATCAAAGTCAACGTAGTGTTGATGAAAGATCTTAATAGCCAAGAGCTGCCTTCATTCCTTAATTGGATTAAAGACAAACCTATCCAACTGCGGTTTATTGAGCTGATGCAAACCGGCGAAATGGACGATCTGTTTGATAAACACCATGTATCAGGCGTTGCCATTAGAAACCATCTGATCGCCAACGGTTGGCTTTTGAAAGTCAAAGCCGTGAATGACGGACCTGCACAGGTATTTGTCCACCCAGATTACAAGGGTGAGATTGGTTTGATCATGCCTTATGAGAAAGACTTCTGCGAAAGCTGTAACCGCTTGCGCGTGTCTGCGACCGGCAAGCTTCACCTGTGTCTCTTTGGAGACCATGGTGTTGAGTTGCGTGATCTTCTCCAAGAGGATGAACAAGAAGACGCGCTCATCGCACGCATTCAGGCCGAGCTACAGACCAAGTCAGTGAGTCACTTTCTCCATGATGGCAACAGCGGCATGACACCGCATCTTGCCTCCATTGGCGGCTAAGCTCCCACATCAACAACATTTAATCACCTAGCTTAGATAAGCTGGGTGAGTCAGTATAATCATTGAAATAGATAGAATAGGTGAACAAATGGGTCACGCAGAGAGTAAATTCCAACCTGCAAATATCGCAGTACTAACCGTTTCAGACACTCGTACAGAAGAGAACGATACATCAGGTCGTTACTTGGCGGAAAACGCTCAAGAAGCGGGTCATAACGTTGTCGACAAGCAGATCGTGATTGATGACATGTACAAGATCCGTGCAATCGTTTCTAAGTGGATTGCCGATGAAACAGTACAAGCAATCATGATCACCGGTGGTACTGGATTTACTTCTCGCGATAGTACTCCAGAAGCACTGAAACCGCTTTTCGATAAAGAAGTAGAAGGTTTTGGTGAGCTATTCCGTCAGGTTTCTTACGAAGAGATCGGCACATCGACGATTCAATCACGTGCGATTGCGGGTTTTGCTAATCACACAGTGATCTTTGCAATGCCTGGTTCAACAGGTGCATGTCGCACAGGCTGGACAAAAATCATCAAACAACAACTTGATGCTAGCCACCGCCCATGTAACTTCATGCCACACCTTTCTGTATAAGGCAGGTGATCATGAGTCAATTTACTCACATTAACGCTTCGGGCGAAGCAAACATGGTCGATGTGTCGGCAAAAGCAGAAACAGTGCGTGAAGCACGTGCAGAAGCTTTTGTTCATATGGCGCCTGAGACGCTTGAGTTGATTATGTCGGGCAGCCACCATAAAGGTGATGTGTTTGCGACAGCGCGTATTGCTGGTATTCAAGCAGCAAAGAAAACTTGGGACTTGATTCCACTTTGTCATCCGTTGCTACTATCAAAGGTTGAAGTTCAACTTGAACCAGTTGTTGAAGAAAACAAGGTACGCATCGAGTCTGTTTGTAAACTGGCGGGTAAAACCGGCGTTGAGATGGAAGCACTGACTGCAGCTTCTGTAGCGGCTTTAACCATTTACGACATGTGTAAAGCGGTACAAAAAGACATGGTGATCGATCAGGTACGCTTGCTAGAAAAAACGGGTGGCAAATCAGGCCACTTTAAGGTGGAATGATGATTACAGTTCTTTTCTTTGCACAAACTCGCGAATTGGTGGGTGTAGATAGCATAGAGGTTGACGCAAGCTTTAACACTATCGAAGCGATTCGCAGCCACCTTGTTCAGCAAGAGGGGAAGTGGGACATCGCTTTGGAAGAGGGCAAGCTTTTGGCGGCTCTGAACCAATCGATTGTTCCTCTAAGTACTGAAGTGAAAGATGGTGACGAAGTAGCATTCTTCCCGCCAGTAACCGGAGGCTAGCGATGGACTCAAGAGTATTAGTGACAGCTGAAGACTTTTCAGTTGCTGACGAATACGACTTTCTGGCTCAAGGCACCTCAGCGGGGGCAGTGGTAACTTTCGTGGGTAAGGTTCGTGACATGAACTTAGGGGATAACGTTATTGGCTTATCTCTAGAGCATTACCCAGGTATGACTGAAAAGTCTTTAAGCGAGATTTGTGATCAAGCAGAAGCCCGTTGGCCAATTCAAAAAATGCGCGTTATCCACCGAGTGGGTGACCTCGATATTGGCGATCAGATTGTATATGTTGGTGTGTCTAGCGCTCACAGAGGAGCCGCGTTTGAAGCGTGCGAGTTTGTCATGGATTACCTGAAAACTAAGGCACCGTTCTGGAAAAAAGAGCGTACAACCGAGGCAACCCGTTGGGTAGAATCTCGTGATTCAGACGCGAAAGCCGCTGAACGTTGGCAGAAATAAACACCTATTTTGATGTTCGAAAACCGACTCTTTGAGTTGGTTTTTTTTTGCCTGAAGAATAATTGACCAAAAGGTGCAGTAGGTTTGTGTGAATAAATACGCATATAAACTGATTAAAACAATTTGTTACACCAATATAATTCACTAAGCAGCTATTTGTTCTGCTTTTTAGAGAGTGATAATCCTCACAATTAACGTAAGCAACTTAGGGGATATGTGATGCCCGATTAGCTTTCATGTGGCAATAATGTTAATTTGTCAGGGTTGTTCTAGCATAAGATGCTAAAAATAAGTATCAAAACAGATATATCAACATTTACGGCTGACTTTTAATAATACATCGTATTTAAATAGCTATAAATTACGTTTTTATTAGAGTTTATCGCTAAATCATTGAGTATTTCGGAGAATTATCCGATTTTTTGCTAGTTCTTTATGGCAAATTAATTCAATGATTGATAGTGTGTGCCGCAATCTTTGTAAGGTTTTAGGTTTTTATGCTCAAAAATTGAGCTAAATAAATCTAAATCACTAACCGTTCAGTGAACCAAGCAAAGAAGTCATGGATGCAATACAAAAACTTGGAGTTTATGCATGTACAAGAATAAAATCACTCAGGCCCTTCTTCTAGGTGCTGGTCTGGCAGTGGCTGCCACTTCTACTACATCAATCGCTGCGGACGTTCCAGCGGGTACAAAATTGGCAAAGGTTCAGGAACTCGTTCGTGGTAACGGTACTGAAGTTGCAACAATCGACCCACACAAATCTCAAGGTGTACCAGAGTCTCACGTAATTCGTGACCTACTAGAAGGTCTAGTGAATCAAGACGCGGACGGCAACACTATTCCTGGCGTAGCAAAAAGCTGGGAAACATCTGACAACAAAACTTTCACTTTCCACCTACGCGACGACGCAAAATGGTCTAACGGCGACCCAGTAACTGCTGGCGATTTCGTTTACAGCTTCCAGCGTGCGGTAGATCCAGCAACAGCATCACCATACTCTTGGTACATGGAGTACACGAAGATGGTGAACGCGAAAGACATCATTGCTGGTAAGAAAGACAAGAGCGAACTAGGCGTTAAAGCACTAGACGATAAGACTCTTGTTGTTGAGCTAGAAACAGCAGTACCATACTTCGTAATGATGACTGGCCACACAACAATGAAGCCAGTACACCAAGCAACGGTTGAGAAGTTTGGTGATCAATGGACTAAACCAGAAAACTTCGTTGGTAACGGCGCGTTCAAAGTAAACAACTGGGTTGTGAACGAGCGTCTAGAAATGGTTCGTAACACAAACTACTGGGACAACGACAAAACTGTCCTAAACAAAGTTACTTTCCTACCGATCGAAAACCAAGTAGCGGAAATGAACCGTTTCCTATCTGGTGAGATCCACTTCACTTCAACGCTGCCAACTGAGCACTTTAAGCGTCTGAAGAAAGAACATGCAGATTCTGTATCTGTTGAAGGTAGCCTGTGTACTTACTACTACTCTTTCAACACGAAGAAAGAACCATTCAACGACGTACGTGTTCGTAAAGCGATCTCTTACGCTATCGACCGTGACATCGTATCGGGTGCTATCCTTGGCCAAGGCCAAAAACCAGCTTACTTCCTAACACCTGAAATCACAGCTAACTTCGATCCAGAAATGGCTGCTTACGGTGAGCTATCTCAGAAAGAGCGTAACGCAGAAGCTGCACGTCTTCTTGAAGAAGCAGGCTACGGCAAGAGCAACCCTCTAGAGTTCACTCTTCTATACAACACTAACGAAAACCACAAGAAGATTGCAGTAGCACTTGGTTCTATGTGGAAGAAGACTCTAGGTCTTAAAGTAACTCTTGAGAACCAAGAGTGGAAAACATACCTAGATTCTAAAGATCAAGGTGACTTCGAAGTTGCGCGTGCTGGTTGGTGTGGTGACTACAACGAAGCATCTTCATTCCTAACTCTAATGGTAAGTGCGAACACAACAGGTGGTCAGCACTGGGGCAACGCAGAATACGATGCTCTTATCGACAAAGCACTGAAATCTACTTCTGAAGAAGAGCGTAAAGCTATCTACCTAGAAGCAGAGAAGATGATGGCTGACGATATGCCAATCGCACCGATTTACCAATACGTGCGTTCACGTCTACTTTCTCCGCAAGTTGGTGGTTTCCCAGCTGAAAACGCGGAAGAGAAAATCTTCTCTAAAGACCTCTACATCAAAGCTCAGTAATCTGCGCTTCGATTCTAGAAAGTTAATATAAAAATATAACGATACAGACACTACATGCGCAGGGCGCGCATGTAGCGTCTTTCTAATTTTAATTGTCACAGACTGAAAGAGTGAGTTTATGCTTAAATTCATTATGAAAAGGATATTTGAAGCGATCCCAACAATGTTGGTGTTGATCACTATATCTTTCTTTCTTATGCGTTTCGCACCGGGTAACCCGTTTTCAAGCGAGCGTCCATTACCGCCAGAAGTTATGGCGAACATCGAAGCTAAATACGGTTTAGATAAACCAGTATTTGAGCAATACACAACATACTTAACGAACATTCTGCAAGGCGACTTCGGTCCTTCGTTTAAGTACCAAGATTACACAGTAAATGAGCTGATCGCAGTAGCACTACCTGTTTCTGCCAAGGTTGGTTTCGTTGCCTTCATCTTTACGCTGATTATGGGGGTATCGGTCGGAACCATAGCCGCCTTGAAGCATAATACCTGGATCGACTACACCATAATGTCGACCGCCATGCTCGGGGTTGTAATGCCATCCTTTGTATTGGCACCCGCTCTGATTTACCTATTCTCGCTTCACTGGAACATCTTCCCAGCAGGTGGCTGGCATGGTGGTACCTTTATTTACCTCGTTCTGCCTGTAATCGCAATGTCGCTTCTATACGTTGCAACGTTCGCTCGTATTACTCGTGGTAGCATGATCGAAACTCTTAACAGTAACTTTATCCGTACAGCTCGTGCTAAGGGTCTAAGTTACCGTTACATCATTCTTAAACATGCGCTTAAGCCAGCGATGCTGCCTGTTGTTTCGTACATGGGCCCGGCATTCGTAGGTATCATCACAGGTTCGGTGGTTGTTGAAACCATCTTCGGCCTACCAGGTATCGGTAAGCTGTTCGTGAACGCTGCGTTTAACCGTGACTACTCGTTAGTAATGGGTGTAACCATCTTGATTGGTTTCCTATTCATCTTATTCAACGCAATTGTTGATATTTTGCTAGCGGTTATTGACCCGAAAATTCGCTACTAACAGGGACGCATGGTTATGTTGAAGAAAAAAGAAAATTTAGAAGCGATCGAAAAGTTCTCTGAGAACTTAGAAATTGAAGGTCGTAGTTTGTGGCAAGATGCGCGAATTCGTTTTATGCGTAACAAAGCTGCGATGGTGAGTCTGTTTATTCTGACACTGATGGTATTGGCGGTTATCTTCCTACCAATGCTGGCTCAATACACTTATGACGATACTGACTGGTATGCAATGCACGTTGGTCCAAACGCTGACCACTGGTTTGGTACTGATAGCTTAGGTCGTGACCTTTACGTACGTACTCTCATTGGCGGCCGTATCTCGTTGATGGTTGGTGTGATGGGTGCCTTCGTAGCGGTATTGATTGGTACGCTTTACGGTGCAGCTTCAGGCTTCATTGGCGGTCGTACTGACCGAGTGATGATGCGTATCCTTGAGATCTTGTACGCGGTTCCATTTATGTTCCTAGTTATCGTACTAGTAACCTTCTTTGGCCGTAATATTGTACTTATCTTCGTTGCGATCGGTGCGATTGCTTGGCTTGATATGGCGCGTATTGTACGTGGCCAAACGTTGAGCCTACGTAGTAAAGAGTTCATTGAAGCTGCTCACGTATGTGGTGTAAGCAAATGGAAGATCATTACACGTCACATCGTTCCAAACGTACTGGGTATCGTAGCGGTTTACTCAACTCTACTTATCCCAAGCATGATCCTGACGGAATCATTCCTATCTTTCCTTGGTCTTGGTGTTCAAGAGCCTATGACAAGCTGGGGCGCACTGCTTCAAGAAGGTTCGCAGACGATGGAAGTTGCTATCTGGCAACTGGCATTCCCTGCAGCATTCATGGTAGTTACGCTGTTCTGCTTTAACTATGTAGGTGATGGCCTGCGCGACGCGCTTGATCCAAAAGACAGATAAACTAAATAGCAAATAAAAATATAAAAGCTATAAAAGATTAAGGAAGCAATGATGAGCTTATTAGATGTCAAAGACCTGCGCGTCGAATTTACCACTCAAGATGGTATCGTAACCGCAGTAAATGACTTGAACTTCTCACTTAACCAAGGCGAAACGCTAGGTATCGTAGGTGAGTCAGGTTCAGGTAAATCACAGACTGTATTCTCTATCATGGGGTTGCTGGCAAAAAACGGCATCATCTCTGGTAGTGCAAAATTTGAAGGTAAAGAGATTCTTAACCTTCCAGAAAAAGAACTAAACAAAGTTCGTGCTGAACAGATCGCGATGATCTTCCAAGATCCAATGACTTCGCTTAACCCTTATATGAAGGTAAGCGATCAGTTGATGGAAGTGCTGATGCTGCATAAAGGCATGGGCAAAGCAGAAGCATTCGAAGAATCTGTACGTATGCTTGAAGCCGTTAAGATTCCAGAAGCGCGTAAGCGTATTACCATGTACCCACACGAATTCTCTGGCGGTATGCGTCAGCGTGTAATGATTGCAATGGCGCTACTTTGTCGTCCTAAGCTGCTTATCGCCGATGAGCCGACAACAGCACTGGACGTAACCATTCAAGCACAAATCATGGAGCTGCTGAACGAACTGAAAGATGAGTTCAATACAGCAATCATCATGATTACCCACGATTTGGGTGTTGTTGCGGGTTCTTGTGACAAAGTACTTGTTATGTACGCAGGTCGTACCATGGAATACGGCACAGTAGATGAAATCTTCTACAACCCAAGCCACCCATATGCGGAGGGTCTGTTGAAAGCGATCCCTCGTCTAGATACTGAAGGTGAGATTCTTCCAACTATCCCAGGCAACCCGCCAAACTTACTTCGTCTACCACCAGGCTGTCCTTACCAAGACCGCTGTCATCGTGTAATGGACCGTTGTAAGCAAGAAGCACCGATTCTGACGCCATTCGGAAATGACCGTCAACGTGCATGTTTTTCTGATTGGGAGGCTTGGAAAAAATGAGTGTAGATAAGCAATTACTATTAGACATTAAAGACCTTAAGGTTCACTTTAGCATCGCTGCTAAATCGGCATGGCCTTGGGCTAAGCCTTCTAACCTTAAAGCGGTTGATGGCGTTGATATCCACCTTTACGAAGGCGAGACGCTGGGCGTAGTAGGTGAGTCAGGTTGTGGTAAGTCAACATTTGCTCGTGCAATCATCGGTTTGGTTGAAGCAACAGACGGTGAAGTAATGTGGTTAGGTCAAGACCTAACAAAAATGGAAGAGATTCAACGTCGTGAAACTCGTAAAGAGATTCAGATGATTTTCCAAGACCCACTTGCATCGCTTAACCCGCGTATGTCAGTAGGTGACATTATTGCTGAGCCGCTAGAGACATTCTACCCAGAGCTTTCTAAGCAGGAAGTAAAGGACCGCGTTAAAGAGATGATGGCGAAGGTAGGTCTACTACCAAACGTCATTAACCGTTACCCGCATGAATTCTCTGGTGGTCAGTGTCAGCGTATCGGTATCGCACGTGCGCTTATCTTGAAGCCTAAGATGATCATCTGTGACGAACCAGTATCAGCACTGGACGTATCTATCCAAGCGCAAGTTGTTAACCTTCTGAAAGAACTACAAAAAGAGCTAGGTCTCTCGCTGGTATTCATCGCGCACGATTTGTCAGTTGTTAAGCACATCTCTGACCGTGTATTGGTAATGTACCTAGGTAATGCGGTTGAGCTAGGTGAATCAGATGCTCTGTTCTCTGATCCTAAGCACCCATACACCAAGGCACTGATGTCTGCAGTTCCAATCCCGGATCCTCGTATTGAGCGCAGCAAGACAATTCAGATGTTGGAAGGTGATCTACCATCACCAATCAACCCACCATCAGGTTGTGTATTCCGTACTCGTTGTCCTCAAGCGACAGAAGCGTGTGCTGAGACAAAACCTAGAATTCAAGGTAACGACGTTCACGCGGTATCTTGTCTTCATGTACAGGTTTAATCGAACGTAATTCAGCCTGTGACAGGCTTAAGCGTGACTGGTCAAACGGTCACGCTTTTTTTATCTGTAGCTCTTATTCAAATAATTCGAACAACTAAGCCAACTTCTTCTAGTTTTGAAAAAGTTGGCTTTTTTTATACTGGTTGTGTTTGGTATAAAAAGTTCGGATATGAAGGGGTTCAAGATGGGTAAGTTAATACAAGGTGAGTGGCATGATGTCTGGTACGACACTAAGGCAAGCAATGGAAAGTTCGTTCGTGAAGATGCAGGCTTTCGTAGCTGGGTAGAGAACCGCGCAGACGCGCAGTTTCAACCCGAAAGTGGACGTTACCATCTGTATGTTTCTCTGGCTTGTCCTTGGGCACATAGAACACTTATTTTCCGCGAGCTTAAAGGCCTAACTGAACATATCGATGTCACCGTTGTATGCCCTGACATGATGAGTGAAGGCTGGCAGATGGGGTTGCCTGAACCATTGTTTGGTCATACCCGCCTACACCAAATCTACACGCAAGCTAAGCCGGATTATACTGGGCGCGTTACGGTGCCAGTTCTGTGGGATAAGAAAACCAACACTATCGTGAGCAATGAGTCATCAGAGATCATTCGCATGTTCAACTCTGCGTTTAACGGCCTAACGGGTAATGACGATGATTACTACCCACCTGCACTTCGCCACGCGATCGATGAATGGAATGATTTTATTTATCCGAATATCAACAATGGTGTTTACCGTTGTGGCTTTGCGACTACCCAAGAGGCTTACGAAGAAGCATATGAAGGATTATTTGCTGCTCTGGATAAAGTCGATGCACACCTAGCAAAAAGTCGTTACTTAGCTGGAAATACAATTACCGAAGCGGATTGGCGTTTGTTCACGACTCTGATTCGTTTTGATGCTGTGTATGTAGGCCACTTCAAATGTAATAAAAAACGTATTGCTGACTACCCACACCTGAATGGCTACATGAAAGAGCTGTATCAAGTGAAGGGTATTAAAGAGACGACGGATTTCTACCATATCAAACGTCACTATTACTACAGCCATACAGGTATCAACCCAACACAAGTGGTACCGAAGGGCCCAGAGCTCGACCTAGAATCCGCTCACGGGCGTGATATTTAGGCTAGGCAAATTGTGTTTCTGCCGGATTTTTTGGCTCTATAAAGTGCTTTATCTGTCTTTTGTAGAGCCAAATCTAGCTGTTCACTCATGCATTTAGTTGGCAGAGCGATGAGGCCACCGCTAATTGTAATATGAATCTCAGATTCACGACTCTTGATTACTTGTTCTTCAATACTCATTCTAACTTTTTCGCTCGTTTTCTTGGCTTGTTCTAAGTGTTCCGCACAGAAGATAACGCAAAACTCTTCACCACCAATCCTATAAATTTTGCTTTTTGGAAGTAGTATTTGAACTTGCTTAACCAGGCTCTTTAGCACTGCGTCTCCGGCACTATGCCCATAAGTGTCGTTAACCTGTTTAAACCAATCGACATCAAAATGCAGCAGGTGGCTAATGGCACAACAATGGATCTTAGAGGCGGTATCTTGCTGAAGAGCTAAACGGTTTAGCGCACCAGTGAGAGTATCAGTTCTTGCTAGCTCTTCTAGTCGTTTTTGAACACCAATCCTCACTGTTTCATGGTTATAGGCGATAACCCATATCATGGTATAGGGGATGGCAAAGTTTACAAAAGCAAAAGGGTAGACGTCTTCGTTAAAAAGGTTAGGGAAGTAAATTAGTGAAGTTGCTGTAAACATGGCAAAGGTTGCAATGGAGCCGATGACTCGATTGAATAACAACTGATAGAGTGGAGGGAGCACATATACCCACATCACAATCGCTGAGTTAGGTTTCGTGTGGTAAAAGCCGTAAAGCAGACCAGCTGTTATAAGAGATGCGACTAACACAGGTTGCCATGTGAGGTTGTTATAGCCTCTAACTTTGTAGTAGATCTGAAAGAAAGTCAGTGAGATTAATACCTCTATCGCGCCTAATACGTGATTGTGAGTCAGAAATAGGTTGGTTGATGCCACTACAAGTACAAACAGCCCAAGAAGGATGCTGACATTCTTCAAAACATTATCTCGAATAACAGATACTTTGGTGAATTCTATAGTCACTTCTCTCAGCCTTGGCGTAGTGTTTCAATTATTTGGTATTTCATGTTGTATTTTGACATAAAAAAAGCCCATGCATCAACATGGGCTTATAGATAGTTGTATTTATATAGCTGAGTTAAATTAGTTAACTGCTTTTTCTTCAGCTTGAGCTGCTTGGTCAGCTTGGATAGCTGTTAGAGCTACTGTGTATACGATGTCGTCAACTAGAGCGCCGCGAGACAGGTCGTTTACTGGCTTACGCATACCTTGAAGCATTGGACCGATAGATACTAGGTCTGCTGAACGCTGTACCGCTTTGTAAGTCGTGTTACCCGTGTTTAGGTCTGGGAATACGAATACAGTCGCTTTACCTGCTACTGGAGAGTTCGGAGCTTTAGAAGCTGCAACGTTTTCCATGATAGCTGCGTCGTACTGTAGAGGGCCGTCGATAACTAGATCTGGACGCTTCTCTTGAGCAAGTTTCGTCGCCTCACGTACTTTATCTACGTCTGCACCCTTACCAGATTCACCAGTAGAGTAAGAGATCATAGCAACGCGTGGTTCGATACCAAATGCCGCTGCAGAATCAGCAGATTGGATAGCGATTTCAGCAAGCTGTTCTGCTGTTGGATCTGGGTTGATCGCACAGTCACCGTAAACCAGTACTTGGTCAGGTAGCAGCATGAAGAATACAGAAGATACGATAGACGCATCAGGTGCAGTCTTGATGATTTGGAACGGAGGAACGATAGTGTTCGCAGTTGTGTGAACAGCACCAGAAACTAGGCCATCAACTTCGTCGTTCTCAAGCATCATTGTGCCTAGGAATACTGAATCTTGTAGCTTCTCACGAGCAACAACTTCAGTCATACCTTTCGCGCCACGTAGTTCAACTAGACGAGCAACGTAGTTTTCACGTACTTCGTCAGAGTTGATGATCTTAACGCCAGCACCTAGCTCAACGCCTTGCTGTGCAGCAACACGTTTGATCTCTTCAGGGTTACCTAGAAGCACACATTCCGCAATACCGCGCTCAGCACAGATAGCCGCAGCTTTAACTGTACGTGGCTCGTCACCTTCAGGAAGAACGATACGCTTAGCTGCTTTACGAGCGAATTCAGTTAGCTGGTAACGGAATGCTGGTGGGCTTAGACGACGAGACTTCTGAGTACCTTCAGTCATAGACTCGATCCAGTTGCCGTCGATGTGGCCTGCAACGTGTTCGTTGATGAACTCGATACGCTCTTTATCGTCAGCTGGAACTTCTAGGCTGAAGCTCTGTAGGTTCAGAGAAGTCTGCCAAGTGTTACCTTGCGCTTTGAAGATTGGTAGACCGCTTTCTAGAGCTGGCTTGATTAGCTCTTCGATTTCTGCAGGGATATCGTAGCCACCAGTTAAAAGAACTGCACCGATCTCAACGCCGTTCATTGCTGCAAGTGCTGCTGCAACGATAACGTCCGGACGGTCAGCCGAAGTTACTAGTAGTGAACCTGGCTTGAAGTGCTCAATCATGTGAGGCAGTGAACGCGCACAGAACGTGATGCTCTTGATACGACGAGTGTTCAGTTCACCTTCGTTGATGATTTCAGCGTTTAGGTGAGAAGCCATGTCTGCAGCACGAGTCGCGATTAGCTCGATGCTCCAAGGCACACAACCAAGTACACGGATTGGAGACGTGTTGAAGATCTCCATCACTTTTAGTTCGCTTTGCTGAGCGCTGTCTGAATCGTCAAAGATTTCAGATAGGTCAGGGCGAGTACGGCCTGCTTCATCAACTGGAGCGTTAAGCTTGTTGATGATAACACCAGAGATGTTTTTGTTCTTAGTGCCGCCGAAGTTAGAACATGCTACTTCGATGCGCTCTTTAAGTTGAGCTGGGTTGTCTGTACCCGGAGTTGCAACAAGTACAATCTCAGCACCTAGAGTCGCAGCAATTTCTGCGTTCACTTGGTTAGCGAATGGGTGCTTACGAGTTGGTACTAGACCTTCGATAAGTGTTACGTCAGCATCTTTGTTGATCTGGTTGTAACGCTCAACAACAGTTTCTAGTAGCTCGTCCATGTTGTCGTTACCGATTAGGCTTTCAGCAACAGACATCGCTAGAGGTTGACCGATCTTAACATCGCTGTTTACGCCAACGATAGTTGAAGTTAGATCAGGTTGATCACCACCAGAGCGTGGTTGAGAGATTGGTTTGTAGAAAGAAACCTTAACGCCTTTGCGCTCCATTGCGCGAAGAACACCCATGCTTGCGCTAGTTAGACCAACACCAGCACTTGTAGGGATAAGCATAATAGTACGAGACATTCGTATAAGTACCTTTAGCTATTGGATTAAAAAAGCTCAACTTCATATTCCTATTGGAGGGTAGGAATAGGAATAGAAGCTGAGCCCCATTTTTGTATCAAAATACCGCTAGCCCGGATGAGCTAGCGGTATAAATCTTGATTAAAGACCTGCTAGACGTGCAGTGTCTTCAGCGATTACTAGCTCTTCGTTAGTAGAGATAACCATCGCAGGGATGCGGCTGTCAGCAGTAGTGATAACACCTTCACCACCGAAGCGAGCTTTCAGGTTAGCTTCGCCGTCAACTTCGATACCGAAGATGCCTAGGCGGTTAAGTACTAGTTCACGGATTGGAGCACCGTTCTCACCGATACCACCAGTGAATACGATAGCGTCTAGACGACCGTCAAGAGTTGCAGTGTAGCCAGCGATGTATTTCGCTAGGCGGTGGCACATTACGTCCATCGCGCGAGTTGCTGCTTCTTCTTTACCGTAGTTGTCTTCAACGAAACGACAGTCTGGAGAAACTGCAGTTAGACCAGCTAGGCCAGACTCTTTAGTTAGCATGTTGTTGATTTCTTCAACAGAGTAACCTAGAGAATCGTGTAGGTGGAAGATGATCGCAGGATCGATGTCACCACAACGAGTACCCATTACTAGACCTTCAAGAGGAGTAAGACCCATAGAAGTGTCTACAGATTTACCGTTCTTGATTGCACAAACAGATGCACCGTTACCTAGGTGACAGTTGATGATGTTTACTTCATCAGCTGGCTTGCCTAGTTGCTCAGCTACTTCGCGAGCGATGAACAGGTGAGAAGTACCGTGCATGCCGTAACGACGGATGCCGTGCTCTTCGTATAGGTTGTACGGTAGAGCGTATAGGTAAGACTCTTGAGGCATTGTTTGGTGGAATGCAGTATCAAATACAGCAGACATTGGTAGGCCAGGGAATGACTTTTGAGCCGCCTTGATACCGATGATCGCAGCTGGGTTGTGAAGTGGTGCTAGAGCAGCACAGTCTTCGATACCTTTTAGTACGTCGTCAGTGATTAGTGCAGACTGAGTGAACTTCTCGCCGCCGTGTACAACACGGTGACCAACTGCTGCTAGGTTTTCAGCAAGTTCTGGCTTAGAAGCAAGAATAGTTTCTACCATGAACGCTAGCGCTTCTTCGTGAGCCGCGCCATTACCTAGCTGAGCTTCGTGTTTGCCGTCAAGTTTCCACTTGATGCGAGCTTCAGGAAGGTGCAGACACTCTGCAAGACCTGTTAGATGCTCGTCACCGTTTTCTGCGTCAACAACAGCGAATTTAAGAGAAGAACTACCGCAGTTTAAAACTAAAACTAGCTTAGACATGAATGACTACCTGTAAATTTGTCTGATAAAATCAGTTAAGGGTGAAAATCAATCACAAGAATAGACGAAGCACACAAGCTTGCGTACTAATCTTGGTCAAAAAAACATTAATTTCCGTATAAGTGAATGTCGCCTTTCGTCATAAAAGGGACAGGTGCAATCCTTGCAGAGGTCGTCACAAAGTTGCTTAAATTGTAAATAAGGGCAACAATGAGATTGAGGTCTGCAAATAATAGCGATATTGTGCAAATATAACAAAAAAATTTGAAAGAATATTATTTTTCGTCAATTTTTTGCGTTTTTAGTTGATGATTTCAACTTTTTTTTAACGGGAGACTCATATGAGCAATAGAGTTGGGTTAGCCAGTAGTTTAAAAGATGGCCAAAAGTACATGGATCTCTGGCCTGTCAGAAAAGAGTTAAATGCGATCTTTCCCGAGCAACGCATTATTAAGGCTACTCGCTTTGGTATTAAGGTTATGCCAGCGATCGCCGCGATCAGCATTTTAACGCAGATGGTATTCAACAATTATCAAGCGATGCCGCAAGCTGTGGTTATGGCCTTGTTTGCGATTAGCTTACCACTGCAAGGTATGTGGTGGTTGGGCAACCGCTCCAATACGCAACTGCCACCAGCATTGGTATCTTGGTATCGTGAACTGCATGAAAAGATTACTGAAACGGGCTTTGCTTTAGAGCCAATGAAGTCTCGCCCACGCTATAAAGAGCTGGCGATCATTTTGAATCGAGCCTTCCGACAACTTGATAAGTCATCAATGGAGCGTTGGTTCTAAGTTAAACCAAGATTCAAACAACACCATAAATCACTGCGCCCTTGAGATTCCTTTGGGGCGTTTTTGATCTCTCCTGCTCCTGCTTTTCTTTTGTGCGCTTAGTCGCCTTTTCAATTTTCCATTTCAGACCTTTCACTCTAACTTTTGAAGCTAGCTCATAAATTCGACACTTGTTGCACTTTTGTTATTTTTAGCTTTCGTTACTTTACTGTTACTGGTAATACTGTCAGTAATGTAATGATACGCCATTCCATTTATGCAACAGTGGTTATATGGAAGCAGGCAGGAGAGTGCATCACAGGGAGTGCTGATGAAAATAAGGTTGAATTGGTCGAGTGCCATGTTGATGAGTGTGGTGGCGCTCTTTTATTCTGGTGTCTCTCTAGCAAGCAGTGTAAAAGTTTCTATCTCTCAGATTATCGATCATCCCGACTTAAACGCAGCTCACAAAGGGCTGATTGATGGCTTAAAATCTCGTGGCTATGAAAATGGTAAGAATTTAGAGCTGACATCACAAGTCGCAGACGGTAAGCCTGCCCAAGCTGCTAGAATTGCCAGAGAGTTGGTGAGCAAAAACCCGCACGTATTGGTCGGAATAGCGACTCCATCTTCTCAGGCGTTAGTTTCAGCAACGCGCACCATTCCTATTGTGTTTACAGCAGTGACGGACCCTGTTGGTGCGCGTCTGGTAAGACGTTTGGAAAAGCCGGGTCGAAATGTAACGGGGTTGTCTGATCTCTCACCAGTGCATCAACACGTCGAGCTTATTAAACAGTTGATGCCCGATGTAGATTCTATCGGTGTTGTCTATAACCCAGGGGAGTCGAATGCGGTCGCTCTAACGTCAATGTTGAAAGACACAGCGAAACAATACGATTTAACATTGCATATCGAGCCAGTGTTCACTGTTGATGAGGTGGAAGAGAAAACTCGTCTAGTGGCCGCCAAATCTGATGTGGTTTATGCGATGACCGATAATACAGTGGCAAGTGCCATCGATGATCTGATTCAAGCCGCCGATAGCCAGAACACACCTGTCGTTGCGGGGACCACCGCGTATGTCAAAAATGGTGCGGTTATTGGAGCTGGTCTTGATTACTACCAAATTGGCTTAGAAACGGCAGAGTATGTGGCTGCGATTTTAGAGGGTGAAAAGCCGGGGAAGCTAAATGTAAGAACGCCTAAAAGCTCAACCCTCAAGATAAATCTTGAGGCACTAAAGAAGTTTCGAATCACATTGCCAACTTCCATTTTAGATCAAGCGACAAGCGTGCAGTAAACGATAGCCCTACAAAACACTAACCAGTGAACTTTATTTGAACAATGTAGGGCTACAAAGCGTGATCCACTTTAATTGTTGATAGTTTTCACATTGTTACGAATAGGATTTTTCATATCTTTAGCGAATCAATCAACGTTCGAGATTCGTTATGCGTCCATATCTATTCCATGCTCAAACCTGCGATTATGTTCAACTTGAGCAAAGAGTTCTTACTTTAAAGCTCCATACAGATCGTGATGACTGGACTAAGGTGCAAATTCGCCATGAACCAGACAATGAAGAGTATCTGGTGGACATGTCTTTGGTCGGAAAACAAGGGCGACTTTTTGTCTGGGAAGCGCAGATTCCACTTAACTCTGATCAATCCATTACTCACTATACCTTTAAGCTATTGAATAACACTGGCCAATTCTGGTTGGACTCACAAGGCGTTCACTTGCGCATGCCAAGCCGTGCGCATCACTTTAAGTACAATGCTGATCATCAACCGCCAAGTTGGGTTGCCGAACAAGTGTTTTACCAAATATTCCCAGAACGTTTTTGTAATGGGAACCCCGAGATTAGTGTTCAGCCTGGCGAGTACCGATTAAAAGAGGGCACTCTTGATGTCGTGGTAAAAGAGTGGGGGACTGAGGTTGAAGGCCATAATGGTACTGGTGCTGCGGAGTTCTTTGGTGGAGACTTAGCGGGCATACATAGCAAACTCAATTACTTGCAAGATTTGGGTATTACGGCGCTGTACTTGAACCCAATATTCGAATCGCCAAGCAACCATAAATACGACACCACCGACTATTACAATGTCGATCCTCACTTTGGTACCAATCAGGAGTTTGCTGCGCTGTCAGCTGATTTGCATTCAAGAGGTATGAAAGTGGTGTTAGATGCGGTGTTTAACCACACGTCGGTTGAGCATCCATGGTTTGATAAGTTAGGCAAAAGTGGCTTTGGGGCTTTTGGTCAGCCTGACTCTGAGTACCATGACTACTACTTTTTCAATGACAATGACCCGAAAAGTTACGTAGGTTGGAAAGGCATCAACTCTCTGCCCGTATTGAACTTCTCTAATGACTCAGTTCGAGACTACATCTATCAATCAGAAGATTCGGTGATCAAACACTGGCTAAAAGCGCCCTATGGGATTGATGGATGGCGTTTTGATGTGATCCATATGCTTGGTGAAGGCGAGGGTGCTTATAACAACGCCCACTACGTGAGAGAGTTTCGTAACGCGGCTAAAAGCCAAAATCCAGATGCCTACATACTCGGAGAGCACTTCTTTGAAGCAACTTCGTGGCTGCAGGGAGACCAAGAAGATGGTTCGATGAACTACTACGGCTTTGCTCATCCCGTTCGCGCTCTTTTGGCTAAGCAAGACATCGCTTATGAGCCAATTGATATCAGTATGCGAGATTTCTCTGACTGGCTAGCTGAAGCTCGTGCAAAAGTGCCTTGGCAGAATCAACTGTCTCAATTGAATCAACTGGACAGCCATGATACTGCGCGTTTTATCTCATTGCTTGACGGTGATGCACAGAAACAGGCTGTTGCTCTGACGTTACTGATGACCTACGTCGGAACGCCTTGCCTTTACTACGGTACTGAAGTGGGACTAGAAGGTGGTCAAGACCCAGATAACCGACGTTGTTTCCCGTGGGGAGAAGAACAGACGTCGAGCTGGTATGTCTTTACTCAGAGACTCATTCAGTTGAGGCATGAGCGTCAAAGTTTGCAAACAGGCGCTTACCAAGAGCTTTACTGTGAGGACAACGTGTTGGTTTATGCTCGAAGCTTGGACCAAGAACACACGTTAGTTGCCATAAACCTTGGTTCATCAGTCTCTGACGTTACGCTTCCAGTTTGGAAGCTAGGGTTTGAATCTGGTGAACTTAGCTCGCTATTCGATGAAAACTCTGTGTTGAGCGTTGAAGATGGCCAGCTGCAATTGTCACTAAAACCGGTCTCTTCGCTAGTGCTTGTTGACTAACCCCTATTGCTCACTTACTAGTTACCATTAAAGTAGCCCCTTGTTCGACTCATCAGCGACAAGGGGCTAAGTTTTCGAGTCATATCTATTTGTGAAATAACAAATTACATAATTTTATCGGGTTGAATGTCGTTACTGATGTAATAATATTAATGGGAAATAGATAAGCAGAAGAGCATACAGTTTATGAAAGTTAATAGGCACTTTAGCCTAACCTTTGTTTTTGGCTTTCCCGCCATTATTATCAGCATGTTGCTTGCGCTTATCGCTAAAAATCACCTCGATGCGGTAGAGAAAGAAGTTACGTACGAATATCAAAGAATCATTGATGCGTTTGAACGAACGACGACGGTTGTTACTGCTCTCGACTACAGCTTCTCTAATTACTACAAATCCAGTAACCCTCTATTCTTAGACCACAATAAGACCGTGGTAGATGGCGTGTGCCGCATATGGCCGATTGATGGCTTGTTGCTTGCCGACGGTAAAACCGCAGATATCCCTTCCGTTGATATTAACTATATGTTGGTTGGTAATGAGTCCTTGTGCTCTGAATTGAGTGATGCCTATCGAAGTGCCAGTGAGAAAGTGGCGCTCGCCCCCATTCTCTCTTTCTTAGCGCAATTAGATGATTACTACTTTGGCGTTCACTTTATTGATGCTAAGGGGTATGTGATCTCTTCACCTGAGGATTTCGCCAAAGGCTTAGGGAAAGAGCTCTTGTCGACAATTAAGAGCCGCCCATATTGGCAGAGAACAGCCAACAATCCAGATCTGTTAACCCTAGCAGGCCCTACTTATCGAACTGATACGTTGGATAGAGTGATTAGCATGACGATACCGGTATTTTACAAAGGCAGCCATCAAGGCATGCTCTCTGTGGATATCGACTCAGGTAAGCTACTGACGTCACAGAGCCATCTACTCGCTGGCCAGATAAATATAGTCGACCTTACTCATGCACTGCCGCCTGATGACGCAGTGTGGATACAGTCTTTGGAGCTAAATGGTGTCGCTGCACACCATATGATCTTTTATCAACTTGACGTGATGAAAGAGCTGAAAGCTTTTGTTAAGACGGAAACGGACAGTGTCTTTGTCGCGCTCACTGTGTATCTGTTCATGGTAATGATCTTTTTCTACATCAACAGCACAATTGAAAAGGGCTACTTTAAAGAACTTGCGGCCAAAGACCCGATGACAGGTTTGCTCAACCGACGTGGACTAGAGGCTTTCTGGCGTAATGTTCAACATGACGAGCTGTTCGTGCTGGTGGTATTTGATATCGATAATTTCAAGAGCATTAACGATACCTTCGGTCACGATAAAGGCGATGAGGTGATTCGCTATATGGCGCGCCAGATCCACAATGGGATTCGTAGTAGTGATGTTGGCGCTCGGTTTGGTGGAGAGGAGTTCGTTGTCTACCTGAGGGGAGAGGAGCGCCAGACGTTGAAGAATATCCTCCACCGTGTGAAGACTGCGATTTGTGAACAGTCGACCCATGTTATCGAAGGAGGCTTCACGGTTTCCGGTGGTGCTTGCATTGTTGAGTCTGAAAGCACTCACTTGAACTTTGACGAAGTGTTTAAGTGTGCGGATGAGAAGCTGTATCTTGCGAAAACGACAGGTAAGAACAAGATTGTATTCTAATGTTCAGAGCGACGTTGAATGTCGCTCTGACGACGAATGCATTGTTTTGAGGGGCTAGGCTATCGGAGCGGCTAATAGTTTATCTTGATAGCGCTGAATGTGTTCTACGATTGGTGCCGCCTTTTTAAAGGTACGGATTTCACGGAAGATCTCTTCCGCTTCTGGGTACTCTTTACGCAGATAAACAAACCACTGTTTGACGCGGTTAGGGTAGTAAAGCCCTTTGTCGCCCTCAATCTCAAACTCAGAATAGCGCAACAGCAATGCTAACACCTCTTTCCAAGGCATAGGTTGGTGATTGTGTTTTACAACGTTACCTAAATTTGGAACATTAAACGCGCCACGGCACACCATTAGGGAGTCTATACCTGTCGCTTTAATACAGTTCTGACCATCTTGGTAGTTCCAAATCTCACCATTGGCAATGAGTGGTATTGTCGTCTTCTGACGGATCTGGTTGATGTAATCCCACTTAATCTCAGAGGCTTTGTAACCTCCTATTTTAGTGCGGGCGTGGACTGTTAACTCATCAGCTTTAGCTTGCTCGATGGCATCGACAATCTCAAAACACTCTTCAGGATCTTCCCAACCAAGGCGAATTTTAGCTGAAACAGGGATATGTTCAGGCACTGCCTCGCGACATGCTTTCACGACCTTGTAGATAAGGTCGGGCTCTTTGAGTAGAGAAGCGCCACCATTACTCTTATTAACCGCCTTAGCCGGGCAACCGAAGTTAAGATCAATGCCTTTCGCACCAAGGTTTGCTGCCTGAATGGCATTTTGTGCCATCCATTCAGGGTGCTGACCAAGCAGTTGTACGTGAACAGGGACACCAGCCATAGTCTGAGAGCCTTGGTGCAGCTCTGGACATAGACGATGAAAGACGTGCGGTGGTAGCAGCTGATCGGTGACGCGAACGAATTCCGTCACGCAAAGATCGTAGTCGTTGATCTCTGTGAGGATCTCTCGCATTAGGTGGTCTAACACACCCTCCATCGGGCCTAGTATTACTCGCATATAGAACTACCGAAACATCTCTGTCCTGAAAATAAAGAGGCGTGATTGTACGGTGTCCCTTGCTGATTGTCACTATTGGCGCGTTTTCAGGAAATTTACCTCATCTCGGTAAATTCAGCCAAAGGTAAACTGTGCAGATGGACGATAACGAGTATACTTAGCGCAAATCTCATATGAACGATGAAGTATTAATGACATATCAACTATTAAAACAAGATGGCTTGCCGCAAGAGTGTACGCCTCAGTTTGTTGAAGGTGCAATCTTGGCATCTAACCTTGCTACTAAGCCACTAGACCCGAAAGAGTGGCTGGCTGTGATCTCGCCAGAAGCAGAAGAGAGCTTCATCGGTTTGGTTACTGAACAGATTAACCGTCAACATAATCTAATTCAGCGCAGTGAATACTTACTGACAGAGGTTCTTACTGAAGGTGATTTCAATGAGCAATTTGCGGATTTCGCTGAAGGTTTTATGATGGTTTGGCCGACTGTGGAAGAGCAGTGGCAACAAGCGAATATGGCTGACGGTACACTGAGAATGCTTCAAGCCCTTCTGACGACACTGATGTTAGCAATCGATGAAGAACAGACTCAGCAGCAAATGGTAGCCGCAGGACTGGAAAATCCACCTGCGTTTGCAGATTTAGTTGGTCAAGTTGATTTAATGGTTAACGAAGTAGCATTGGCTGCAGATGAAGCTATGTTAGGTAACAAAGCTCAAAGCGTAAACCCGTTTAAAAATATTGGCCGAAATGATCCTTGCCCATGTGAAAGCGGCAAGAAGTTTAAGCAGTGCTGCGGTCGAGCGCAAGCTTAGTTTTAAACTAACGGCTCGCTAAACAGAAAAACAAAAAAGTCGACCTTCATCGGTCGACTTTTTTATTGGTATTTCAAATTTCGCCTATTTCGATTTAGCGAACTGAGAGATCACGATGAGACCCAGTGCAATCAGGTTACCTGCGAAAATCACCACCAACCATTGTGGCATTGATAAACCAACAAACTGCCATACAACTTTAGCGCAGTCGCCGTAAGCCTCAAACATCCAAGGTGCCCATTCATTCAATGGTGCCCAGCTTGGGAAAGTCACGAATAGATCACAGGTTGCGAAAGGAGATGGGTTGAACTGATAGTCGACGTGCTCGAGCGATAACATTAAACCTTTGTAGGCTCCGAATCCCCATCCAGCCAAGCCCAGCCAACATACTATAGGGTTGTTAGGTGCGATAGCGCCAATCATTGCAGCAACACCAATGGCGAGCATAGCAATTCGCTCATAGATGCACATTACGCATGGGCCAAGCATCATAACGTGTTGGAAGAACAACGCACATGCTTCAAAGAAGATTACGAAGCCAAGTAACAATAGCCAAGAAAGTCGGCCTTTAGAGAAATCTTTGAGCATTACAAGAAAGTTCACGAATTTAGTCCTTCAATAAAATTAAAAAAGCCCTGATTACTCAGAGCTTTTTATCTTGGATAAGTTTCCTAATCAATGATTATTTTTCATTACTTAGATTCACTTATTAGCTTTACGACACGTTATGGTGATTAGTGACCGTTTGAAATCACTGAGGTCACTTCACCAGTGTGTTGCACAATCCAACCTGCATCGTAGAACCAAGCTGTCATTGGCTCAACAAAGAACACAATACCTGCAAGACCAACTAGAGCCAGTACGATAGTGTAAGGCAATGCCATGATTACCATACGGCCGTAAGAAAGGCGGATAAGTGGTGCTAGAGCAGAAGTCAGCAGGAATAGGAAGGCTGCTTGACCATTTGGCGTTGCAACTGAAGGTAGGTTAGTACCTGTGTTGATCGCTACTGCAAGTAGGTCAAATTGGTCGCGACTGATGATGCCTTCAACTAGCGCCGTTTTCACTTCGTTGATGTAAACCGTACCAACGAATACGTTATCCGATACCATAGATAAGATACCATTCGCTACATAGAACAGGGCAAGCTGTGCACCTTTGTCTTCTACGTGAAGTACCGAATCGATAACAGGCTTAAATAGACCTTGGTCGATGATTACAGCAACGATTGAGAAGAATACAGCAAGTAGAGCGGTAAATGGCAGTGCCTCTTCAAACGCTTTCCCCATAGAGTGCTCTTCGATTACACCTGTGAACGCAGTTGCTAGGATGATAACAGATAGACCAATCAGGCCTACTTCAGCTACGTGTAGAGCAAGACCTACGATTAGCCATACTGCAATTGCGCCTTGAACCCAAAGCTTCGCGATGTCTTGTTTAGTGCGGCTTGCTTTCTGCGTGTTATCAAACTCAACAAGGATTTGACGAACGTTAGCAGGCAGTTTTGCACCGTAGCCAAAGATTTTTAGCTTCTCAACAAGTGCACACGTGATGATGCCGCAGATGAATACCGGCAGTGTTACCGGCAACATACGGATGATGAATTCCCCGAATTCCCAACCCGCTTGTTTAGCGATAACCAAGTTTTGAGGTTCGCCTACCATGGTCATTACACCACCTAAGGCTGTACCAACACCTGCATGCATAAGCAGTGAACGAAGGAATGCACGGTAGTCTTCAAGGTCTTCACGAGTCAGTTCTGAAATCTCTTCATCATGAGTGTGGTCGTGTGCTGAGTTAGAGCCTTTGCCTGAAGCCACTTTGTGGTAAATAGAGTAGAAGCCTACAGCCACACTGATTACTACTGCGATAACCGTTAGTGCATCTAGGAACGCTGATAGGAATGCAGCTGCAATACAGAATGCAACAGAAAGTAGAATCTTAGAGCGGATGCCAAGCAGTATCTTTGTGAAGATAAAGAGCAAGAGCTCTTTCATGAAGTAGATACCGGCAACCATGAAGACGAGTAAGAGTAATACTGGTAGGTTGGCTTGGATTTCGTGGTAAACCATTTCAGGTTTGGTCATACCAATTGCGATAGCTTGAATAGCTAGCAGACCACCTGGTTGAAGAGGGTAACATTTGAGCGCCATTGCCAGTGTAAAAATAAATTCTACGACTAATAGCCAACCCGCAACAAATGGATCAACGAGGAAAAAAACAAATGGGTTGATGATTAAAAACGAAATGATGGCAACTTTATACCAATCAGGAGCCTTACCAAGAAAGTTCTTGATGAAAGCGTTTCCGAGAGACATCGGCATGTTAATACTCTTTTATGTTGATTATGAATTGACAAGCAATACAACATTCGAGCTTCGAGCTATAGAAATTTGTTAAAAACTATAACTAACAGTGACTTAGAAAAACTACATTCCATGTAATGTTCTGTGGCCTTGCCAAGTCACTCCCTTAGAAACTCGTGCACTGCTCATTTTTGAGCGCAACTCTACTCTTAGATAACATTTAGTCAACAGGAAATGCTCTGTTGGCCTAAAAATACCTCTTTTTTGTTGAAAAACGCGATCAAAGTAGCGCAAGCATAACACTAAAATTGTGAGAAAAACCGACTAGAATCAATATTTGCGTGAAATGATTGAAATTTACATAATAATCTCACCTTATGTTCGATTATTACAACTTAATATTGCATTTTAATAGATTTAAAAACATGAGCTATATCTCTGATTTAATTGATAAAATGTTGTGTTAAATTTTTGTTTAATTTGATGTTATACCTTGCAGCGATATTAGACTAAAGGTGCAAACGTGTGCTGCAATTTAGAGTTTTAGCTCTATTGTCGGTTTGGTGTCAGTAAACTTTTCGAGGTGTTTCCGCGAGGCGCTAACTAGTGGTATGATGAGTCAATTAAAGCAAAATAATTAAATTGGATTGAAGTGTAGATGGTCATTAAGGCGAAGAGCCCGGCAGGATTTGCAGAGAAGTATATTATTGAAAGTATTTGGAATGGCCGTTTTCCCCCTGGCTCAATCCTACCAGCTGAGCGTGAGCTGTCTGAATTAATCGGTGTTACCCGTACCACACTACGTGAAGTATTGCAGCGTCTAGCCCGTGACGGTTGGTTGACGATTCAACATGGTAAGCCAACTAAGGTGAACCAGTTCATGGAAACGTCGGGTCTGCATATTCTAGACACGCTAATGACGCTAGACGTTGATAATGCGACTAACATCGTAGAAGACTTGCTTGCAGCACGTACAAATATCAGCCCTATCTTTATGCGCTATGCATTTAAAGCGAATAAAGAAAACTCTGAGCGCACAATCATCAACGTGATTGAATCATGTGAAGCACTGCTTGCGTCTAAAACGTGGGATGAGTTTGTAGAGTCTTCTCCTTACGCAGAAAAGATTAAGCATGCAGTAAAAGAAGACAACGAAAAAGACGAAGAGAAACGTCAAGCTATTCTTATTGCTAAAACGTTCAACTTTTACGATTACATGTTGTTCCAACGCCTTGCGTTTCATTCAGGCAACCAAATCTATGGTTTGATCTTCAATGGCGTTCGTAAGCTTTATGATCGTATCGGTAGCTACTACTTCTCTAACCCAGAAGCGCGTCGCCTAGCGATGGATTTCTATAAAGAGCTACTAGTAATCTGTGAGAGCGGTGAACGTGAAAACTTGCCTCTAGTGATTCGTAACTACGGTGTTGCAAGTGGACAGATTTGGAACGAAATGAAAACGACGCTGCCAACGAACTTTACTGAAGACGACAGCTAACAAATACAGTCAATAGTCTGATTTCAGCGAATAAACAAAAACGGCGAGCTATCTGATAGCTCGCCGTTTTTTATTCTCGTTTACCGTTGTGCTAACAGAGGTAGGCTTACCCAGCAAACTCTTCGGAGTCTGGGCGTTGAGAAAACTGAACACCGCTTAAGAAGTCGCACAATAGTTGGTCTTCACACGTCTTGTAGTTCTTGTTGTTCGGCTTGCGGAAGTAGGCACCGATTTCGTACTTACTTAGGCTAATTCCCATCACTTCTAATGCATCGAGTACATCTTCAGCCTTCATGTTTAACGCAATACGTAGTTTCATGAAAATCATATTGTTAGTCAGTGATACTTCTGGTTTCGGCTGCTCACCTTCCTTCTTACCGCGCTTAAGATTGATGAAACCATTTAGGAAGATTGCCAGCTCTTTATCTTTCATTTTTGAGAATGACTTTTCACCTTCAGCTTTTAGCCAGTTGTTTACTTGGTCATGCGCAACGGTAGCGTCCGCTTGCTCAAATGCTTTGATGATTTGGGCGTTCTTCAGGTTTAGCGCGTGTTGGATACGGCGCAAGATTTCATTGTTAGTCACAGGAGTCCTAATTCGGCAGTGAGTCGAGAATCGCGAGTATTGTTTCGTATATTAAGCGTATTTTCGACTGAAAAGTTGAAGGTGGAATGTATCAGAGAAAGTCGGATATCAACAGAAATAAAAAATCCCCATGCATTGCTGCGATGGGGATTTTTAATTCAGCGGTTGGCGTTACATTACACGCATACCTGGCTGTGCACCTTCGTGCGGCTCAAGGATCCATAGGTCGCTGCCACCAGGGCCGGCTGCTAGGATCATGCCTTCAGACATACCAAACTTCATCTTACGAGGTTTAAGGTTTGCCACCATTACAGTTAGCTTGCCTTCTAGCTCTTCAGGTTTGTACGCTGACTTAATGCCAGAGAATACCTGACGAGTTTCACCGCCGATGTCTAGTTGGAACTTAAGCAGTTTGTTTGCTTTTGGCACTTCTTCACATGAGATGATGCGAGCGATACGCATATCTACTGCTGCGAATGCATCAAATTCAATCTCTTCTGCGATTGGATCTTTGTCTAGCTCAGTTTGGCTCGCCTTGTTCTTTTCCGCTTCTGCTTTCTCTTTCGCTGCAACTTCTGCTGCTGCGTCTTCTTTAGAAGCTTCAATCATCGCTTCAACCTTCTTAGGGTCGATACGGCTGAACAGTGCTTTGAACTTAGTGATCTCGTGACCTGTCAGTGGTGCAGCCATGCCTTCCCAAGTCAGTTCTTGGTTCAGGAATGCTTCAGTACGTGCTGCTAGCTCAGGCATTACCGGTTTCAGGTACGTGATCAGAACGCGGAATAGGTTAATACCAACAGAACAGATGTCTTGCAGTTCTTGGTCTTTACCTTCTTCTTTCGCGACAACCCACGGTGCTTTTTCGTCAACGTATTGGTTTGCTTTGTCTGCTAGTGCCGTGATTTCGCGGATTGCACGACCAAATTCGCGAGTTTCGTAAAGCTCAGCAATACGATCAGCAGCTGCAACAAATTCGTTGTACAGTTCTGGCTCTGCGAAGTTGTCAGATAGCTTGCCTTCAAAACGCTTAGTGATGAAACCTGCGTTACGCGATGCAAGGTTAACAATCTTGTTTACTACGTCAGCGTTTACACGTTGAGTGAAGTCTTCAAGGTTTAGATCTAGGTCATCAATGCGGCTGTTTAGCTTAGCTGCGTAGTAGTAGCGTAGACATTCTGGATCTAGGTGATCTAGGTAAGTCGCTGCTTTGATGAACGTACCTTTAGACTTAGACATCTTAGCGCCGTTTACCGTTACGTAGCCGTGTACGAATACGTTATTTGGCTTACGGAAACCAGAACCTTCTAGCATTGCAGGCCAGAATAGAGAGTGGAAGTACACGATGTCTTTACCGATGAAGTGGTAAAGTTCAGTTGTGCTGTCTTTCTTCCAGTATTCGTCGAAGTCTAGACCTTCAGTCTTGTTACATAGGTTCTTGAATGAAGCCATGTAGCCAACAGGTGCGTCTAGCCATACGTAGAAGAATTTGTCTTTCTCGCCTGGGATTTCGAAGCCGAAGTATGGCGCGTCACGTGAGATATCCCACTGTTGTAGACCAGACTCAAACCACTCTTGCATCTTGTTCGCAGTTTCAGCTTGAAGTGAACCAGAGCGAGTCCACTCTTGTAGCATGCTTTCGAACTGAGGTAGGTCGAAGAAGAAGTGCTCAGAGTCTTTCATCACTGGTGTTGCGCCAGATACTGCAGACTTAGGATCGATCAGCTCTGTTGGGCTGTAAGTTTCGCCACAGTTATCACAGTTGTCGCCGTATTGATCTTCTGACTTACATTTAGGACATGTACCTTTTACGAAACGATCCGGTAGGAACATCTCTTTCTCAGGGTCGAATAGCTGAGAGATAGTGCGGCTAGAGATAAAGCCGTTCTTTTTAAGCTCTAGGTAGATGTGTGAAGCCAGCTCACGGTTCTCTTCTGAGTGTGTGCTGTGGTAGTTATCAAAGCTAATATCGAAGCCAGCGAAGTCTTTCTGGTGCTCTTCACTTACAGCAGCGATCATCTCTTCTGGTGTAATACCCATCTGTTGTGCTTTTAGCATGATTGGCGTGCCGTGAGCATCGTCAGCACAGATGAAGTTTACAGTGTTGCCGCGTAGGCGTTGGTAGCGCACCCAAATGTCAGCTTGAATGTGCTCAAGCATGTGACCTAGGTGAATCGAACCATTAGCATACGGAAGGGCACAAGTGACCAGTAGTTTCCTTGAATCAAGAGTTCTTGGATCGTTTGCCATACTTAAATTTCGCTTCTTTTTGATGGGTATAAATTTGATGTGTAATACTACTTTATAACAGGTGTCACGCCAAGGTATCAAATTGACGAATCCCTTAGTTTTTTAAGGGTTCAGTCTTTCGTCAGCGGGTGATAGCATAAATCAAAAAAAGGAGCCCCAATGCGTAACTTCACATCAAAGCAAGATTTTTGTTCTTGGCTGAATGAGTTTGAATCTGTACTTCTAATCCCTGAATGGGCATCGCAACCGAATATGGTGACGGTAGACCCAAAGGGTTCATTCATCATTACGCTTCCATTTGCGGCCAATAGCTTAGTAGAAGAGCTATCACACTGGATATCACATCAAATCGCAGAGCAGAAAGTCGCTGGGTTCGACTTTGAAGTTCGAATTAAGCCTGCTGCACTTGAAACAACCGTATCAAGCCCTGTGAAAGGCGTGAAAAATATCATTGCGGTGACGTCTGCTAAAGGAGGCGTTGGTAAATCAACAACCTCAGTGAACTTAGCGTTAGCACTCTCAAAGTCAGGCGCTAAAGTTGGTCTATTGGATGCAGATATTTACGGTCCTTCTGTACCTATGATGCTCGGCCAGATGCAAGCGAAACCAGAAGTGCGTGACAATAAATGGATGATTCCTATTGAAGCTCATGGGATCTTCACTCACTCAATTGGTTACTTGGTATCAAAAGACGATGCCGCTATCTGGCGTGGTCCAATGGCTGCGAAAGCTCTTGGCCAGATCATGAATGAAACGGTATGGCCGGATCTGGATTATCTGGTGATCGATATGCCGCCGGGTACAGGTGACATTCAACTGACTCTGTCTCAGCAAATTCCAGTTACAGGGGCGATTGTTGTGACTACACCGCAAGACCTTGCTTTAGCGGATGCTCGTAAAGGTGTAGCGATGTTTGACAAAGTAGGCGTGCCGGTAGCGGGCCTTGTAGAGAATATGAGCTACCATATCTGCAGCCACTGTGGTGAAAAAGAGCATATCTTTGGTTCTGGTGGCGCTGAAGCTATGGCCGTTGAGTTTAGCCTTGATATTCTTGCTCAGATCCCTCTGCACATCGATGTCCGTGAAGATATTGATGCGGGAATGCCAACCGTAGTGCGTCGACCAGACAGCGAGCATACGCGCCATTACCTCGATTTGGCCGAAAATGTAGCCTGTAAGATGTACTGGACGGGCAAAGTGAAACCAGAAGCGATTAACTTCTCAATGGTTGAGTAGTTTATAATTTATACAGAGTGTGCAAGCGGTTGATGGGCACTGGTCATTAAGCAAACGTTTATTTTGATTTAATCCATTTAGATCATCAATTTGACGGTATTTTGCTGAAATGGCGACTAGAATCTATAGAGCTTAGCCCCTATAATCAGGCGGTTTATCTATTCCCATCACCAAAACCATATCGGGTGCAAAATAATGTCTGATAATAATCAATGTGTCATCGTAGGTATCGCTGGCGCTTCAGCTTCAGGAAAAAGTCTGATTGCTAGTACTATTTATAATGAGTTGCGCGAAAAAGTAGGCGACCATCAAATTGGTGTTATCACGGAAGATTGCTACTACAGCGACCAAAGCCACTTGAGTATGGAAGAGCGTGTTAAAACAAACTACGACCACCCAAATGCATTAGATCACGATCTACTGTGTGAGCATCTTAAAGAGCTAATGAACGGCAACGCGGTTGAAGTTCCAGAATACAGCTACTCTGAACACACACGTACTTCTGAAACGACTACACTTACTCCAAAGAAAGTGATCATTTTAGAAGGTATCCTACTGCTAACAGACCCACGTCTACGTGAACTGATGCACGCGAGTGTTTTCATGGATACACCACTAGACATCTGTCTACTGCGTCGTGTTAAGCGTGATGTTGAAGAGCGTGGTCGTACGATGGACTCTGTACTGAAGCAATATCAAGAGACAGTACGTCCTATGTTTATGCAGTTCATTGAGCCATCAAAGCAGCATGCCGACATTATCGTCCCTCGTGGTGGTAAAAACCGTATCGCAATCGACGTTTTGAAAGCTCATATTGCTAAGCTATTAAAGGCGTAGTCGGTACCATCTGACAAAAGTAAGAATTTAGTTATAAGTTCTTAACTTAGCTTTATTTTTTATCGAATAAGTGGCACTTTTATAGTGCCACTTTCTTTTGGAATCTAAGCAAGGAATATGCGGATGAAGAAACTACTCATTTTCATAGCTATCCCAGTTGTTGTCGTTATCGCGGCGATTCTGGCGCTAGTGCTGTTAGTGAATCCCAACCAATTTAAACCACTGATTGTCGAGCAAGCCCAAAAACACACCGGTTTAGAGCTTGTGATTGAAGGTGACATCAGCTGGCAATTTTTCCCATCGATTGGTTTTGAACTAGGAAAGACAGAACTGCGTAATCCGCAGGGCTTTACTCAACCTAACTTATTCAAAGTTGATACCGTCGGCGTTGATATCTCTGTTACACCTCTCTTTAGCAATCAACTTGAGATCGGTAACGTTACGCTGGATGGCGCAGAATTCTATTTAGAAACTCTAAAAGATGGCAGTAAGAATATTGACGCGCTAACACAGGCTCAAACCGCTGCTACTCCTGCAGAAGAGACAACAACTCAACCAGAAGAAGCGCCCACTGCGCCACAAGAAAGTGCAGCCTCAAACTGGACGATTAACCTCGCCGGTGTGACTGTATCGAATGCATTGTTCGAGATGGATGACAAACAAGCTGGTTCATTTATCAAGCTATATGATGTGGCGTTTAACCTATCTGAATTCGCGGCTGATACGTGGACTACAGCGACTTTCTCTGCATCTGGTGAGAACAATCAGCAGAAGTTCTCAGCGCAAGGCAGTGCAGACTTGAAGCTGGCAAAAGGCTTCGCGAGCTATGCGCTGCGTAATATAGACTTGAATGCGACCTTTAGCGATCCAAGTACTCAAATTGAGTCGGCTAAGATTGGTCTTGATACGTTCGAGTTCGACAAAGTGAATAACTTAACATACAGCGTTGTGGGTAACGCTGCGGATATGGAACTGGATCTGAAAGGCGCTGGTGAACTAATGGTTGATAGCGCGATTTCAAAAGTTGTGCTTAACAAGCTAACTTTACACTCTACGTTTAAAGGTGATGCACTTCCTCAATCACCAATGAAAGTCGATATGCTATCTGATCTGAGTTTTGATCTAACTAAGAGTCACTTGAGCTTTGTATTAGAGAAGCTTCAAGCGAACAGCATCGCACTTGACGGTAAAGCAGATGTGACGCTATCTGAGATTCCTAAGGTAGGCTTCTCTCTTCATAGTCCGAATATTGATTTGGACGAGTTCTTAGGTTTGGGTAGCGCTTCTGATTCGTCAGCCGCTTCACAGCCAGCTAAAGAAGCTGAGTCTTCAGCGCCCGCGAAAGAGGTTGAACCTGACCTGACTGCTCTGAAAACGCTTGATGTTAAAGGCGATATTACAATAGATAAGTTCAAAGCTAATAACGCTCATATGCAGAATGTAAAAGCGGCATTCTCGGTTAACCGTGGTTTGGCAAAACTAGAGTCATTCACGTCTAACCTTTATGAAGGCTCAATTTCTGCGACAGCGACTCTGGATGCTCGTAAATCACCAGCGTCATACACGGCTAAGAAAGCGATTAAGGGTGTTAAGGTTCAGCCATTGCTGGTGGATGTTGCGAATAACGATATGCTCGAAGGTACTGGTAACATTGACGTGAATGTTTCTGGTAAGAGCCTAACTCCAACAGGTATCAAGCAGAATCTAGTGGGTACTATTGCTATCAATTTTGCCGATGGTGCTGTAAATGGTATCAACGTAGCACAGCTGATTCGTGAGAACTATGCGAAGATCACGGGCGAGAAGTACGACGAGAGCGAAGGTGTTCAAAAGACTGACTTCAGTGCGATGAAAGCGACCCTAAAAGTCGACAAAGGTTGGGTATCAACTAACGACCTTTCAGCGCAATCACCTCTGCTGCGTGTTACTGGTTCAGGTAAGGCTAACTTCATCAAGGAGACTGTTGATTTCCTAGTGCGCACTTCTATTGTGGGCTCACTGGAAGGTCAGGGGGGCAAGAGCATTGATGACCTTAAAGATGTGACGATTCCAATTAAGGTTACAGGTGCTTGGACAGATCCTAAGTTTAGCTTGGTATTCGACGACGTACTGAAACAGAAAGCGCAGAAAGAGATCGACCGTGGTGTGGAGAAACTCACGGATAAGATCAAAGATGAGAAAACTAAGGAAGCGGTAGATGGACTCCTAAAAGGTCTGTTTAACTAATCCGTTTTTAGTCTGATATAAACGAAGCGCCACTCTTTAATTATGAGTGGCGCTTTTTATTTGAACGTCTAAAACAGAGATTTTCTAAGACGTTCGCCCTTTGTTATAGGAGGTAACACGGTCAAAGCCGTCATTTACCTGAGTCAAGGATCCCTGTTCGAAGGTTATTACCAGTCAACGCCTTGCAGAGCCTTAACTCCTGATTCGAAGGCATGTTTGACATTACGTACCTCTGAAACCGTATCTGCCATTTCAGTCAGTGTGCGGTGGGCGCCACGACCTGTAATGATCACTGATTGCATCTTTGGTCGGTTGTTTAGTGCTTCAACAACCTCATCAAGTTCAATGTAACCGTAACTAACCATGTACGTTAGCTCATCAAACAGAATCACATCCAATGACTCGTCAGCAAGCATACGCTTACACTCAGTCCAAACACGCTGTGCAGCTTCGATATCTTTGGCTTTGTTTTGTGTTTCCCAAGTGAAGCCAGTGCCCATCACCTGAAATTCAACATCGAGTTTCTCAAGTACGTTCTTTTCACCGTTGTCCCAGGTTCCTTTAACGAATTGAGCAACAGCACATTTCTTACCGTGACCAACAGCACGAGTAATGGTACCAAAGCCTGAAGTTGACTTGCCTTTACCATTACCTGTAATAACAAGCAGCAGGCCTTTAACTTCCTGAGCAGCGGCAACACGAGCATCAACTTGTTCTTTAACTTTCTGTTGGCGGGCCTTATGGCGCTGTTCTTTGTTGTCTTCAGTCGACATAACTCTTCCTTATAATTTGTGATTAGCACTATCATAGCTTAAGTTAACACTATCAAAAACCATCGAAAGAACAGGTGATTAGGGATGAAAAAGATACTGGTAGTCTGTATGGGGAATATCTGTCGCTCACCAACAGGCGAAGCGATATTGCGTGCTAAAGCCAAGTCTATGGGGATCGAGGTTGAGGTAGACTCCGCTGGTACAATCGGTTTCCACCAAGGAAACCCACCAGATCCACGTTCTAAAGCGGCTGGTGAGGCTAGGGGTTATAGCTTTAAAGGAATTCGCTCTCGCAAAGTAGTGGCACAAGATTTTGATACGTTCGACCTAATTTTAGCTGCAGATAGAGCAAACTTAGCTGACTTAGAATCTCAATGTCCGGCTCACTTACAGTATAAATTGGCTCTGTTTCTAAGCTATGGTGAATCGAGTTATGAGGAAATTCCTGATCCTTATTATGGAGAGGGGGATGGTTTTGAGCTGGTTCTCGATTTAATTGAAGAGTCGAGTGAAGCGATACTGAAATCCCTTTAGCAAGAGCGTATTCCGGTTTAGTAAGCTGATACAAAAATGCCGACGTTTATCGTCGGCATTTTTTATTCTTATCTATGTAAAGTCATCAGCTATTACTTAGACATAACCTTGTAGATTGGGTCTTCTGCAACGTTTGCTTCAACCAAGCTACCTGCTTTGTGCAGCATAGCAACACAGTCTTGGCTTAGGTGACGTAGGTGCAGTGTTTTACCCTGTGCTGCGTAACGCTCAGCAATAGTATCGATCGCTTCGATTGCTGAATGGTCAGTTACACGAGAGTTTGCGAAGTCTACGATAACGTCTTGAGGATCTTCTTGAGCGTTAAATAGCTCTAGGAAGTTCGCTGTAGAACCGAAGAAGATCGGGCCATTCACTTTGTACTCTTTTGAGCCTTCTTCGTTGATGCAAGTATCTGCGTAGATGTGCTTAGCGTGCTGCCAAGCGAACATTAGGGCAGAAGCGATAACACCAACAAATACAGCAACTGCAAGGTCAGTCATTACAGTAACAACCGTTACTAGAACAATAACAAAGAAGTCTTGTTTTGGTACGCGGCGCGCAAGCTTGAACGTTGCCCATTCGAATGTACCGATAACAACCATGAACATTACGCCCACAAGTGCTGCTAGAGGAATCATTTCAATTAGCGACGATGCGAATAGGATGAACATCAGTAGTGCAACTGCAGCAACGATACCTGATAGACGACCACGACCACCAGAGTTTACGTTGATCATCGATTGACCAATCATCGCACAACCACCCATCGCGCCAAATACTGAACACGTTACGTTAGCCATGCCTTGACCAACACACTCACGGTTTGATTGGCCACGAGTGTTTGTCATTTCATCAAGCACTGTCAGAGTCAGCAGTGATTCAATCAAACCAATTGCCGCCAGAATTACTGCGTAAGGCAAGATGATGTAAATCGTTTCTAGGTTAAATGGTACTGCTGGAATCGAGAATGTTGGTAGAGAGCCCGCAAGCGTTGCAGCATCGTCACCAGACATAGTACGTAGGAAGTCAACTACTGTACGTGTTTCTAGATCTAAACCAACCACTAGCGCCGTCACAGTCACGATAGCAACCAGTGAAGAAGGCACTGCAGTCGTAAACTTAGGTAGGAAGTGGATGATAGCCATAGTCAGTGCAACTAGACCAAGCATAAGTGTCATTTGATCTGTTGGAAGCCAAGTTAGCGCGCCAGTGATGTCTGGTGCTTTAAACTGGCCAAGTTGAGCAAGGAAGATAACAATCGCCAAACCGTTCACAAAACCGATCATTACTGGGTGTGGAACGATACGAATAAATTTACCGAGCTTGAATAGACCCGCAGCTATCTGTAGAAGACCCGCTAGCATGATAGCGGCAAAGAGGTATTGAACACCGTGAGTCGCAACTAGGCTAACCATTACAACGGCCATTGCGCCTGTTGCACCAGAGATCATGCCAGGACGACCGCCGAAGATAGAAGTGATAAGACCGACGATGAATGCTGCGTATAGACCAACCATTGGGTCAACACCAGCAACAAAGGCGAATGCAACGGCTTCAGGTACTAGAGCAAGTGCTACAGTAAGACCTGAAAGAACGTCATTCTTTACAGAGTGCTTTGAAAATTGTGGGAATTCGAACATGTGTGCTCAGCTATGCTTTAAATGGATTTACCGACACGAACATATTGCGGAGCTAAACAGGTGTATAAAAGAGCGGCAATAGCTAAGTGTCGAAAAAGATAAGTGCGCGAATCCTACCCAAAAATGTGATTAAGTTCAAGGTTGAACCTAACTTTGAGTAATATATCTATTAATCGTTATTCCGATAACGCATGTGAAAAAGGCTGCTTATAATAAGCAGCCTTTGATTCTATTTACTTAAGAATTTACAACAGTAAATGCTTAGTAGTTTGGCTTAGTCATACCAGAACCCGCTTGGTTCGAAGCAACCTGACTGCCAGCACCCTTCGATACGTAACGTTCGCTACGGAATGGTGCTGCAACAACTTCAATCTCTTTGATCTCTTGTGGACCAGGAGCTTTCGTCATTGGCGAGCTAGCTTGTTTCTTCGCCTCTACTGAAGGTTTCTCTTCAGTCACAGGTGCTGCTTCAACTGGTTTAGCCTCAGTGATTGGTGCCTCAACAACTGGAGCTTCAGCTACAGTCTCTTCAGCTTTTGCTTCAACCGTTTCTTCAGCTTTAACTGATTCTTCAACAACAGGTGCGTCTACTACTGGAGCCTCTTCAACAACTGGTGCTGCTACAGGCGCTTCAGCTACAGGTGTCTCAACAACAGGTGCTTCAACTGCAGGCTGTGCTACCACTTCTTCAGCTTTCGCTTCAACAACAGGCTCTTCACGGCGGATAATAACTTTACCCATTGCCATTTCAGGACATGCAAAACCACCAGCAATCACAACATTGTTTTGAACAGCTTCTAGTTCAGTTGATTGTTGTACTTGCGCTTCTGCTTTAGCAGCTTCAGGTTTTGCTTGTTTGTGGTGCGGTTTAGGCACGAAACGAGGCATCACTTTACCCATCGCCATCTCAGGAGAGGCTACACCACCTTTACGTAGGCGGAATGGGTTAGGGCGACGGTCACGACCGCGACGACGACGTTGACCACTTGCACGTAGGTGACGTGGAGAACGACGGTTACGACGTTGCTTCGGCTCTTCCTGTTCTGTTTGTTCAGCGTTCGCTTGGTTAGCTTCTACTTGTTCCGCTACCTTTTGCTCTTGAGCAACAGACTTATCTTTAGCTGCAACCTGCTCTTTCGCAGAGTTGTTTTCTGCTTGAGCTTGCTGGTCTTTAACGCGGATCTGCTTGTTCAGTTTACGACGTTGACGACGCTCTTTAACTTTTGCAGCTTTCGCTTCAGACTTCTGTTTTTGACCTTCAGGTTTAGACGCTTGAGCATCAGCTGCTAGCTGTTGACCTTGTTCTGCAACCTTAGATGGTACTTGCTCTTCGCGTTGTTGCTTCTGCTCGTCACGCTGTTTATTGCGGCGGTCTTGCTTCGGCTTACGGTTTTGACGAGGTTGCTGAGTTGCATTTTCTTTTTGCTCTTCAGGCTTCTCATCGCGAGCTGGCTTACGACGGCGCTTGTTGTCGCGGTTCTCGTTACGATCACCACGCTGGTTGCGACGACGATTGTCATTGCGATCGCGACGTTGACGGTTGCCATTGTTGCGATTGCTCTTAGGTTTCTCTTCTTGCTTCTCTTCTTGTTTCTCTTCTTGAGATGAAGAGCCACCGAATAGGAAGCTGCCAATAGCTTTGAAGAAGCGGCTGATTAGGCCTGATTCTTGTGCCTTAGGCTCTTCTTTCTTCTCTTCTACTTTTGCAGCTGCTGCTTTTGGCGCTGGAGCTGGCGCAGATTGAGCAGGAGCAGCAAAACCTTTCAGTGCAGGTTCTTCGATCTTCTTAGGACGAATCGTCTGTTCTGCTGGCTCTTTGCTTTCTGCTTCTTTCAGAGCGTCTAGCTTCTTAGGAAGTAGGTAAGAAAGTAGATCGAACTCTTCACCTTCACGAACACGGATAACTTCGAAGTGCGGAGTTTCCATATCAGAGTTAGGTACAACAGTGATCTTAACTTCTTGAGTACGCTCAATGTGGTTTACAGAGCGACGCTTCTCGTTCAATAGGTAAGAAGCGATTGGCACAGGTACAACTGCAAGCACTTGTGCTGTGTTGTCTTTTAGCGCTTCCTCTTCGATTAGACGAAGAACTGAAAGTGCTAGAGATTCATTGTCACGTACAACACCAGTACCTGTACAGCGAGGACAGATGTGGTGGCTTGCTTCTGCTAGAGAAGGGCTTAGACGCTGACGAGACATTTCAAGAAGACCGAATCGAGAAATACGACCGATTTGAACACGTGCACGATCTAGACGAACTGCATCACGCAGACGGCTTTCTACTTCGCGTTGATGACGAACAGGCGTCATATCGATGAAGTCGATAACTACTAGACCACCTAGGTCACGTAGACGAAGTTGACGAGCAATTTCATCTGCGGCTTCTAGGTTTGTGTTCAGAGCTGTTTCTTCAATATCACCGCCTTTCGTTGCACGAGCAGAGTTGATATCGATAGAAGTTAGAGCTTCTGTTGGGTCGATAACGATTGAACCACCCGACGGAAGGCGAACTTCACGTTGGAAAGCAGATTCAATTTGGCTTTCGATCTGGTAGTGGCTAAATAGAGGAACTTCACCGTCGTACTTCTTAACGCGACTGATAAAGTCTGGGCGCACTAGTTGAATGTGCGCTTGTGCACGCTCAAAAATAGTGTTGCTATCGATAAGAATTTCACCAATATCACGACGCAAGTAGTCGCGAATTGCACGAACAATTACGTTACTTTCTTGGTGGATAAGGAAAGGTGCTGCGTTTGAATCCGAAGCCTGCTTGATAGCAGCCCAGTGATTAAGTAGTACGTTTAAGTCCCACTCAAGCTCTTCTGCGCTTTTGCCAACGCCAGCAGTACGAACGATTAAACCCATGCCTTGAGGAAGCTCAAGCGTGCTTAAAGCTGCTTTTAGTTGAGTACGCTCGTCACCTTCGATACGGCGAGAGATACCGCCTGCACGAGGGTTGTTTGGCATAAGAACTAAGTAGCTACCCGCCAAAGAGATGAAAGTAGTCAGTGCAGCACCTTTGCTACCACGTTCTTCTTTCTCAACTTGTACGATAACTTCCTGGCCTTCCTTTAGCACTTCTTTGATGCTTGGACGACCTTGGTATGTGTAACCTTCAGGGAAGTATTCGCGGGCAATTTCTTTAAGAGGGAGGAAACCGTGACGTTCTGCGCCGTAGTCAACAAATGCCGCTTCTAGGCTTGGTTCAATACGAGTGATACGTCCTTTGTAGATATTCGCTTTTTTTGATTCGTGACCTGGACTTTCGATATCAAGATCGAAAAGTCGCTGGCCATCAACCAAAGCGACACGCAACTCTTCTTTTTGAGTTGCGTTAATTAACATTCTTTTCATTTAGAAATACTCATTGTCTTTTCTTATTTTCATCATTGTTCTTGTCGCTTGATTTCGTTTCTCATGGTGCCTGATCCCATGGCTTTATCGGTGCAGCCTCCCGGCTGGAAGGGATGCTCTTGGGGCACGTCAGTCATCATAGATAGTGAACTATGATCCGCGATGTGGCGGTGAATACTCAACATGAGCGTACGTGAGTAGAGCGACAAGGAACTCAGTTAACGGTGTCTTACGCCAATGCAGCACGGTTTTGACTGAGTTATCTACTCATTTACTTGCTTGTGAATGGTTGGCTGTTTAAATAGTAGTCAAACCATAGATAGCAGCTGTGAACTATAGCAGTGGTCGCTAATCACAGCAATCTGCTTTATCAGAATGCGCGAAAAAAAACGGTTTTTGTTTGGGTTTTGATAGCTCTAACTCACTGTCTATCAATAATTTATCAAATGATATTTAATTTTGCGGCAGTCTTGATTGTTTTTTGTTCGAAGAATCAAACAAATATAGAAGTTTCACGCCTCCTTTTGGGTATAATCGCGCCGAAAAATGCAATTAACTCTCAATTATCAAATTTGACAGTGATACACTAACCGCATGAGCGAAATTAGAACCAAAGTCCAATTTGTCGACATCGATGAAGATATGGCTGGTCAACGTATTGATAACTTCTTACGTAACCAATTAAAAAATATCCCGAAAAGTATGATTTATCGAATCGTACGTAAGGGCGAAGTGCGTGTTAACAAAAAGCGCATCAAAGCAGAATACAAACTGAAAGCCGGCGATCTTGTTCGTATTCCACCAGTGACTGTGGAAGAGAAAGTCGAAGAGAACGTGCCAAGCACTAAGCTTAATAAGGTGTCCGAGCTAGAGCATTGCATCATTTATGAAGATGACCACATGCTTGTCTTGAATAAACCTTCAGGTACAGCGGTACACGGTGGTAGTGGTCTTAAGTTCGGAGCGATTGAAGCTCTACGCGCATTGCGACCAGAAGCCCGCTTCCTTGAATTGGTGCATCGAATTGACAGAGATACTTCGGGCATCCTCTTGGTGGCGAAAAAGCGTTCGGCGCTGCGCCATCTGCAAGCTCAGTTCCGTGAAAAGACGGTCCAGAAGTACTACTATGCATTAGTCATGGGCGAGTGGAAGAACAGTTGTAAGGTAGTGAATGCACCGCTTCTTAAAAATGAAGTCAACAGCATTGTTCGTGTAAACCCGAATGGTAAAGCTTCTGAAACCCGCTTTAAGGTGTTAGAAAAGTTCAAAGATGCGACCTTGATTCAAGCAAGCCCGATTACAGGTCGTACCCACCAAATTCGTGTACACACTCAATACACGGGTCACCCGATTGCGTGGGATGACCGTTATGGTGATCGCCGCTTTGATGCTTATACAGGTAAAGTCGGTTTGGACCGCTTATTCCTGCACGCAGCAAACATTAAATTTACGCATCCAGGCAGTGAAGAGAAGATGGATATCTCGGCTCCAATGGAAGCTAAGTTAGAGAAGGCAATCGCAGGTCTGCGTAAGCTTTAATTCTTTAAGATACGAGATACGAGAT